>CAZTTF010000176.1:0-28636 GCA_964616365.1 uncultured Lewinella sp. | reverse complement strand
CACTCACTACGGAGAGGAGCAAGGCCATAATTAGGGTAATTTTTGTACGCATGAAATTTGAGTTGATGAACGAATGTAAAAAAAGGATACTGCTTACTTCTTCACGAAGTTGTAAGTAGCAGAAGCGTAGGCCAACCGCCCAATCCGGGGGCCACCGTACACTTGGAATACTTGGTTATCCAGCAGGTTACTGGCACCGATTTTAAACGTAGTATTGATCTTCTTCGCCGTGAAGTTGATCTGAGCATCCAGCATTCCGTAGGAGGGAATTGGGCCCGTAAATTGAGGACTCCCCTCAAAGATGAAGGAGTCGACCCATTTATAGTTGATGCTAAAGCCAAAGTCTTGTACTGGCTTATTGAAGACATTCAGCGGAACGTTGCGCCCCGAGATGCCAATGTTGAATTTATGCTCCGGGGTATTGAAGGCCGGAATGATCGGATCATCGGTTTCGGTATTGAGGACATTCCAGCTGTAATTACCATTGATCGAGTAGTAGTCAGCAAAGTAAAAATTCGATCCAATGCTGAAGCCCTGCGTCGTAACAATATCCCGGGCATTAGCCGCCACTCGGAAAGCTTGCACGCCACTGGGAGGAGCATTGTCAATAATCGCTGCCTGAACGCCGAGGTTGAAACCAATAAAGTTCGTGTAGCGGCTATAATAATAGGTCGCATCCAGGTAGAGGCGCTCCCCGACCGTTGTACGTGCCCCCAGCTCGAAGGTGCGTACCTGTTCCGGCTGGATCGCCGGAACGTCAAAGCGACGGATGGTATCAGCATCTCCAGAGTTAAGGAAGTCGATCAGGCTTTCCACCGTAATCAGATCCTGGACCCCATCAATATTACCCAGCAGAATAGCCCGTCCTACGTTGTAGTTGAGATATTGGTCATTGAGCGTTGGGTTACGAATGGCCGAGCTGAAAGAAGCCCGCAGGGTTGTTTTCTGACTTGGCGTGTAAACAAAACTGGCAGCGGGGCTGAACAGCAGGTCGAAGTTCTGGTTCTTGTCCATCCGCAAGCTGGCGGAGATCCTGTACTTGTTGTTGACGTTCATCGTACCTCCGCCGTAAACACCGTATTCGTAAGTGTCAATATTACGCCCGGCAGTATCCAGCAGAATTGTTCCCTGGCTATTCGGGGTGTAGAGGCGGTAATTGGCACCAAGCGTCAGATCGAGACTAGACTCGTCATTTGGCGTCCATGCTCCTTTGAATTGCTTTTCACCGTGCAGGTGGAAGAGTGCGCTTCGGTCGAAGAAGCGGGTTCCCCCCTGCCCCACCAGGTTGCTGGTGATGCTATCGAAAGCTTGCTGAAAGCGCGCCGTACCCGGCTCGAAGAAATCTACGGCATCAGGGTCCAGGTTGCCGGCAGTGCCTGCGGCATTGCGTGCTTCTGCGTGGAAACCAGGCAAGAGGTTACGTACTGTCTCGCTTGCGTAGAAATCCCGGCGCTGCTGGCGGAACTCCGAAATGGTACACCGCTGATCGGCGGGGAGCGAAAGGCAATTAGGGAAGCCTTCCAGTCCTTCAATCTGTGGGGTAACAAAAGCTGTCCAGTAATTCCGGTAGTCCGTCCGCCATGAAGCGTCAGACTTATGCAACTCCTGCAACTGTAGTGCCGTAAAGTAAGGATCGTAACTCTGGCCGGCATCTTCGTGGGTAGCGTAGGCACGCAGGAAGAAATTATCCCGGTTACGTAGCTCGATCCGATGCTGGTAGAACTGAATCCCTTTCAGACTGAAACGGTTATCGCCCTGGTACACGGTAGTACCCGTACTGTAGTTACTAGCCAGCAGCAGTTCGGTACTCTCCAGACTTTTGTCCGGGCTAAGGCGAAAATGCAGCGCAGCACCAATCTTGATGTTTTCGCTGTCATAGTCTACAAGGTCTTCCTCATCGTAACCACGACGACGAATTTCTCCCAAACCAAGGACACCGGAGAAGTCGGCTCCGGAATCAGCTTCATCACCGTAGCGGTTAACGGCATCATAGCCTCCAGGGTTATCCACCCCAAGGCCCGAATCAAAAACGGGGTCAAAGTTATCGGCTACCCAGTCATCAGCCCGGAAACCGAACATGTTGACTTTAAAGGCAAACCACTCCCGTCCATCTTTATTCTTAAAAGCCTGGGCATAGCGGAAACCGCCTTCCACCAGGTTACGCTCAGCTACTTTGATTTGCGCTGAAAGTCCCTGCTGCAGGAAAGGATCTTTAGTCTCCATCGCAATAACGCCGTTAAAGGCGTTAGGGCCATAGAATGCCGAAGATGCACCAACTACCAGGTTTACGCGGTTAACGTCGAGTTCTGAAGCTCCAAGGAAGTTGCCGAGTGAGAAGTTAAGTCCCGGGCTTTGATTGTCTACCCCGTCGATGATCTGTAGGGAGCGTACGGGATTGGTAGAGTTAAATCCACGGGTATTGATGATCTTGAAGCCTAGACTGGCAGCCGTTAAGTCAACGTCTTTCAAACTACCGAGGCCGTCGTAAAAGTTAGCCGCCGGGGTTTCTTTGATGGCAATCGCGTCCATGGTTTCCACGGTAAGTGCCGCTTGCCGCTGCTTATCACTGATACGCTGGCCTTTGACCTCTACTACAGCAATGGTAGTAGCATCTCCACCGAGCGTAATATTAAGGTCTTGATCCGGGGAAGTAACCTCCAGCTCCGTAGTGGCATAACCAAGGTAAGAGAACTGAAGAATGGACGGCAGTCCGTCAACCGTCAGGGTCCAGCTTCCATCCAGGTCAGTCACCGTACCGGTCGTGGTACCTTTCACTAAAACACTGGCGCCAATGAGCCCCTCTCCGGTGTCTGCATCTGTGATTACGCCGTTAAGAGTAACCTGAGCGGAAAGCGCTCCGGCGAATAGTACGCACAATAATGCGCAAAGAGTAGTTGATAGCCTCATACTTAAGGATAACGTCATGATCGAATAAAACGCGGCTGGGATAAGCCAATCGGGGCTGCAATTTAGTGAAAATTCGCTGGCGGGGCTTTTTTCCCGCATTTTTAACTGAATGGAAAAGCGGAAAACTTGACCATAAACACGAAGGATGAGCGCAAACGATTGCTCAAAACCGGCTGATTGTCAGTTGCAACGACATGCGTCCCCCATCTCCACCTTGCCATTGCCCCTCCTCCCCGGCACCTGCGCCAGCGCAAAAAAAAACAGGCGAAAATCACGTTTTTATTGTTGTCGCAAGGCACGTCAAGACGGCAAGGACAGCGGACCAATAGATGCGAGCGAATCATGGGCGCGGACGCTGGAGCAGACTTTTGCCCCTTGAGTTCAATGTGCGGCAGGCTCTATCCTGCTAAGTAAGTCGGGGGTGGAAGCATGCTATGTCCAAACAACTCGTTTAGGGATTGCTCGAGGTGGCTGCTCATAGTATGCGTACCTTGGTAGCCACGCAAGGACCGTTTTTCAAGGGCTCATCATGTGCGTCAGCCACCTCGATTTACCCGATAAGTGAGTTGTTCGGACGTAGTATGCGTCCTCCAAAGACTACCTTAGGTGGGATTCAGGAGGCTCATCCTATGTCTCGGACGACGATAAGTTCTGATGCGCTTGTCCCCTGCCTGCTGCCGCTCAGATTTATCACTCTCCGGCATTAACCGTACCTTTGCGCTCCTTAAGGTATGAGTGAAACTAATCCAGATATCGACAAGTCTCGTTTGCCCCGACATATTGGGGTGATCATGGACGGAAATGGCCGTTGGGCACAAGGACAAGGCAAGCCCCGTGTCTTTGGGCACCACAGTGCCGTTGAAGCCGTGCGGGCAACCGTTGAGGGTTGTGCCGAACTGGGCGTAGAATGCCTTTCGCTCTACGCTTTCAGTACGGAAAACTGGAGCCGGCCGGAAACGGAAGTAGGGGCCTTGATGCAGCTTTTGGTGGACACCATTGGCTCTGAGATGGAAACCTTGCTCAAGAACAATATCAGGCTCAGGGCCGTCGGTGACACCTCCCAATTGCCTGAGGCAACGCGTCAGGCCCTTGACTTCGGCATCGCCCAGACCGCTTCCAATGCTGGCATGGAACTCATCCTGGCGCTGAACTATAGCGGAAAGTGGGACCTTACTGATGCGATTCGTCGCATCGCCGGAGAGGTTGCCGCCGGGCGTCTCGCCCCAAGCGACATCAACGAGAGCATTATTGACCAACAACTCAGCACCCGGGAATTTCCCGACCCTGAGTTGATCATCCGCACCAGTGGTGAAAACCGCCTGAGTAACTTCTTCTTGTGGCAAGCCGCTTACGCGGAATTCTACTTTAGCCCTGTTTTCTGGCCCGAGTTCCGCAAACCTGACCTGCACGCCGCCATCCGTGATTTCCAGCAACGGGAACGACGTTTTGGCAAAACTAGTGAACAACTTACCTGACCTCCTACCAACCTTTGTTCCCCGGAATACTGTCCTTACCCCGGAAGCTACTCTCCCGCACCGATTGCGGGACGCAAACTAAGCGACGAATGAAACTAAGCGTATATCTTCTTTCCCTCTTTTGCCTGTTTACGGTTGCTACGGCATCTGCCCAAACAGACTCCCTTAACCTCCCGGTTTACGATTACACCTCTCCCCAGGAATACGAGGTTGGTGGTATTTCCGTGGCCGGAGCGTTCTTCGCCGAAGAAAACGCCATTATTGGCGTTACCGGACTCAGCGTAGGTGACAAAATCCGCATTCCCGGTCCGGATGTTCCCCGTGCCCTCAAAAACCTGTGGCGCCTGCGTCTTTTTACTGACGTGGCCATCGAGCAGGAAAAGGTCATCGGTAACGTTATTTTCCTCCGGGTTCGCGTCGAGGAACGTCCACGATTCTTGCGCCACAGCTACCGTGGGGTGAAACAAGGACTGCACGAAGACCTCAACGAAGTAGTCAATGGCTACATCGCCCGCGGTGGTATCGTTACTGAGGATGCCAAGATCAATGCCTCGGAAGGCATCGAGAACTTTTTCGTGGAAAAAGGCTACCTCGACGCAAGCGTCCGGGTTGAGGAAATTGCCGATAGTAGCCGGGCAAACTCCGTACGCCTCCTGTTTGATGTAAATCGTGGAGAACGGATCAAAATTGCCGAGATCAACTTTGACGGCAACATCGAAGTAAAAGACAAAAAGCTGCGCAAGCAGATGAAGGAGACCAACGAGAAGCGTAAGTTCCTCAAAGGCTCCAAATTCCGCCCCGATGAGTTCGAAACAGACAAGGAAGCGGTTATCGCCTATTATAACACCCTCGGTTACCGTGATGCTCAGGTGTTAGGCGATAGTATTTCCCGTAATGCCGACGGAGAGCTTGTGCTGAACATTAAAGTCAACGAAGGTACCCAGTACTTCTTCCGCAACATCAACTGGAAGGGTAACTCCATTTATGACGATGAAACCCTGGCGCGCGTACTGGCCATTGAAAAAGGAGACATTTTCAACGAAGAGGAGCTGCAAAGCCGCCTGAGCTTCAGCCCGGACAATGCCGACGTCTCCTCTCTCTACATGGATAATGGCTACCTGTTCTTCAACGTAGACCCGATTGAGGTTGCTATCGAAGGTGATTCGATTGACCTTGAGATGCGGATCTTCGAGGGTCCTCAGGCAACCATCGACAAAGTAACCATTGAGGGTAACGACCGGACCCACGAGCACGTTATCCGCCGGGAAGTCTTTACCCGTCCCGGACAAAAGTTCTCCCGCTCGGACATCATTCGTTCCCAGCGTCAGATCATCGGCCTGGGCTACTTCAACCAGGAAACCCTTGGTATTGATACGCCGGTTAACCCCGACCGAGGAACGGTAGACATTAAGTACACCGTAGAAGAAACCCCGAGCGATCAGCTTGAGCTAAGTGCTGGTTGGGGTGGCCGCCAGGGTGTGATTGGTACCCTGGGCGTAACGTTTAACAACTTCTCCCTGCGGAACATTTTTAATAAAGAAGCATGGCACCCGCTGCCACAGGGAGACGGACAACGCCTCAGCTTGCGCGCCCAAACTAACGGCCGTTTCTTCCAGAGCTACAATGCCAGCCTTACCGAGCCGTGGCTCGGTGGCAAGCGCCCGACCTCCCTTACGGTTTCCGGGATGTACAACAAGTTCGACCTTGGTATCCCGCAAGCGCCTCGTAAGCTAATCATCCAGCAAGCTGCCGTTTCTCTCGGAACACGCCTGCGCTGGCCTGATGACAACTTCATCTTCCGTGCAGGAATCAACCTCCAGACGCTCCAGCTCGACCAGTGGGGTCAGTTGTTCACCACCGATGATGGTGTTCCCGTAACGACCGGTAGTTTCAATAACTTCTCCTTCCAGTTCACCCTGGCACGGACGACCGCTACGGACCCCATCTTCCCCAAGCAGGGTTCCAACATCGAACTCTCGGTAAAAGTCACCCCACCCTACCGCAGCCTCGGCCTCGTGGATGACTCGCCCGAAAGCCTCGAGACTATCCAGGATCGTTTCCGCTACCTCGAATACCACAAATGGCGTCTGAACGCAGACTGGTACACGCCTTTGATCGGTAAGCTCGTCCTGAAGACCCAGGCCAAAATTGGTTTCCTCGGTGCCTTCGACGACGCCGTTGGCGTTGCTCCGTTCGAACGCTTCCAGCTGGGTGGCGACGGTATCAACAACCAGCAATTCCAGTTTGCCGGGGTAGACATCATCAGCCTCCGGGGCTACGAAACCAGCGAACTGCCCAACAACTCCATCATTGTTGATGAGCGGGGCAACACCCGGGAAGTGGCAGCCCCCATCTTCAGCAAGTACACCATGGAGCTGCGCTACCCCCTCAGCCTCAATCCCTCCAGTACCATCTACGTACTCGCCTTCGCTCAGGGAGGTAATGCGTGGCGCTCCGCGCGGGACTTCAACCCCTTCGACCTACGCCGCTCCGTTGGATTTGGTGCCCGGGTATTCCTCCCCATGTTCGGCACCCTTGGATTTGACTGGGGACTTGGTTTCGACAAGGATCGCAACACTGCTGAAAACGGCAACCTGAGTACCTTCAACATCATCCTTGGGTTTGAGCCGGAATAACTACAATCTAACAACAAAGAAAAAGGGGCAAACTCAGCTGAGTTTGCCCCTTTTTCTTTGCCTTGCATGGCTTTTAGGAACATAAATACTAGCTCGAACTAACGGAAAAACACCACTTTAGCTTGATTTATCAGTAAAAAGAGCATCAGCGAATAAATAATTTACAAATTTAGTAAAATGCTGCAAATCAATCGATTGCATCGAATTTTATTTTGCGAATAAAGTTTTTAAAAAATATAAATCCGGCGTACTTATTTACAACAAAATATATTTCAGTTATTTACACTTCCGCTCAGGCAAGTCACTAAACAAGTCTGTGGAAACGAAAACACTGTGTGTGCTCTAAAATAAAGCTACTCTACACCCTGATAATTAATGCTGTTTCAAGTCTACTCAAGTAGCACCAACCTTTCCTGCCGGAGGAGAGATGCTTGCTTATTATCTGATTGGTAACAACCAACATAACTACTGTTCCGGACAGTAATTCTAATCATTCACTCTTCTTATATGAAATATTATTTCTACTTACTCTTACTGCTTTTTGTCCTGCCAGGAATTAGCATGGCTCAATCTGTTTCCGGCATGGTTTCGGATGGGGACGGTCCCGTAATTGGAGCAACCATTAGCTTAGGCTCAGCAGGGACGGTAACAGATATTGACGGAAAATACTCCATCAATCTCGGTGCCCCGGGCACTTACGAGCTGACAGTAAGCTATATCGGTTACGAATCCACTTCAAAATCCTTTACCTTATCTGCTGGCGAGAATGTTACTTGGGATATAACGCTGGAAAGTAGTGCCACCACGTTGGACGAACTGGTCATCGTTGGTTCCAGAACGGCACCACGTTCTAATACAACATCCCCGTTACCCGTTGATGTATTCCGGGCAAAGGATTTACTTTCTACTGGTCAGGCAACTTTCGATAAAGCGCTCCAGTACCGCGTCCCTTCATTCAATACGGTACAAACGCCCGTAAACGATGCAACTTCTTTGCTTGACCCTTACGAGATTCGCAATATGGGACCAAGCCGAACGCTAGTCCTCATTAATGGAAAGCGCAAGAATCTTTCGGCATTGCTCTACACCCAAACTTCTCCCGGGCGGGGGGAAACCGGTGCGGACATTTCCGGTATTCCCGTTGACGCCATTAAGCGTATCGAAATCCTTCGTGACGGTGCCTCCGCTCAGTACGGCTCCGACGCCATTGCCGGAGTAATGAACATCATCCTTAAGGACGATGCTGAAGCGGGTTCATTTACCCTCCGCACCGGTATCACCAGCGAAGGTGATGGTGAAATGTTCGGTATCGCCCTGAACAATGGTTCTAAGCTTGGCCGTGACGGTTTCATTAATTACACCCTTGATCTGAGCAAGACCAACCTCGCTAATCGCCCAGGCACCGTGAGTGCTGAAGGGGAAGCTGGCGATTTTGGTGCAGATATTGCAGACGTACAGCGATTCCTCAATGCTTACCCTGATGCCCGTAACATCAATGGTTCTCCCGAAACTACCGCCTCTAAGTTTGCCGTTAATTTCGGCAACAAATTGACCGAGAGTACCGAGATATACGGGGATGCAGCTTATATCTACAAGCGGGTCAACTCTTTCGCCAATTACCGTACGCCGTACTGGCGGACAGAAGCAGCTTTCCCTTACCTGGCTGACTTCTTCCCTGACGGACCAAACGGCGAGTACATCGGCTACGTACCAACCTTCGAGGGACTACTTAATGATTACAACGGAACCCTCGGCTTCCGTACCGAAAAGAACGGCTGGATCGCTGACCTTAGCTTTACCGTTGGTGGCAACCAACAGACCTACAAGGTGAATAACTCGCATAACCGGAACGAAGTACTCGTTCCTAACTGGATCGACGCAAACGAAAACGGTATCCAGGAGCCAGAGGAAGTTACTTTTGCGCAACGGTACCGGGAAAACAGCCCCATTACTTTCGACCCGGGTGGCACGCGCTTCACGCACACCGTTGGAAATATTGATGTTACCCGTCGACTCTCTGACAAAGTGGGCATCGCATTCGGTTCAGAATTCCGTAACGAGAATTTCACTATCATTGAAGGTGAACTTTCCAGTTACGAAGCGGGTGGCGCCGACTCTTTTGCTGGTAATGACCCTCGTAATTCCGGCAAATTCAACCGCTATAATTTCGGTGGCTACGCCGATGCAGCCTTCGACATTACTGACGACTTCCTCGTGAACACCACCGTTCGTCTGGAAAACTACTCTGACTTTGGTAACGCCTTCGTTTACAAAGTGAGTTCACGCTATAAGTTCAACGAGGATAAGATCACGCTCCGTGCCTCTTTCTCTACCGGTTTCAAAGCCCCTACCCTGCACCAAATTTTCACCCAGAAAGCACAGTACAGCTTTATTCCCGGCCAGGGTATCCAGGTTGGCGGTCTTGTCAATAACGTAAGTCGTGAAGCCCGCCTTCTCGGCCTGCCTGCACTCGACCCCGAAAAGTCAACCAACTTCACCGTTGGTGTAGGTCTCCGTCCATCTGATGATTTGAGCATCACTATCGATTTCTTCAGCATTAACGTAGAAGATCGGATTATTCTCTCCACCGAAATTGGAGGTACTGCTGGCGGAGGTACCGAACTCGACCAGATCCTGAGTGACAACAACCTATCCGACCTGAGCTTCTTCGTTAACGGCCTCGACACTCGCACCTCCGGTATTGATTTTGTGGCAAATTACCGCGGCCTTAAACTTGGTGCCAACACCTTGAACGTAAACCTCTCCGGTAATTACATGCTCCAGAATGAGCGCGTAGGTGACGTAAAAAACCCAGCCATTGTCGCCAGTGCTGGTCAGTCCGTCGCAAATCAGACACAGGAAGCATTATTCTTCACTTCCCGCCCTGAATTCAAGGCTATTCTTGGCCTGGGTACCGACTTCGGTAAGCTTGGCGTTTCCCTGAACAATACGGTATTCGGCCCAACAACCTTTTACCAGCAAGGTCTTGACGCAGGTATTTTCACCAAGTTCACCACCAAAGTTGTTACGGACCTTGCGCTGAACTACGGCATCACGGAAAAAACTACACTCTCGTTGAACATCAACAACCTGCTCAACGTACTTCCCGAGTGGAACTTCATGTCTGAAACACCCGGCGATAGCCGACTGAATGATGCTGAATTCTTGCAAAATCAATCTAACCTGATCACCTTCAATCAGCGTTACTCACAGATGACCTACGACGGTTACCACTTCAGCCAGTTGGGCACCATGATGCAGCTAGCACTGAACGTTAGGTTCTAAGAGACGGAGATAATTGAGCCTGCTAAGAAGGTTGTCTCACCCTAAAAGCGAACCCCCACCTGATCTTTTCAGGTGGGGGTTCTTATTTCCGGGTGATTACTGCATGAACGCTGAGTTAATCCGGTTCTCAAGCGGTTTAGAGCGTGCCACGCAACTCCTGCTCACGCTCAATCGCTTCAAAGAGTGCTTTGAAGTTGCCTTTGCCAAAACTCGTTGCGCCCTTCCGCTGAATAATTTCAAAGAAAACAGTCGGACGCGGCTGAACCGGCTTAGTGAAAATCTGAAGTAAATAGCCTTCGTCATCACGGTCGACCAGAATACCAAGTTCACGCAGCGGGGTGAGGTCTTCATCAATATCACCCACCCTGTCAAGCAGCGTATCATAGTAGCTATCGGGAACCCGAAGGAACTCCATACCACGTGCACGCAACGCCTTCACGGTGCCAATCACGTCATCCGTAGCAACAGCAATGTGCTGAATACCCGGGCCACAGTGAAACTCGAGGTACTCCTCAATCTGACTCTTTTTGAGTCCCGGTGCCGGCTCATTGATCGGGAATTTCACCCGACCATTACCGTTGCTCATCACCTTGCTCATCAGTGCGGTGTACTTGGTACTGATGTCCTTATCATCAAAGCTGATCAGCTGTTTGAAGCCCATTACCTCTGCGTACCAGTTCACCCACTTATTCATTTCGCCTTCGGCCACGTTGCTTACCATGTGGTCGATAAATTTAAGACCAACGGGCTCAGGGCGGAACTCCGGACTCCAGGCATCAAAGCCCGGCATAAAGGCACCATTGTATGCCTTGCGCTCTACGAATTCGTGGATCGTATCGCCGAAGCTCTGGATTTGGGCGCGGACGCAGGTGCCGTGCTCATCTTCAAAAGCTGTGGGCTCCATCACGGCCTCGGCACCACGGCCAACGGCCGTGTTGAAAGCTTTAGCAGCATCATCTACCCAAAGAGCAACACAACGTACGGTATCACCGTGCAGATCATGCAAACGACCGATTTCGGTACCTTTAGTCAGCGGACTGGTCAACACCAGTCGGATCTTATCCTGCACTACCACGTAACTCTCCCGGTCACGCAAGCCAGTACTCAGCCCAGCGTAAGCAAGGGGCTGAAAACCCATTACTGACTGGTAAAAGTGAGCCGCCTGACGGGCGTTACCAACGTATAATTCTACGTAGTCTGTTCCCAACAGGGGGAAGTCATCAATAGCAGCCTCCACTTGTGGCGCTGTAGTCGTAAGGGACATGATCAAATGTTTTAATTGTCAATGCAACTGTTGCTTTCGCAAAAGTAAAGCTCTTTCGGAACCAACGCAAGGCTTTTAGGCTAAACGATCAGTTAATTTTTTGGTTCCAGTCTATGATTCCTCCTTCCCGGAATTCGGACAAATTACCTGGCAGACGCAGACCTTAGCCAGCCAAGGCAGGTAAGGCGCTCCTACTGCCTTCTATTGACAACCATCAAGTTTCGTAGAATGGCATAGCCCCCTTGCAATCAACCATTGAGGACATTACTGCTTGAAGCAGAAGGTGTAAAGCCTACGTCAGAATGCCAAAGCTGAAAAAATATCCTTAGCTCGGGCCACGTTTAATCTATCGGCCATGTCTTATCGTTGTACCACTGGTAAGATTGCCGATGCTAAGCATGAAAGAGAAGGAACTGATCGAAGGAGCCCTGCGGGGCGAAGAACAAGCCTCGCGCTTGCTGTTCGAGCGGTATTCCCCTATGCTCATGGCCGTCTGTCAGCGCTATTGCCGCACCCAGGCAGAGGCTGAAGACGTACTGCAGGATGCCTTCATCCGCATTTTCAACAAGTTACCAAAGTATGGTTTCCAGGGGTCTTTTGCCGGATGGGCCAGGCGGCTCACCGTGAATGTAGCCCTCAAAACCTACCAGCGTAAACGTTATACCCACGAGCAAAGCGGACTGGAGAACATCCCGGAAAAAGGAGGGGCGCCCACTGCTTATGCTGAGTTAGGAGAAAAAGAGTTGTTGGACATGGTGCAGGCCCTGCCTGATGGCTACCGCCTCGTGTTCAACCTGTACGCCATCGAAGGCTACAGCCACAAAGAAATTGGGGAGATGCTTGGCATTCAGGAAGCCAGCTCCCGCAGTCAGTTGCTCAAAGCGCGCAAAGTGCTACAGCGTCAGATTGAAATCCGCCAACGTATCGCTATATGAGTCACATCGACGATCTTTTTCGGGATGGGCTGAGCGGTCGCAAAGCTGATATCCCCAACACTAATGACCTCTGGGCTCGCATCAATGCCGCGAAGCAACAACCCTTGCCCGAGGGAGAGGCTTTGGATGCGACCTTCCGCAACAAACTTGGTGAACGGACTGCCGCTGTCCCCGCAAACATGTGGAGCAGGATTGCTGCCGCCAGGGCCCGCAGGCCCTGGGTCCGGTGGTCCCTCGGAGCAGCAGCCCTCTTGCTGCTACTACTTGTAGCAGGCCTGAGTTATAACCGCACCGGAAAGCCGACGCCCCCAGTTAATGTCGGCCCAGTAACTGCGGAAGTACCGTCACCTACAGTTGTACAGGCAACTACGGGTACTACCGATAATACAGCTGCTACTCGCGCTGAAGACCTGGAAGTAGGTGTAGCTAATACCCCCGCCCCTTCACAATACGCCGGCGAGAGCCGCCGCAATACGCTTGTTGGCGTGCAGGAAAATCAGTCACTCAATACTGACCGTCCCTTGCCGATATCGGAAGGGCAGGCTACCCTCCCCTTTTCTGCTAATAGTACCACGCCTTCAACAAGTTCAGCCCCTCCGGCCCGCAATATTGCAGCGGCAAGCGCCGTGCCTCTGCTCAGTGGAGCAGATGCTCAACTTGAGCTTCCTGTGAACGCCTTACCGGAAGTCACTGTTGCTCCGGCAGCCACTGTTTTTCGCTCCAGTGGTTTGAATGGCCTCAAGACCGAACTACTCTTCGGCATTGCTTATGCCCGGCAGGAGTTTGGGCTACAAGACCCTAACGCAGTCGGTCTGCGTGACCTTCGGGAATCTAGTGAGTTCCCTGAATTTGGTTACCAAATCACCCTCCGTAGTACTTACCAATTGAACGAACGTTTCCGTTTATTGGCAGGCCTCACTTATGCTGAAATACGCAACGAGCTGGAATACGAACGCTTTTCTGGCGGACAAACAACCCTCGTAACGACCAATAACAACATCAGAATGCTAGAAGCGCCAGTCTTGCTTGGCTATTCTGTACAAGGTCGTCGCGTCAACGTTACTGTCAATGCCGGTCCTCTGGTCAACCTAACTACTTCGGTTCGTGGCCGCTTCCTTGACCCTGATTTTGGCATACCGCAAAACCTGGCTACGGCTGGTAATTACCGCCGCAACGTCGGTATTGGCTTCATGGCAAGCCTCTCCACCGCTTATCAAATAGGGAAAAAACGCCCGGTTACTATTCTTCTGGAACCTTACTTCAAGACTTACCCAACGGCCTTCACGGTCAAAAGTGCTCCCGTTCGGGAGAAATACTGGGTAGCAGGCTTACAGCTGGGCATCAGAAAATCTTTGCGTTAGTACGCTGAGGCATATCTGTCAGCACCACTTCTCCCCAAAGCGGTAAAACCCACAGGTATAGACCTAGTGTACTGTTGATAACATCGTTTTTACGAACAATGTCTTAATCGGACGAATCTCTTAGGCCCTCATAATAACCCAAACCCCCATTCTTGCGTTATGCCAGCGAAGAAAACGTAAGAACTATGAAATTCTCCTTTCCCACCCTGGCCTTTTTATTTGTGCTGATGCTCTCCTCTTCGGCCTGCGAAAGCCAAAAAGCAGCTCAGGCAGGTGATAAAGAGACGATGGCTGCTAAAAGCAACGCTGCGCCGGTAGCCGGAATCACCATTGAAGAACTTGACAAGAATTACGAAGGCTTTGAAAAAGCCTACCTCGCCGGCGGCTGCTTCTGGTGTACCGAAGCTTCGCTCGACCGTATTCAGGGCGTACAGGATGTATGGAGTGGCTATGCTGGCGGCAAAGAAGTCAACCCGACCTACTACGAAGTTGCCGCAGGTAAGACAGGTCATGCTGAAGCCATTGTAGTGTACTTCGACCCTGAGGTAATTACCTACGAAGAGGTACTGGACGTATTTTTTGTGGCCCACGACCCAACCCAGCTCAACCGCCAGGGTCCCGACCGGGGAACACAGTACCGCAGCAGCATCTTCCCTCTCAACGACGAACAGGAATCTATCGCCCGCGCCAAGATTAAAGCACTGGACGAAAGTGGTAAATTCTCCAGCAAGGTCGTTACTACCATCGAAGATCCGATTCAATTCTACCTTGCAGAAGGGTATCACCAGGATTACTACGAAGACACCTCCAACCCAAATCAGGGGTATGTACAGAATGTGAGCCGCCCTAAAGTTGAAAAGGTCATGAAGGTCTTTAAAGACCGGCTCAAGCCTGAATTCCTGAAGTAAGCACATTTTTCATCCGACCAAGGGGTACAAACGCAAATGCGTTTGTACCCCTTGGTAATTTGGTTGGGAACCAACTTCTACAGAGCCCTGACCAACCAGCATCATTCCCGCAGATACAATTCTTACTTTTGCGCTATGGCAAAAATGTATCAACTATCAACTTGCTCGACCTGCAAGCGCATCATTCAGGAGCTGGGGGAGCAACCCGCACTTGAAATCGTTAACATCAAGACGGACCCCATCACCGAGGAGCAGCTTGATGAAATGGCAAAACTCGCGGGTAGTTATGAGAAGCTCTTCAGCCGTAATGCTCGTAAATACCGGTCTCAGGGGCTAAACAAAAAGGAGCTTACCGAGGCGGATTATAAAGCGTTAATCCTGAGTGAGTACACCTTTCTCAAACGCCCGGTAACCATTGTTGGCGATCAGATTTTTATTGGCAACCGGGAAAAGGCAGTCGCTGCCACCAAGGCAGCACTTGGCTAAATAGCGCATGGATGTAGCTCCTGATCCCGTCAGTCGTACAGGTTCGGGAAAGACTCAAAGAAGCTACCCTGCTATGTCATCTGGTCTCCTCCTTTGGGGGGCTTTATTATCTTTTCCAGCTAAAAGCTATCTAATGCCTGATCGTCACGAAATCACCGCTTACTTTCAATCCCTGCAAGATGAGATCTGTACAGCCCTCGCTGCCGCCGATGGCGGCACGTTTACTGAGGACAGCTGGAACCGCCCCGGAGGAGGCGGTGGGAGAGCAAGGGTCCTGCTCGGTAATGACATAGAAAAAGGTGGTGTCAACTTCTCAGCAGTACACGGTGAATTGCCAGCGCAAGCCGCTAAAAGCCTTCACCTTGACAGCGGAGAGACAAGCTTTTATGCAACCGGCGTCAGCATTGTCCTCCACCCAAAAAATGTCCACGTACCGATCATCCATATGAATGTTCGGTACTTTGAGCTGGATGGAGGGCGCTTCTGGTTTGGTGGTGGTATTGACCTGACGCCCCACTATATCGTCCCGGAGCAAGCAGCCTTCTTTCACCAGCAGTTGAAGGCTACCTGTGACCGATTTGACCCCGAGTATTACCCTAAATTCAAGACCTGGGCAGACGACTATTTCTATCTCCCGCACCGCAAGGAAACACGGGGAGTTGGGGGAATATTTTTCGACCGCCTGCAACCAGAGACTGAGGGAAAAAACAAACGCACACTCTTCGATTTCACCGCTGCCGTAGGAGAAACCTTTGCTCCTACCTACCTTCAATTACTGGCCATGAACAAAGGTAAAGCCGTAAGTGAGCAGGAGGCACAGTGGCAGCAGCTACGACGTGGTCGTTACGTAGAATTCAACCTGGTTTGGGACCGCGGCACGAAGTTTGGTCTGACGACCAACGGCCGCACGGAGTCCATCCTGATGTCCCTTCCCCCTTTAGCGGGCTGGACTTATGATTTCCTGCCCGAAGCCGGCAGTCAGGAAGCGGCTACTTTAAATGGTCTACGCAAAGCGGTAGACTGGCTGAACGCTTAAGAAATGGTACACACGAATGTTCTGGTTACTGGTGCGGGAGCTGTTGGCCTGGCTACAGCGCTGCGGATTCAGGAGCGGCGGCCCGACTGGTCAGTCACCGTGGTGGATAAGGCCGCACGGGTAGCGGCCCATCAAACCGGACATAACTCCGGGGTCATTCATTCCGGGGTATACTATCAGCCCGGAGGCACCCGGGCAAAACTGTGTTTCGAAGGCTACGACTTGCTGCTGGACTTCTGTCAGCAGGAGAATGTTCCCTACCGCCTTACCGGTAAATTCATTGTTGCTGTCAATGACGCTGAGCTCCCGGGGCTTAGGGAAATTGAGCGGAGAGGGATCGCAAATGGATTAACGGGACTGAAGTGGATGACTGGCGATGAAATGCGCGAACACAGCCCGTATACAGGAGGGATTGCTGCCATCTGGGTACCACAATCTGGCATCGTGGATTACGGGGAAGTCTCCCGTGCTTACGCCCGCAAGATTGAACGACAGGGCGGCGCAGTACACCTCAACACTGAAGTGCTTGGTTATCAGCGGGAGCAAGGTGGATTCGTTGTTTCAACCACTAAGGGAGACTACAGGGCCGACAAACTTGTCAACTGCGGGGGACTACAATCAGACTTACTTACCCGGATGGGAGGCCATGATCCGGAGGTGCAGATTCTTCCGTTTCGGGGGGAATATTTCGAGTTGCGGCCAGCGGCCGCAGCCAGGGTTAACCACCTCATCTACCCAGTACCAGACCCAGCTTTCCCCTTCCTCGGTGTCCACCTGACACCAATGATTAACGGAAGCGTAGAAGCAGGCCCAAATGCCGTCCTGGCATTTGCCCGTGAGGGGTATGATAATCGTACTGTTAATTTTAAAGAGCTGTTCTCCACGCTGAAGTATGCTGGGTTCCGGGCTTTAGCGCGGCAACACTGGCGCAAGGGAGCCCTAGAGCTACGCCGCAGTTTCAGTAAAAAGACTTTTCTGGAGAGCTTACTTCCCTTGATGCCCTCACTTACGCTGGAAGATCTGGCCCCCGGAGGCGCGGGAGTACGCGCCATGGCGGTTCGCCCCGACGGTAGTATGGTGGACGATTTTCTCTTCGCCGGAGATAACGGCCTGATTAACGTAGCTAATGCCCCCAGCCCCGCGGCTACGGCCAGCCTGGCTATCGGCGGTAAAGTGAGCGAACTAGTAGTTGCCTAAATGGAAACCAGTTCTCTTCCCGCTCCCTGGCTTTCCATCATCATCCCGACACTGAACGAAGTTGACACCCTACCCTCCTGTCTGAAAGAAGTCTATGCCGGTGTCACTGAGGGAGCGTTTGAGGTGGTGCTTGCTGACGGAGGTAGTACAGATGGCACCCTGGACCTGGCGTCCTCCTACCCTGCTCTTACTATCGTCCACAGTACCCGCGGCCGCGCCCGTCAACTCAATGCCGGGGCCCGCCAGGCGCGCGGGCGCTTCTTTTGGTTTCTACACGCCGACACGCGTCCGCCAACCGGGTGGTTCAAGCTGCTGCAGCACGCCGCGGCGGCGGGCCACGCCGCAACCTTCAGCGTCCACTTCAGCGGGCAGGAACAACGCCTGCTCCTTCGTTGCTACGCCAGGGGAAGTCAGATCGACCACTGGGCAGTGCGTTTTGGCGACCAGTCTTTATTCATAGCGAAGGAGCAATTCAATGCCCTTAACGGCTACCGGGAGGATCATGAGCTGTTGGAGGGGCACGAGCTTGCCCGTCGGGTAATGAAGGTTGGCACACTAACTCTCTTACCGGCTTCTGTCACGACTTCTTCACGTCGCTACCAGCGTTTTGGTATTGTTTATACCCAGGCCATTTTCACTCTGATTTTCAGTCTCTATTATTTGGGTATTTCCCAGCGATTATTAGTGCGCATTTACCGCAGGGCGTTCCGGTAACACGCTCATAAAAATGGATTTTAGTCCACTCCCTACGTAAGGAAGGTTGCTGGACTATAATTCAGGATAACGTGCAGTCGCCAAAACCATGAGCGCGGGCTTATTTAAAAGAAGGGAGACCGGGCTTCAGTCCAGTGTTATGTACGGTCGTGAAAAACCTTTGGTAGTCATCCAGAGAAATACGCAAATACTGCATTTTCATATACATCTACTCTCAAGTCACGTAGATGATGGCTGAGCGGAAACTGCCATCTTCCATCCATTCCAGCTGCTGGTATGCCGGGGGAAGATCCTGAGGTAAGAACTCCGGGGCAACAGGGTCGATAAAAAAGCTGGTCGGAGGACAGAGAAAGATCTGCAGGTTACGGTAGGTCACCGTCCTACCAGAGTGATAATGACCACAAAACACACGGCGTTGCCGATCGCCATAAGTAAGGACGCGCAGCAGCAAATCGGTTTCTTTTAAGGGGTACCGAGAGTCCATAAAACGCACCCCCATCTGGATGGGCGGATGGTGCATCACAATATCAGCGTCGGGGTACTGATTGAGGGCACGGGAAAGCCATTCCACCTGTTCTTCGTCCACAATGCCCTTGGAACTATCTAGGAGCAGGAAATTGCGGCCCTGCACTTGAATCAAACCGAATACAGGATGTTGATTATGCCCTTCCAGATAGAAGGCATTACGCATCATCGCCCGGTCATCGTGGTTTCCTGCAGCGAGGTAATAGGGTTTACCAAGCGCGTCCAGCCGCGGCCGGAGCTGGTGGTAGATTTCTTGAACGGGGTCTTGCGCACAGCAATCACCAGTGATGAAGTAGGCGTCCGGATCAAAGCCTTTTGTGTGATCAAGTACCGCCTGCAGGCGGTCATTAACATCCAGTCCCATGAGTAACTCATTAGGTGGGAGTAGGTGGAGATCAGTTATTTGGGCGATTTTAACGGACAAGGTGCAGGGATTGACGGGCTTAATTTAAGGCTTATTCCGGAAAACAATTTTCTTCTTTGTAGCGTCCTCAAAGAGCGAACGCCCCCTACCACATGCCCAATCACCCATCTACTCCTTCTTCTGATGCTGCAGCGCGGCTCAGCGAACTCGAAATCAACGGCCACCCTTTGCCTTGTTTACGCGGCAAACAGCCATTTCCAACTTCCGATGACCTGCGGGGCAACATTGAAAACTACATTGGCATGGCGCAGGTTCCGGTGGGCCTCGCCGGCCCACTTGGGGTGAATGGGGCCTACGCAAAGGGGGAGTACAAGATTCCCCTGGCTACTACCGAAGGAGCCCTGGTGGCCTCTTACACCAGAGGGATGAAAGCCATCACGTTAAGTGGGGGCGCAAATGCCGTGATCCTGGACGAGGGCGTGCAAAGAGCTCCGTACTTTCAGTTTCATGATCTGGCTTCAGCGGCACGTTTTCTCAGTTGGTTAGCGCTGCAGGAGGAGCAGTTCGCTCAGATCGTGGGGCAGACGAGTCGCTACGCCCGACTCAATAGCATCACCCCTTTTCTGGATGGCAACGCCGTTACTCTGCTCGTCGAATTCACTACCGGTGATGCCGCAGGACAAAACATGGTTACCATCTGTACTGACCGTATTTGCCGCTTCATTACGGCGAACTGCCCTGAAAACATCGTGGTGTGGTACATCGAGGCCAATGCCTCCGGCGATAAAAAAGCTAATCGTCTTGCCTACCAGCGTGTTCGGGGAAAGAAAGTTTCCGTCGAAGTTGTCCTGCCACGCAAAGTCGTTGCCGCGGTGCTAAAAACAACCCCGGAAAACCTAGACCGCTACGCCAGGGCAGCCGTCTACGGCTCGGCCCTTTCCGGAACACTGGGTGTTCAGGCTCATTTTGCCAATGGGCTAGCAGCCCTTTTCATTGCTTGCGGGCAGGATGCCGCCTGTGTTGCGGAAGCAGCAACGGGCACCGTCCGGATAGAGGCAACACCAGCAGGGGATCTCTACGCCTCAGCGACCTTGCCTAACTTGATTGTCGGGACCGTCGGCGGCGGCACCAACCTGCCCACGCAGCGCGAGTGCCTCGAACTGATGGATTGCTACGGTGCTGGAAAAGCGGGAAGGCTAGCCGAGATCACGGCTGCCGTATGCCTGGCCGGAGAACTGTCTATCCTCTCTGCCTTAACCGAGGGACACTTTGCTGCTGCCCACGAGCGACTAGGACGGAAATAGGCAAAGTCTGAGGCTACTTACGGTATTTATCCGATAGGCCTTTTCCTGCTTTGATCAAGTCTACGGCCTTTTCGAGACGTCTCAATTTAGTTGCTTCGCGTTTTGCCTCACCAATACTCTCGCAGAACTCCTTTTGCTTGTAGGGCGGCAAAGCGGCAAATGCCTTTGCCAGGTCAATATCATTATCCAGCGTATCTTGTAACAGTGCAGGTATTTTCGGCGCGGACGCAGGTGCCGGCTTTAATTCGAGTCCCATCTCCTGGTTTGCTATTGCTTCAGCCAAAAAACTGCGTACCAGGGAAACGTCGACAGGTTTATCAGGACCGAACCTAAGTTGGCGTTGCGCGACTGTCTTCCCGGGCGAGGCATTGACCAAATGTCCCTCAGGATCCTTGAGTAAGGCTCCCTGCGGAAACCATGCGCCCACGTATGCTTTGGTATAGAAAATACTGGCGACGTTCTTTTTCCCTAAAGAATACACGGGAAACGCCCACTTGATCGCCTCTGACAGTGCCTCTTGCTCAAGCATGATTTCTCTCAGCGTAATCAATTGAGGGCGCCAATGGTCAGGGGCATCAGCGATAAATGCTTCGGGAGAGGCGGGCTTCTTCATCAAGACAAGGTAGTAAGGGTGAGGCGCTCGTGCAAACATCTTGTTAGGTTGGTCAAGGCAGGTGTCCCTTTCTAATAGGTAACTGATCACCAACGAAAAGAACCAGCTGCACATAGAAAGTAGCCTTCTGCAATAGCGACTTCCGCTACCACAAAAGCCAAGAATTACCGTACTGGAATGTTATATTGCCTCCGCTGGCACGAAAAACAGGAACTGATCCCACTCAGCCTTCTGCTTTTACGGCTGCATCAGCTACTGCGCAGATAAAACTCCTGGGGTATATTCCTCAACGTTGTTACAGATCCGGACCCTCGTGCTACGATTAATATGTACTACCGCAACATTGCTCTGCTGCCTGGCCTGCGGCCAGGCCCAGCTGGACTCGCTGCTGACAGTACTGGATACGGAGCTCGATATGCGGGATACTTATCTGGCGGAACGGGTGGCGCTACTGGCATCATTTGACGAGCAGCGCGCAGCCGCTGCGAATGCGGAGGAACAATTCGAGATTACCCTCAAAAAAGTAGCAGCGCTCGAATCTTTCTCCTACACCCAAGCCAATCAGGAAGTCAACACCCTGAAAGAGCTGGCAAAGAAAATTGGAGCTCCGGAGAAGATTGCCCGCGCCCTGATCAGAGAAGCTTTCATCAATCTCTCCGCAGGACTTTTTCACGAGGCGATCGATAGCCTCAACACCCTCGAAGCAAACCTCCTGCCTCCACTGCTTAAAATTGACTATTACAGCACCCGCAGCCGTGCCCACCTTGACCTGGCCAACAACTACGTTATCCCGGAATTGAGCCGTCGCTACCGCAGCCTGGCTATTGCAGATATTGACTCTGCTATTGTTTACGCCCAGGCAGATCCATTTGAAGTTCTCATTCTGCGGAGTAATCGAGCCATGGCTATTCCTGCTCCCCGGGAGGGCATTAGCATTTACCATAAGATCAAAGCTAACCCCGATGCCGGTACGCGACTAATGGCAAAAGAACACGGAGCTGCCGGGGTTCAATACACCCGATTGGGTATTCAGGATTCAGCCCGGCTGGCTTTCATTAAATCCGCCATTGCCGACGAGCGGACGGTTACCAGAGAAATTATATCGCTGGTCCGTGTGGCTCGGGATGCCTACGAACGTGAAGACTTTGAGCGGTCAGCCCGATACATCGATATTGGTCTGGAAAATGCCAATTTCTTCGACGCCCGTCACCGGAAAATTGAAGTGCTCGAAATCCTTCCGCTCATCGAAGATGAACGCCTCCAGCTCCTCAATGCCCAACGGCGGCAGTTTATCATTTTCTCTTCGCTACTTGGCCTGCTTCTTCTGTTAGCACTCGTACTGATCCGCCAAACCATTAAACAGAATCAGGAGCTAAAGGAACGACGCCAGGCACTACAGGAGGCGCTTCAGCAACTGGCTAATAACAACGAAACTCTGCGGGAATCACAGAAAATTAAGGAGCAATACATCGGCCACTTCTTTCAGACAAACACCAAATTCATCAATAACGCGAAGACGATTATCGATAAGGCAGCCAAAGCCATTTATGCAGCGGATTTTAAGGAGGCTAAATTTCAGCTAAAGTCATTCAACGCCAAGCAGCTCAACAAGCAGCTGCTGCAAGATTTTGACCGGGCCTTCCTAACCCTTTTCCCAAGTTTCGTGGATCGCTTTCAGGAACTCTTTCCGGCAGAAGTACTTTGGCAACAAGAAGGACAAGAGGACCTTTCTACTGAAATCCGCATTTTCGCATTGATGCGATTGGGGATTCGTAACAACGAAGTGATTGCCCGTATTCTGGGCTACTCGGTAAATACTATCTACGCTTACCGAAGCAAGGTCCGTGGTAAGTCTCCTTTGGGCAATGAGGAGTTCGATGCTGCCGTTATGAGGATCAGCTCTGAAAAATAGTCTTTCACTAGCAAAGGAGAGAAATAAAAAAACGCCGCGACCCGATTGAGTCTGCGGCGTGAATAACAACATTAATCTAACAATTCTCCCCGCCCCGAAAGGCGGGCTACTACTACTTTTAACGGAAGACCTGCAACACAGATCCACACTAGAGTTTCTTGCGGCTCGATCAGCATGCCTGTTATCAGGTACATCTCCAACCGATTGCAATACAATGATCGGGCCTTCCCGTTTTTTTTGCAATTAGAAGTAGAGAGATATAGAAATATAGCACCTCATAAAAACACAAAATTCTGAATATCAGCACTTTGACTAAAAAAACATCCGTCAAAAATATAGACGGATTATAGAGAATTAAAGGCCCAATTTATCCTGTTTTCACTGCAAAAGCTCGGTTCGCGGTAAAAAAAGGCCGGTACATTGAAGGGAGCCGAAGGAACGATTACACCGGACAAACTACTTTAGCTCCTCTAGCAAGAAGCGTCCCGTATGGCTGGCTTCGACTTTAGCGACTTTCTCGGGCGTCCCCTTAGCGACAACAGTTCCACCTCCGCGCCCTCCTTCGGGGCCCATGTCAATGATGTAGTCTGCTACCTTGATAACATCCATGGTATGTTCAATCACAATCACGGTGTTTCCCTTGTCCACTAAGCCCTGAAGGACGCGAAGCAGATACTGGATGTCCTCAAAATGTAAGCCCGTAGTTGGTTCATCGAGAATGTAACATGTTTGCCCGGTAGCACGCTTACTGAGTTCTTCCGCCAGCTTAACGCGCTGCGCCTCACCTCCGGAGAGCGTCGTGGCCCGCTGCCCGAGGGTGATGTAGCCAAGGCCGACATCATTAAGGGTTTTCAGGCGTCGGTAAATTTTAGGGATTGGCTTAAAGAATTCACTCGCCTCCGCTACCGACATGTTAAGAACATCCGTTATCGACTTGCCCTTATAGAGGATTTCAAGCGTCTCCCGGTTATAGCGCATGCCCTGACAGGTTTCACATTCTACCTCAACGTCAGGCAGGAAGTTCATCTCAATCGTACGGCTACCACTCCCTTTACAGGTTTCACACCGCCCACCGACAACGTTGAAGCTAAAACGTCCCGGCTTATAACCTCTGATCTTTGCCTCCGGCAAATTGGTAAACAATGCACGAATATCCGTGAACACCCCGGTATAGGTCGCAGGGTTACTCCGCGGAGTACGCCCAATCGGGCTCTGGTCTATGTCAATAACCTTATCCAGGGATTCCAGCCCCTTCACTGACTTATACGCCATTGGGCGCTTAACGCTATTGTAAAAGTGCTGGCGTAGGATCGGGTACAGGGTCTCGTTGATCAGCGTGGACTTACCTGAACCACTAACCCCGGTCACACAAGTAAAAGTACCCAGCGGTATTTTGATATTGACGTTACTAAGGTTGTTGCCGTTCGCGCCCTTCAGCTCCAGAAACTTACCATTACCCTTGCGCCGCTTCTCCGGAACAACAATTTGCTTTCTCCCTGAAAGGTAGTCGCTGGTTATACTACCCGCATTTTTCTTCAGCAGAAAGGCCTTTGGTTTTCCGGCCGTCACCACCGATCCGCCCTTAACACCAGCTCCGGGCCCCAGGTCCAATAAGTAGTCACTGGCCATCATGATGTCCTTATCGTGCTCAACGACCAGGACGGTATTGCCGATGTCCGTTAGATCCCGCAGGGCCTTAATCAGTCTTTGATTATCCCGTTGATGCAGACCAATACTTGGCTCATCCAGGATATAAGTGATTCCAGTCAGCTGGCTACCGATCTGCGTAGCCAGTCGGATGCGCTGGGCCTCACCACCGGAGAGGCTGCGGCCAGGTCGGTCCAGGCTTAAGTATCCAAGGCCAACGTGCAACAGGAAGCGCAGTCGAAAACGTATTTCTTTGAGGATATCGGTTGCGATGAGCGTAGTCCGCTCATCCATTCCCACCTCGGCAGTCTCCATCCACTCCCCCAGTTCTCCCAAGTCCATCCGGGCAAGATCACTGATTGTCTTCTCCTTGATTTTGTAATGACGGGCTTCTTTCCGTAAACGGGCGCCTTCGCATTCGGGGCATACGTCAATGGTCATAAAGTCCTCCGCCCATTGGCGGATACGTTCGCTGGTGGTTTCGTCATACCAGCGGGAGATCATGTTGACCAGTCCGTTTTTTTCAACGTCCCATACCATGTCATGGGCACTTTTGTCGTAGCGGCTTTTCTTTTGCCGTCCCGGCTTTTTCTTAGCTCCGTAAAGCAAGACGTTAAGCCCTTCCTCCGGAAGCTTACTGATGGGGTCAGATAGCTTGAACTTGTATTTACGCGCGATGGCTTTCACCTGCTTGAAAGTCGTATTGTCACGACTTTCTCCAAGCGGAAGCATTCCGCCCTTATTAATGCTCAGACTCTTGTCTGGCATAATCTTGTTAAGGTCCGGAGTATTCACCTGTCCGAGCCCTTTGCAATGCTTACAGTAGCCGTAAGGAGAGTTAAAGCTAAAGGTATTCGGACTTGGCTCTTCGTAGCTCAGGCCGTTCTCAGCGTCCATCAGGTTCTTAGAATAGGGCGCAACTTCCCCGGTTTCAACCTCCTGAATAAACAGGAGACCGTCTCCCATTTTCAGGGCGGTCTGCAGGCTTTGGCTTAGCCGGTCTGCCCGATCAGCGGTCATTCGAATACGGTCAACAACCAGCTCGATATCGTGTACTTTATAGCGGCTGACCTGCATGCCCTCTGCCAGGTCTTTGATTTCTCCGTCGACCCGGACTTTAGTGTAGCCTTGTTTGCGTACCTGCTCAAAGAGCTCCCGGTAGTGACCTTTCCGTCCACGGACAAGTGGGGCCAGCACGATAATTTTCTCGCCAGCATAGCGCTCTGCTATCTGGGACTTCATCTGCTCTTCCGTATAGCGCAACATCGGTTTACCACTAATGTGGCTATAAGCCGTTCCGGCCCGGGCGTACAGCAGACGGAGGAAATCGTAGATTTCCGTCACCGTTCCAACCGTTGAGCGGGGGCTGCGGTTGGTTGTTTTCTGTTCGATGGAGATTACGGGGCTCAGGCCGGTAATCTGTTCAACGTCCGGCCGCTCCATGGTCCCCATGAATTGCCGGGCATAACTGCTAAATGTTTCCATGTAGCGCCTCTGACCCTCCGCGTAGATAGTATCAAAAGCCAGGCTCGATTTACCACTACCACTTAAGCCCGTTATCACGACCAACTCATTGCGGGGCAGTTCTACACTGATGTCCTTAAGGTTATTCTCCTTAGCTCCTGTGACCGTCAGATACTTTTCGGTGTGGGGCACTTCGCGTTTCTTCGACCGTCGCTTTTTGGGCGCGGACGCAGGTGCAGAGGAAGCATTAGAAGCAGAGGGAGAAGCTGGAGACATACGGGATCATTCGGGGTGCTCCGCGAGCTGGCGGACACCTCTTTTGCAACGAAACAAAGGTAAGAAGGTTTGCCAACATTTCGTTAGCAAACAAAGACTTCTAAACATTAAAGAGGTTAAAGGTAATAACTCAGGCCAGTAGTAGCTTTTCGACATTGTCAGCATAGTAGCCCTGCCGGCCTTTTGCCAGGGTGAAGCGCACAATGTCACCAGACACCAGGGTCTTGCTAAGCACCTGTTTCTTCCTGAAATGGAATTCCTCACGGGTCCCAAGCAGCCGCAGGTAACCGTATCCTTTATCCTCCAAATAGAAAATGACTATGCCTTCCTGCATACCCATGAGAACACTAATTAGGAGTCATGGTTGCTCCCTGCTCCTGAATGTGGAGAGACAATCTTTCTCTGAGCATCTAACCGATTTAACCACTAAGGAGGTAAGGGAGTAAGGCATTAAAGGTGGGGTGTTCCGTTTATTGCATTTGGCCCACGTCAGATTTTGGCTTAAAATCTGCGTAGCAGTTTTCACTGAAGCCCTCTCCAGCGAGGAACGAGCGAGTCGGCGAGGGGTTGGGAAGAGGTTGAAAAGCGTGACTTAATCAGACCAACAAACGGGACACCCTATTACTGGACGTAAAGAGGTAATCCCTAAGGAATTATGGCGTCTCCAAGTGGACATTGTAGGGTAAGGACATGCCCTGCCTCTACAAAAATCAGGCAAATTGTTCCCGGATTCCTTGAGGAACTCCTAGGGAAACGCATCAAATTTTATTGTCGTCTGAGACTTAGAGTTAGCCTCCTCAATTTCACCAAAGGTGGTATTAGGAGGACGCACACTATGACCAAACGACTCATTTTAGGCGTTGTTTTAGGTAGCTGCTCATAGTATGTGTACCTTGATAGCGACGCAAGGAGCGTTTTTCAAGGGCTCATACTATGCGTCAGCTCTTGGTGCGTTTGCCCTGATGTAACCCCAATAAATACTGACGAAACAGCCTTGTTACGCAAAGTAGCAACTACTCGAAAAACTATCTACTCAGAGAGTATACTCCCCGCTGATCAGCCCAAAAAATAAAACCGTTCCTACTCCAAATAAAAAACCGTTCCTCTCACCTGAGAAGAACGGTTTTTTACTTACGCTTTAGTTAAGCGAACAGCGATGATTAGTCTACGCGCTTACCAGCGGAGTAGTTAACCTTAAGCTGATTGCTCTTACGCAGTTTGACTTTTACGTCCTGTACAATACCCATGGTTACATCACCATCAACCCGAAGGGAAGAAGTGATACGGCCACGCTTGTTTTCAGGAAGCTTAACCTTATGCTGCTCGAGGAACAGTGGAATATCTTCTACGGTAGAGATCTTGTCACCAAGCTGAATCCGTGGAGAAGTACCGTAAGTTTCCTGGTACTGCTTAGTGGGACGCCCAACGTAGATGTAATTAACCAGAGACTTTTCTTCCAACTTCGTCAGCTCAGTGGCCTCAGGAGTATTTACCGATAGTTTCAGGTCCGAGTCACGGAGTACCGTTACCATCATGAAGAAGAACAGCAACATGAAGATAATGTCTGGCAGGGAGGCGGTTGAAATCGCCGGATTTGACTTACCCCGCTTTTTGGAAAACTTAGCCATGTTGGATAGTTATTATTGATGGACTGTTAGGTCCGTAAGATGCCGGAAAGGAGCCGACTGGTGGGTGGAGAGGAAAAAACGGGCCAATTCCTCCGAAGACAAATTGGCCCGGAATATTAGTTTTCTTCTCCGAAGGAAGTAGGTTCTGCTTCAGACAGAACCATCGGAATTTCCGATTTGATGGCCTTACGCTGAGCGAATGGCATGTCATCGGTGTAAGGTTCTCCGTACTTGATCTGGGCCAATTCGTCCCAGAGATCTTCGTAAGCACCCTTCAACTCATTGTAGACGGACAGGTACGTCTTGTAGTTCGTACCCCGGTCATTCTTCAAAGAGATGATGGCGTTTTTCGGAGACTCAGACATTGTCGGATCATTTTCCTTATTGCTGATGAATCGCTTAGCCGCTTCACGCAGATCCTCCACTGACATTGGTTCGTCCCGTACCAGAAGCTGGTTCTGAGCGTTTACCAACACCGAGAAAACGTTACGTTCCTTCAGCTTAGTAATGTCCGGTTCCTCTTCCGACCACTGGGGCAGCTTTACGAGGATACCTTTGTCTTCGGCAATCGTTGTTGTGACCAGGAAGAAGATCAGCAGCAGGAAGGCGATATCCGCCATAGATCCAGCATTGATCTCATTACTCATCCGGTCTCTCGTCTTGGTCTTAGCCATGGTCGTAGTAGTTTAACGGATTACT
>CAZTTF010000175.1:0-5967 GCA_964616365.1 uncultured Lewinella sp. | reverse complement strand
ACCATCACCATAAAAGATCTGGTCTTGCATCCCGAAATCTGTAGTGCGGTGGGTTACGAGTGCGCCAACTTCTTCGAATGATTCGGGATCAAGCAGTAAATGAATGCGTTCTCTCGCGGTAAGCTTGCCTTTAGCGTGCTGCTTGTCGATGCGTACCTGGCCTCCTCCAAGACGAGCGAGTTCAAGTTTTTCGTTTAGCTGATTGTGTTTTTGCATGGTTGGTTGGACTTGCGGCGAAGTTAAGAAGCGACGGGCAAACAGTATGCTTCGAGGTGAAGCAATGTCTGCGCTGCCTGGTTGAATCAGACTTGCTTGCACTTTTCTGCTGGCGGGTATCTACCGTGAGGGCTTAAACTTCTTGTTCGCTACTTATACCCCTTTCCTGTGAGCTGAAATGAGTCTTCACTATTTCTTCTTTGTTCTCCTGAATGTATTCTGTCAGGGCCAAGGCTGCGGGAGAGTGCTTTTTCCCCTTTGGATAAGTGAGGTTCCATTCGGTGACAATGGGCAGGCCTTTCATAGGGATAATCCGCATGCTATCAAGGGCTAATTCACTGCTAATGCCAATGCGGGGAAGAATAGATAAACCCAAACCAGCTCTGACGGCTTGTTTAACGGCTTCATTCGATACCATTTGCATTGAACGTTTGGTTGGAATTTGCTGACTGTTGAGGAAGCCAGACATCGCACTCCTGGTGGCCGAACCCTCTTCCCGGAAAATGAGAGGTAGCGTGCCAAGCTTGGCTTTTGTCATCCGTTTTGGAAGCCCGGGGAATCTAGAAGAGGCCGTCAGGTGTAATTCATTTCTAAGTAAGGGGATATTGACTACGGCTAGCTTCTCCGGAAGCAAGGATACAAGGCCAAAATCAATACGGTTTTCACGCAGACTTTCGAGCACTAAAGACTTATTCGTAACGTCAACTGATATATTCACTCCGGGGTGTTTGCGCATAAAGCCTTCCAGGAAGTAGGGGAGCACATACTTGCCAGTAGAGACGGTTGCTACCCGAATATTCCCGGTAAGTACACCTTTATGGGTATTGGCTGCTGCTTCTATCTGTTCCGCCTGTTCCAGCAGTTCCAGTGCAAGTTTTTCAATCCTGCGGCCGAAGTCTGTGATGTGTAGCTGCCGGCCAAGGACTTCAAAAAGCGGAATCTCAAACTCTTGTTGGAACCTTTTTAGTTGAAGAGAGACTGCAGGCTGGGTTAAGTAGAGGACTTCGGCAGCCTTTGTAACGCTATGATATTCAGCGACTTTTATGAAAATTCGTAGCTGGTGAAGTGTGTAATTCATTAGTTATAGTTAATGGTATGTATTGGAAACATAAATGTAATATAATGATAAAAGGACTTCACCTTTGCATTGTTCAACCAAGCATAATAATACCAATTAACCAAGCCATGAAATTGTCATTCACCAAGAGTATTAATCAGCCACCATGCCCAACAGCTGCCCGTAAGTACTCGGAAGCTCAGATACGGGATATGGTCTCTGAGTTGATCAATAGAACGGGTCTTTCCGCAAATGCGATGTCAGTGAATACCGACGGTGAAGTGGAAATCAAAGACGTGCCGGATCTGAAAATGCATAGCTTGATGCTACGCGCTGAAGAGCTGGGGCTTGACCTCCGATGTACTAAGAAAACAGTAATCGAAATCTGTTAATTTCCATGACCGGACTACTCGAGAACCTCACCAATCCAGCGCTACTTTTCTTCATTCTGGGCATTCTTGCTGTACAGTTCAAGAATGACCTGAAAATCCCTGACGGATCTTCCAAATTCATCTCCATCTACCTCCTGATGTCCATTGGATTCAAAGGAGGGAATGAGCTTTCCCACGCTAACCTAGATGGAACCATTGCTTCAGGGCTCATGCTGGGCCTTTTTCTGGCCAGCTTTGTACCAATAGTAGCCTACTTCATTCTACGTTCCAGAGTCAGTGTCCCGAATGCAGGAGCGATTGCCGCAGCTTATGGCTCCGTAAGTGCCGTGACCTTCGTTACCGCAATTTCCTTCCTCGAGTTCGAGGGGGTCGATTTTGATGGCTACATGATCGCTGTAATGGCACTCATGGAAGCGCCGGCAATCGTTGTCGGATTGCTCCTGATGCGTCTCTTCCGCAAGCGTGATCAAGGGGACAGTCCCGTGGCTGGAAGATTCAGAGACGTTTTTCTGCATTCCATCAACAACGCCAGTGTCCTCCTTATCCTGGGTAGCCTGGTGATCGGCTACCTGGCGAGTGACGCTCAGGCAGCGGGTATTAAGCCTTTCACCACGGATATCTTCAAGGGATTTTTAGCGGTCTTCCTGCTTGATATGGGCATTCGCGCTGGTGCTCAGCTAGGTGCGATGCGCAAGAATGGATGGTTCCTGGTGGCATTCGCCAGTGTCTTCCCATTCTTCAACGGGCTCCTGGCCCTGGCCCTGGCTTCCTTGCTCACCGATTCTCCTGGTAATATGTTGCTCTTCTCCATTCTTGGAGCCGGAGCGTCTTACATCGCCGTGCCAGCCGCCTTCAAAACGGCAGTACCAGAGGCGAATCCTGGTGTATATCTGCCAATGGCTCTGGGGATCACCTTCCCCATCAATATCATCATTGGTATCCCGCTATACTATTATCTGATTCAGGATTTTGTGCCCTACGTAACCGCATTAGCTGGCGTTCAATAATTATCAACAAAGTTATCCCTATCAATTCAGACTATTGAGTTTTATACCCCGAATTACCCTTGCGTTTGGCCCAGAAATTTACACCTCCCCTTAACAATCACATTCGTCTCCCTCAGCCCCAACCAAATAACCTTAGATGTTCTCAAATTTTACCGATCCCGGAAGCATGTCCCCCGATCAGCTTCAACTCGCTGCCCAAAATCAGCTATTGATTGCTGCCGCCATCTTCTTGTTCCTGCTCTTTTTCCGGGCAGCCGAGCGGCATGCCAGTTCGAAAAAAGCAGACAAAATCAGTCGTTTGGTAGACGAAGAATTTGCAGCTGAACACGAAAGCAAACACCCGGCCAGATCATAAGCAGAAAGACTTCAGTTTGTTTAGCCTTTTTACTCGTAAGGATTTGATTTTGAGTAATTAAATGATGTTCTGTATCGTAATGTGACATGCGCTAAATTGAGCATTTTACATCGGGGAAACAGCTAGGACCTAATCCCTAGGGACGCAAGTTTCAATTTTGAGCCACCTATTTTATTTCCTACAATCATTGCACCTGCGGCCCCGCCCCTTTGCCATCGAGCCGGGCCTGGTCGTTTCTTGGGAGCCGTAATTCGCCGGATAATCCGCAAGCGAATGAGTTAATAATGTGAGAATTAATGGTAGTTTTGCCAGTACGCCTCTTTTCATACTTGGTACCATTAGCACTAGCCTTAGCTTAACCTACCTGAGTAAATTCTGGACATTGGCACTCCAACAGTAGAAAGACAGTTTTTGGGAAGATCTTCGCTTTCCCTCCAAGCTGTTTTTTGAAAAAATCATCTCGGCGCGCCTACATGGGATTGGCAGTAAAATTTTGCCAGGCGTGCCAAACAAGAAGCGCATGCAATTTTTCAACTTAAAGTCGTGTTTACTCCTGATTTTCCTGCTTTTAGCAGGAGTGAAAGCACAACTGGCCGCTCAGCGAACCATTACACTAACGCAGACAGAAACAGATGCCACCATTGGACTGGATAGAAAGAACTTTGGCGGTCCCTACAGCCAAGGATATCACCACGATTTCGACCTGGGAGCAAGTGTTAGTTCCTGCGAGCGGATAGTTTCCGTGGAATTAGACATTCAAATTACGGGCTATACTGCTAGCCTACCTGCGGGATGTTCTCATAACACTACTTTTTATAACATTTACTATGACTGTGGACCTTACAGTGGAGTAGGTGGTTCCTGTGATCCTGCAAACAATATTGACGAACCCAATTTTCCCCCGGCAGGAAGTAACTATAATCGCACTTACAGCTGTATCGCGGAGAATTTCGACTTCAATGGAATCTTTAGTGCCGACATCGTACCCGTAGCCAATACTTTCTGTACCAACGGACAGGATTATATCAATCAGGGGTATGTTGCCTACACCTATACCATTACGGTTACCATTGAAACGGACTTACTCTCTTGTTCGGGAACCGGTTGCCTGGCAGGCATGACATCTGTAGTGTCCTGTGACGATGGTGACCCCTGTACGATTAACGATGAGCAAACCATCCTCGACTGTGATGGCTCAATCTGTGTCCCTTGTGCGGGCATTGTACAAGACTGTTCCACTGGTCCTACCAGCGTGGTGGCTTGTGACGATGGTGACCCTTGTACAATTAACGATATGCAAACCGTCCTGGATTGTGACGGTACGATTTGTGTCCCTTGTGCGGGCATCGTACAAGACTGCTCGAACGGCGCGACTAGTGTGGTGGCTTGTGATGATGGTGACCCTTGTACGATTAACGATGAGCAAACCATCCTCGACTGCGACGGTACAGTATGTGTCCCTTGTGCGGGCATTGTCCAGGACTGCTCGAACGGTGCGACCAGTGTCATAGCCTGTGACGACGGCGATCCCTGTACAATTAACGACGAGCAGACCATCCTCGACTGTGATGGCTCAATTTGTGTCCCTTGTGCGGGTATTGTGCAAGACTGCTCTAATGGTCCCACCAGCACGGTTCCCTGTGATGATGGTGACCCCTGTACTATTGACGACGAAGTAACGGTGTTGAATTGTGATGGCAGCGTTTGTGTTCCCTGTGCGGGCGTACCAGTTGATTGCAGCAACGGATCATTCAGTTTTCTCCCTTGTGATGATTTTGACCCTTGTACGGTAAATGATCAAGTTGGGGTGCTGGATTGTGATGGCTCAATCTGTGTCCCTTGTGCCGGTGTGCCTGCCGACTGTACCAACGGTCCAACCACCGTGCAGGCCTGTGACGACGGTAACCCGGCGACCATTAATGATATGGTGACCGTCCTGGACTGTGATGGTACGGTTTGTGTGCCTTGTATGGGCACACCAGTTGACTGTTCTAACGGCACAACTACCGTTGTCGCTTGTGATGACGGTGACCCGTGTACCTCCGGTGATGTCCAAACAGTACTCGATGCCGACGGCACGATCTGTATTCCCTGTGCTGGCGTGGTCGAAGACTGCAGTACCGGTCCAACCACGGTGCAGGCCTGTGATGACGGCAATCCGTTTACCATCAACGACATGGAGACTATCCTGGACTGTGATGGGGCAGTATGTATTCCTTGTATGGGTACCCCCGTCGATTGTTCTAACGGAACAACCACAGTCGTAGCCTGTGATGACGGCGATCCCTGTACCTCCGGGGATGTGCAAACGGTACTCGATGCTGATGGCACGATCTGTATCCCTTGTGCTGGGGTGGTGGAGGACTGCTCGACCGGCCCGACCACCATGCAGGCTTGTGATGATGGGAATCCGGCCACCATTAATGATATGGAGACCATCCTGGATTGTGACGGTACGGTTTGTGTGCCTTGTATGGGCACACCCGTCGACTGTTCCTCTGGCGCGACCACCGTGGTCGCCTGTGACGACGGCGATCCTTGTACTTCCGGTGATGTCCAAACGGTACTTGATGCCGACGGCACGATCTGTATTCCCTGTGCGGGTGTAGTCGAAGACTGTAACACCGGTCCAACTACCGTGCAGGCCTGCGATGACGGCAATCCGTTTACCATCAACGATATGGAGACGATCCTGGATTGTGATGGGGCGGTATGTATTCCTTGTATGGGTACACCGGTTGATTGTTCTAACGGAACTACCACAGTAGTTGCCTGTGACGACGGCGATCCCTGTACCTCCGGGGATGTGCAAACGGTACTTGATGCCGATGGCAGGATCTGTATTCCCTGCGCTGGCGTGGTCGAAGACTGTAGCACCGGTCCAACCACGATGCAGGCCTGTGACGATGGGAATCCGGCCACCATCAACGATATGGAGAC
>CAZTTF010000174.1:0-11028 GCA_964616365.1 uncultured Lewinella sp. | reverse complement strand
ACCAGGGTAAGGAAGTACCGGTTACGGACGTAGGGAGGAAGCTTAAGCCAGAGCTTCTTCAGCGGGTCTTGTTGCGGTTTTTTCTTGAGTGCCATAGGTTAGGAGGTAGGAGTCAGTAGCTAGGGGCCAGGAACTAGTAGGAAGGAGCTGGGAGTCAGAAACCCTGGAGGCCTGAAAAATTTGATATTAAGCACAAGGTAATGTCTAAACGGCATACGATGAGATGGCTACGCGGATTTTAAGAAGGATACCCATTCAGGCGAACGGTCTTTGCCGTCTTGATTGCTTAAATACGCTTCAAGACTCATAGTTTGATTAGGTCAGGTTTGGTTAAAGTCTAATTAGCTATGATATAACTCAACGTAGTAAAACAAAAGTCCGCAGGATTTCTCCCGCGGACTCTCTTTTGTCTAAACTAGCTCCTAGCTCCTACCATCCAAGCTTTTTCAGCAAGTCCCGGCCAGGGAAGTATGCCGTAGAACCGAGTTCCTCCTCGATGCGGAGCAGCTGGTTGTACTTCGCGATCCGATCAGAGCGGCTGGCGGAGCCGGTCTTGATCTGACCACAGTTGAGGGCAACGGCGAGGTCCGCGATGGTTACGTCTTCCGTTTCGCCGGAGCGGTGGCTCATGACGCTGGTGTAACCGGCGCGGTGGGCCATGGTAACGGTGTTGATCGTTTGGGTCAGGGAGCCAATCTGGTTAACCTTTACGAGGATAGAGTTGGCACTACCTTCGGCGATGCCGCGGCTGAGCCGCTCGGTGTTGGTAACGAAGAGGTCGTCACCCACCAGCTGACAGCGGTCGCCGAAGCTTTGGTTGAGGGCGGCCCAGCCGGCCCAGTCGTCTTCGTCGAGGCCGTCTTCGATGGAGAAGATCGGGTACTTGTCTACCCACTGCTTCCAGTAGTCGACCATAGCGGCAGATTCGATTTTGCGGCCGTCAGACTTGTGGAAGTGGTAAACGCCTTCTTTAGCGTCAAAGAACTCAGAGGCTGCCGCGTCCATGGCAATCATCATGTCGTCGCCGGGCTTGTAGCCGGCAGACTCGATCGATTGCAGTACGATCTCAATCGCTTCGTCGTTGCTCTTGATGTTAGGAGCAAAACCACCTTCGTCACCAACGTTGGTCGAGTAGCCTTTGCTCTTCAGTACCTTCTTCAGGTGGTGGAAGGTCTCCACGCCCATCTGCAGTGCTTCACTGAAGGTGTCAGCTCCGAGGGGGATGATCATGAATTCCTGAAAATCGATGCTGTTGTCCGCGTGGCTGCCACCGTTGAGGATGTTCATCATCGGTACGGGCATGGTGTGCGCGTTCGTCCCACCGATGTAGCGGTAGAGGGGGAGGTTTTGCTCGATCGCTGCTGCTTTAGCACAAGCGAGAGAAACGCCAAGAATGGCATTGGCGCCGAGGTTGCCTTTGTTGTGCGTGCCGTCCAGCTCGATCATCGTTTCATCGATGTAGCGCTGGTCCGTTACGTCTACGCCGAGCAGTTCGTCGGCGATTTTTTCTTCTACGTTGGCAACTGCCTTGGTTACGCCCTTGCCGAGGTAAACGTCTTTATCGCCGTCGCGGAGTTCTACCGCTTCGTACTTGCCGGTACTGGCACCAGATGGTACTGCAGCACGGCCAATGGCACCGTCGCCAGTTAAAACTTCTACTTCAACCGTAGGATTACCGCGACTGTCGAGTATTTGCCGGGCTTTGATGTCTAGAATCGAACTCATAATTTTCTAATTTTCTGGGTTACTGTTTGGCGGTTTTATCCGGTTGCGGCTTGGTTGGTTGTGCAGGCCAGGGCGGTTTTGTCGGGCCGCCAGCCTGGGTGATAGTTTGTGTTGCAGGGCGCGGACGCGGGTGCCGTGGAAGTTGGAAAGCAGCGCCCGTCCGGAGTAGGTATCCAAAGGGATACTGTTTGCCTATTTGCGTGCCTTAATGGTGTCAACGAACTGGTCGAAGAGGTAGGCCGCATCATGCGGTCCCGGGCTGGCTTCAGGGTGGTACTGTACGCTGAAGGCGTCCTTCCCCTTAATCCGAATGCCTTCGATGGTGTCGTCGTTCAGGTTGCGGTGGGTTACCTCAACCACGTCGAGGTTTTTGGCGATGGCATCGGGGCTTACGCCGAAGCCGTGGTTTTGGCTGGTGATCTCCGATTTGCCGGTCACCAGGTTCTTCACCGGGTGGTTGATACCCCGGTGGCCGTGGTGCATCTTGTAGGTAGGAATGCCTACGGCGCGGGCCAGGATCTGGTGTCCGAGGCAAATGCCGAACATTGGCTTGTCGGCTTCCAGCATGGCTTTTGCTGTGTCAACGGCATAGTCCATTGCGCCCGGGTCTCCCGGGCCGTTGGAGATGAATAAGCCATCAGGGTTGAAGGCCATGATGTCGTCCATCTGTGCTTTTGCGGGGAACACCTTGACGTAGCAATCGCGCGCCAGGAAATTGCGCAGAATGTTTTGCTTGGTGCCCAGGTCGAGAACGGCTACCCGGTGCGCAGCACTTTCCTCGCCGAGGGTGTACGCCTCCTTGGTGGTGACGAAGCTGGACAGCTCGAGGCCGTCCATGTTGGGTGCCTGATCGAGTAACTTTTTCAGTTCCTTGAGGTCAAAGACCTCACTAGAGATGATGCCGTTCATCGCACCTTTGGTGCGGATGTGGCGTACGATGGCCCGGGTGTCAACATCACTGATGCCAACGAGACCTTCCTGCTCGAAGTACTCCTGAATAGACTGGTCTGCCATCTGGCGGCTGTAAGGAACGGTGAAGTTCTTACAGATCAGTCCGGCAATTTTAATGCTGCCGGATTCCGTATCGGCGTCCGCGGTTCCGTAATTACCGATGTGGGCATTGGTCGTTACGAGTAACTGGCCATAATATGAAGGGTCAGTAAATACTTCCTGGTAACCGGTCATGCCGGTATTGAAACAGATTTCACCGGTAGTGGTACCGATTTTACCGGCGGCTTTACCTTCGAAGGTAGTACCGTCAGCAAGCAGGAGGATGGCGCGTTGTTGACTCATAGTTGCACTGCGGGGTGGAGAATTCACGCAAAGATAAGAAACAGCAGGGGACGGGCTGAAGCGAGCGTAAATTATGTTGGATGTGAGAGCATTCCGAGGTCTGTTTCAAGCTAAAACGTATTACCGCAAGTTTCAGCAAGTAGTAACATCCTACCCTCCCAGCAACCGATCCCGCGCCTCTATCAACGCCCAACCCAACAAATTGGTGCCCCGCCACTGCTTAGGGTCGTTGAGCCGGCGAGCTTCGTCCGCCGTCATGCCGATGCCCCACTGGGCATCGTAGGGACTGGCTTCTACAAGCACAAGGTTGCCAGTACCTAGCAAATATTGCTTGAGCCTGGGGTTTTGCCCAAACTTCAGGACGTTGCCCTTAACCACAATGTCATACTTCACCGCCGCCCAGCGGGCGTCGTCGTAGTTTCTCACCTTGCGGCCGATCGATTTCGCCTTGCTCGGGTTCCTGTCCGAAAACACGGCCCTTGCCGCTTGCTCATCACCTGCGTTAAGCGCCTTATGCCACATCATCCAGTGTTCTGCGGTCGGGAAGTAGTTGCCTTCGTGTTCGAAGCCGGAGTCGTACCACTGGCTCAGGCAAGACTGGGTGATCCTGCCGTCTGCGCTGGGGCGGTGGCCCCAGAAGTAGAGATAGTCGAAAGATTTCCCCTGGTTTAATTGGGAGAGGAGCCAGTTATTGGAGTAGGCCATGCTGGGTTGGCTTTGTTCATAAACGAAGCTAGAGGTGGGAAAAGTTGCGCCGTTGGGTACCGTAAATTTATTCCTTACTGAACCTTAACAAGCATGCTTCAATGCAGGGCAGGGAAATGATTAGTTTGCCGTCTTCTATCTTAAAAGTGGCTTCGAACGGGAAGTCACAGAGATCAGGGGAGAGGGTCCCTGCCTCCACGTCATAGCTGCCGGTCGCTGTCTCGCCGGTTGTCACGGGGGTCAGGCATACGGCGTTGGACATGAGGTACCGGTTCTCGGGTAAGAACTCGATGGTCGTACCGCTATCGATACTGACAAAATCACCTGAACCATCACCAGGGTCGTTGTAGATCGCCTCTAACCCCCAGACGCCGGGAAGCGCTGGGTTAGTCTTGTCACCATCATTGCAGGCGACAAACAAGCAAAACAGGCAGGGGAGAAGAAAGTATTTCATTAGTTACATAGTTGGGACTACTTCTTAAGACGGACAAACGATGTCAAAACGTTGGTGGTGGTAGCTACCGCCCATTCGTCGTTTCCGGACAGATGGAATACTTATGATAGAACTAAAGGAGGGGGGAACTTGCTTATTTGCCAAAGACAAAAATTATGTTCCGCCTTTTTCTCGCCCTGCTATTGTCCACCGCTTTTTTCGCTTGTACGCCAAATGCTGGAGAGCCAGCGGCTTCGCCTGAACAAAATGAAGCATCAAGTACGCCCTTTGCCAACCGCGTAGCGGCGGCTACCGAACGCCTGTCTGCCACCGAATCGGGGCAACTAATCCTGGAAGCCATTGATGCACACGGTGGGCTGGAGGCATGGTACTCCCAAAGCCCACTCCGTTACCGCTTTAACTACCGGCCGGTAGAAGAAGATAAAACGGTAAGGGACTCATACATCCTGAACGACTACGTAAATGCCCGGGCTGTTCACGAGTCGGCAGACCAGAAAGGCATGAGTTATGGTTTTGATGGACAGGATGCCTGGAAGTTTCCTGCCGGTGCAGCATTGAAAATCAACCCGCGGTTTTGGTCGCTTACGCCCTACTATTTCGTTGGCCTTCCCTTTGTCCTCGCAGACGAGGGGATCTTCTTTGAGCGCCTGCCCGATGCATCGCTCAACGGAGTTGACTACCGTAAAGTCAAAGTGACTTATGCTACCGGAACGGGAGATGCTGACGGGGATTACTACGTGCTGTGGCTCCACCCGGAAACGAAGCAGGTCGATGCCCTGAATTACATCGTTTCTTACCCCGGTTTCTTCCCCGACGGAGGGCACCTGCCCGAAAAGCTCATGGTGATTACCGATAAGGTGGTAGTAGACGGCATTACCCTCCCGACGGGGTACACGACCCGTTGGTCTACAGCACCCGATGAGGTAATTACGAACATCACGGTAAGCGGCTATAACTTCTTACCCGAGGTAGCCGACAACGTTTTTGCTATGCCGACGGGTGCTGAGGTGACTAATGAATAATCAGCTTAGATTGTGATATCTCCATCGTCGGTCAGCCGACCTTGGTATATACTTGAGTTTTGCCCGTGGACTGAGTTTACAGCTCCACCCCGCGTTCCCTTAACGCCTTCCGTAACTGCTCCGGGTTTTCGAACCGGATGCTGTCGAGGCCCAGTTTTCGGGCGGCAACTACGTTCCGCTCGCTGTCGTCGATGAACAGGCAACCGGAGAAATCGTCCAGCCCGAAGGTGCTGGCCAGGTGAAGGTATATGTCCGGGTCAGGCTTTTTCATTTTTACCTCGCCAGAGACCATAATGTCTTCGAAGAGACTCAGGAAATCGAAGTTTTCGCGGGCCCAGGGGAAGAGTTCCGCACTCCAGTTGGTCAGGGCCAGGAGACGATAGTTGTTGGTGGCGTGCACTGCCTTTAAGACCTCCACTGAACCTGCGATCGCGCCCGAGAAATGCTCCGTCCAGCGGTCGTAGTACATCCGGATCTCCCGCTCCCATTCCGGATATTCGGCCACCAAAGCCTCCGTGGCCTCCGCCACGGGCCTACCACGGTCCTGTTCCTCATTCCAATCCAAATGGGTGATGTTGGAAACAAACCAATCAGCTTCCTCCGGAGTAGGGAAAACCTTGTTGTAAAGGTTGCGAGGATTCCAGCCGATGAGGACGTTGCCAATATCGAAAATGATGGTGTGCATGGTTGGCGTAGTTGTCGCGTTATCAGGTTGTTGTGGTTGTCACATCTATCCAGTGGGGTAGCCAACAGACCACAAGACCAACAGACCACTACTTCTCCTGTTCCCACGCATAAACAGCAGCGCCAATGGTGCCTGCAGTATTGCGGAGTTCTGCCGCACACACTTCTGCGTGGGTGGTGAGGTGGTCTTTGAATTTATCGAATGATTTACTGGCGCCTCCACCCAGGACGATCAGGTCGGGGTTGATTATGTGGTCGAGGTGGCTGAGAAATTCGTTGAATTTCTTGCCGAAGTCCGACCACGACATACCAGTATCTTTTCTGAGGCGGCCGCTGATGTAGCGTTCGGCAACCACCTTCATGTTTTTCAGGTAAATCTGTCCCGTTTCCAGGTTGGGGAGTAAATGACCATTCACGAAGAGTGCTCCTCCCAGACCAGTACCGATGGTGACCATCAGGACGGTGCCGTCTTTGGCGTACTTGCGAGCAGCGCCGAAGCGGATGGCCGCCAGGCCGGCAGCATCGGCATCGTTGAGCGCGTGTACTTTAAGGCCGGTCTTTTTGCTGATGGTTTTACTGATGTTCGTTCCGATCCAGCTCTTGTCAATATTGGAAGCTGAACCGGCCACACCCCGACGGACGATGGCGGGAAAGCCTACGCCAATAATGCCTTTGTACTCAAAGTGGTCTACCAGCTTTTGTACCGTCTGGGCCACGGCCTTCGGCGTGGCGGGCTTTGGGGTGTCGAAACGATGGCGCTCCGTGAGCATCTCGCCGGTCCGAACGTCCACCAATCCACCTTTAATACCGGTGCCACCAATGTCAATACCCAGGATAACGTGTTCTTTCATGATCACTTTTAAGCTTTACTAGTTACAATTTTCCCGCAACTGGTGTCGGCGGGGTGGAAGGAGTGTGGTGCCCGTATTGTTGTCAGCACCGTGCGCTTGTTCCGTTTTCGTGCAAAACCTGGCAGCACGTTATCGGATGAGGCTGATTTTCATCGTCACGTCTTCAACGGGACGGTCGCCCTGAGCAGTTTGCGTCGCGGCAATCTTATCAATGACCTCGAGCCCTTCGATAACCTGTCCGAATACGGTGTATTGCTGGTCAAGGAACGGAACGCCACCGTTTTCGAGGTAAGCTGCGCGCAAGTCACTTGGGTAGGAAAAACCACCCTGAGCCTCCTGCTGGTTTAGCTGGGCGTCGGTCACGGTTCTGCCGTGCACAATGTAGAACTGGGATCCACTGCTGGCTTTTGCGGGGTTGTTGGTGCGTGCCGCCGCCAGGGCACCCTTGACGTGTGCCAGGGTGTCCACAAACTCGGCGGGCACCTGATAACCTGGCCCGCCGGAACCCAGGCGGGCATTTGGCGCTGCATTACGGCTATTGGGGTCGCCACCTTGAATCATGAACCCGTTGATGACCCGGTGAAAGAGCAATTCGTCGTAGTAATTCTCTTCGACGAGCTTAACGAAGTTGTCCTGGTGCTGAGGGGTAGCATCAGACAAGCGGGCAATCATGTTGCCCATTGGTGTTTCAATCCGTACGAGGCATTCTTTGGGTGGGGTCACGGTAACGGTATTTACGGTTGTTTTTGATTTTCCCTTCTCGTTGGTTGCGGTAAGGGTTACTTTATATTGGCCAGACTGGAAGAACCGATGGGTAGGAGAGGCTTCGTCACTTGTCGTGCCGTCACCGAAATCCCAGGAGTAGCTAACGGCTTTCTCTGAGGTGTTCTGAAAGGTAATGTATTCAGCAGCCTGCACTTGCTGACTGGCCGCAGTAAAGGCCGGTTTGGGTGCTGCACAGTGGGTGAAAAGCAGGGCAAGCAGTAGGAGGGGCAGTAGTTGGCGCAAGGTGAATTGTTTACTTGATGAGGGTGATGCGTTCGATAACGACGTCCTGTATGGGGCGGTCTGCCTGACCACGCTGTACGGCACTGATCTGATCGACGACTTCCATACCTGATAGTACTTCACCGAAGACGGTGTATTCCATGTCGAGCTGAGGGGTGCCGCCTTCAGTCATGTACCGTTGGCGTTGCACTTCGTTGTACTTGATGCCCTTACGCTGCTCATGGCCATCGAGTGCCTCGGCTGTTTGGACCTGACCCGTGACAATGTAGAACTGGGAACCGCTACTGCGTTTCTGTGGGTTGTTGTTGCGCGCTGCTGCTAAAGTGCCTCTCAGGTGCGGAGCACCAATCTCGGCGTCAATCTGATAGCCTGGGCCTCCGCTACCCAGTGGTCTGCCCGGAGCAGCTCCGATACTACTGGGGTCACCACCCTGAATCATGAAGCCTGGAATTACCCGGTGAAAGAGCGTACCGTCGTAAAAACTGGCAGAATCAACGAGCTTGACGAAGTTGTCGCGGTGAAGCGGTGTTTCATCGTAGAGCATGACCGTGATGTCTCCAAAGTTGGTTTCGATTAATGCTTTTTGGGGGACGTCTGCAGCACAACCAGAGAAGATACTAAGGGTGCCGGCGATCGCAAGAAGAAATAGTAGTTGACGCATGGTATGATTATTGGGAATGTAAAGGTAAGCAGGGTTTAAGAATTTAGGCTTAACGTGCGGTGCAATGACATATTCCTTGCTTTAGGGCTACGACGGAGGGCGCTTAGGGAGGGCGCGGCCGCAGGATACATTGATGGTTGAAGGGGGCAATGGAAAAAAACGCCTGATCTGCTCACACTATATTTCCTGCTGGTGCCTATACCTGTGAAGCCACAGTACCAAGCGTCTCCGGACGCGTAGTAATGGCATAAAACGAATATCTTGTTTCACCACTATGGCAATTGCTCCCGATAAGTTGGCCCCACTCCTGGACGCTTGTAAGCTCGGCGACCGCCGCGCCCAGGAGACCTTTTACCGGGCTTTCTTCCCCGGCCTGCTGCCCATCGGGCAGCGGTACCTGCGTAACCGCGAGGAAGCCGTCGCCGTTGTCAATCAGGCGATGCTGCGGATCTTCCAGTCGTTGCCTGATTACCGGGGAGAAGGAAGCTTTGAGGGCTGGCTGGCCACGATCACGCGGAGGACAGCCCTGAACTTTATCCGCGACGAAGGCCGTGCCCGCCGGCGGTTTCAGCCCGAGGCTTACGATCCACCCGTTTCGGTCGCCAATACGGCACCGGGTAAAATGAATGCCGAAGACATCATGAAACTCCTGCACGCATTGCCTGATTTTTTACGGGTGGTGTTCAGCCTGGCCGTCTTCGACGGCCTGAGCCACGCCGAGATTGCCCGGGAGCTGGAAATTACCGTCACGGCCTCCCGCTGGAGGTTGTCCAAAGCCCGGGAGTTGCTCCGCAGCCACTACCAAACCGTTAACCGCATCAATAAATCCCAATCATGAAGGACCAGCCGAACAACTGGGAAGCTGACTGGCGGGAGGAACTCGCCGGTTACGAAGCACCGCTCCAGCCCGGAGACTGGGCGGGGATGGAAAGCCTGCTTGATGGCGGCGCGTCCGCGCCGCCGGACGGTCAGGCCATGTCTGCCGCCAAAGCAAGTACGGTCACCGTGGCCATTAAAAGTGTCATCGTTACCCTGTTTATGGTTGCAGTAGCCGGGCTGGGTTTCTGGTTGGTTGCTGATGACAACGCAGCGGAAACCGCTGCGCAATCATCGCCTGCCCCCACCCAGAATTCAACGGCTATCCTCGATTCACTCCCGCCCGGATACCGCTACGATATCCAGACTTACCGGCAGCTGGATCGTACCGGAAAAGTCTTGTCCGTTCGGTACGATACCTCCATCGTTCCGGCACAAATTAAGGTTGATACCGTATTCCTCACGGATGCAGAGGGCAACCTTCAGCTGCGGATCGATACGGCGATAGTGCCAACACGGCCGATGCTGGCCAGGCCTTTGTCTCCGATTCGTCAGCGCTCCGGTGGAGGAACCGTATTACCTGAGGCGGCGGCTTTGCCGGCGGAGGTGACTAACACAGCTCCGGTGACCTCCCCTGCACCTGCGGCCACGCCTGCTCTTGGCCCGGCCCCTGATAACAAAGCCGCTGATACGGGTAGTGGGAGTTGGTCAACCCCCTATGAATTAACCCCGAAGTCCCCCCGGGAGCGTGCCGTATCCCGTTTACACGTCAGGTTAGTGCCGGAAATGGAAAGCTATGAGGCTTACTATAGATTTCGGCTGCGCCAAATTGTACACGACCATCCGGTTAAGGTGGTTCCCGCAAAAGCTTTCAACGGCTACTTCCCCTCCTACCGTAATGATTTTAATTAGCGAAAAAATCTAGCTCAATGTCGTTTCTACCCAGGTTATGCTGTTTGTTACTCTGCTGGCCGGCACTCACGTTGCATGCGCAATTAGAAGCCGATATCCGAGCAGTACAGTTTGCTATATCTCTGCGCTACGGGGAAACCATTGGCGGCGGCCCCAATTTTGAACTTCCTCAAACGGGAGAACGCCAACTCAGCAGCCGAACCTTTGAGCAGGAATTAGAGCTTCGGTTCAGCAAGTCCTGGTCTGGCCTGTTATCGATCGGGTTCTCAAATTCAAAATCCTGGCGCACACCCGAGCCCGGTAGTACTCCCTTCGTTGAGGACCCGGAATTTATCACCCACCCCTTTACCAGTGAATTGGACGGGATAATGCTCCAACTAGGTGGCCAGTACAGCTACCGGATTGGCAATGGCGACCTGGGCATTGCCGCCACCGGAGGCTTCGTCTGGAATGCCTACGAGCGGGAGTACGATTTAATCCGGGAAGACAACGGTACCTACCTGGCGGGAGGAACCGCGATCGACAGAACTAAGTGGACAACCTCCTTTATTGGGGTAGTCCGTGTGCAGTATACCTATTGGTTTTCCCGGCAACTTGCCTTCAGCATTGGTGGGCAGTACCTGGTACCCAGCTACTTGTCGGGCGGTGTCGAGACGCCCGGTGGTGTTCGTTACGAACTGGATGAGCAGCAAAGTGCCATCCTGGCCGTACCCTTTGACGTGAATTACGACATAACGTCCCAGACACCGGACCCCAGCGTTAAGCGTAATCGGCTGAATTGGTTTATCGGTTTCACCACAAGAATATAAACGATGAGAACTATTCTATTATCCCTACTCTTTCTGCCACTGAACGGCATGCTGGGGCAAACTGAAGTGAACGTTATTGGTAGCATCA
>CAZTTF010000173.1:0-7431 GCA_964616365.1 uncultured Lewinella sp. | reverse complement strand
GATCCTGGCTTACTTCCTGGGTATGTGTTCCTTCCTGGCCGTATCCAAGTCGTTATCTACTGCTTTTGGTCTCGGCCTGGCGGTAATCTTCGTACTGGGCATCACGATGCCAATCAACTGGTTGATCAATGAGTTTCTGCTGGTTGGCTTCGAACTGGAGTTCCTCCGCTTCATTGTCTTCATTGCGGTAATTGCCTCTACGGTACAGCTGGTAGAGATGGTGGTGGAGAAGTTCAGTCCCGGCCTCTATGCGGCTCTGGGTATCTTCTTACCGCTGATTACGGTGAACTGTGCTATCCTGGGTGGTAGCCTCTTCATGGTAAGCCGGGAGTACAACCTGACGGAGTCTATCGCCTTCGGCTTGGGTGGTGGTTTTGGCTGGTTCCTGGCCATCATTGCCATCGCTGCTATCCGGGAGCGTATCCGCTACAGCAACGTGCCACCAGCACTGCGCGGCCTCGGTATGGCCTTCTTGCTGACTGGCCTGATGGGTGTTGCCTTCCTGAGTCTTTCCGGAATTGATCCTGCTGTATTCGGTGGCTGGACGCCCGAAGTGCCTGCAGGTAAATAAACACAAATCAGTTCCTTGCTGCTTCTTTGCAGGCAAAGCAGGGGTTTGATTTGAATATGACACAATTACCTGAACACAGTGTCTGAAAACAGGCTTATATTGATGTGTTCAAGAATACAAACCGGGACTTCCCTTTTGGCGGTTCCAACCCTTTAAACTGCGAATAAGATGATTACCATTCTTTACGCGATTTTGATCTTCAGCGCTGTTGTGCTTGCTTTGATCACCATGCTGATTGTAGCGCGTAAGCGCCTCGTTCCTCAGGGTGAGGTCAAGATCGTGGTTAACGGTGATACCGAAAACCCATTGATGGTGCAGCCAGGTAGTAACCTGCTCAATGCACTGTCCGATAAGAGTGTCTTCCTTCCTTCTGCCTGTGGCGGCGGTGGTACTTGTGCCATGTGTGAATGTCACATCCCGGTAGGTGGTGGAGATGTTCTGCCTACGGAGCTTAACCACCTTACCCGCCGCGAAGTAGCGGAGCACAAGCGTCTGGCCTGCCAGGTGAAGGTGCGTCAGGACATGGAGATTCAGATTCCGGAAGAAATCTTTGGTATCAAGAAGTGGGAGTGTACCGTTAAGTCCAACTATAACGTGGCCTCTTTCATCAAAGAGTTCGTAGTAGAGCTTCCGAAGGGTGAGACGATGGACTTTGAGTCTGGTGGTTACATCCAGATCGACGTACCTGAGGTAACTGTGGACTACAAGAACTTTGACATCACGGCGCACCCTGAGCACCACGGTGATGACCAGAACAAGTTCCAGAGCGAGTGGGATAACTTCAAGTTATGGGACCTGAAGATGGTCAACGATGAAGAGCAGTTCCGCGCTTACTCTATGGCTAACCACCCTGCAGAAGGAAACATCATCATGTTGAACATCCGGATCGCTACGCCGCCATTCGACCGCAAGAAAGGCGGATGGATGGACGTCAACCCCGGTGTTTGTTCCAGCTACGTCTTCGATCAGAAGCCTGGTGACAAAGTGACGATCTCTGGCCCTTACGGTGAGTTCTTCATCAAGCCTACCAAGAAGGAGATGGTATACATCGGCGGTGGTGCCGGTATGGCACCCCTGCGGAGCCACTTGTTCCACCTCTTCCACACGCTGAAGACGACTGACCGTAAAGTATCTTTCTGGTACGGTGGCCGTACCCGTCGGGAGTTGTTCTACATTGAGCAGTTCCGTGAAATCGAGAAGGAATTCCCCAACTTTAAGTTCTACGTTGCACTGGATAACCCACTGCCCGAAGACAATTGGGAAGTCAAAGAAGACATCGACGCCCCAGGTGACGGTTTCAAAGGTTACATCATGCCCGTAGTAATGGAGCAGTACCTGAACAAGCACCCTGAGCCAGAAGAAATCGAATACTACTTCTGTGGCCCACCGATGATGAATAAGACCGTAATCGACGGTCTGGACGCCCTTGGTGTTCCCGAAGAGAACATTGCCTTTGACGACTTCGGTGGATAAGCCGATCGTTCTGCGATAAATTACAAGCCCCGATTACCAGTTGGTAGTCGGGGCTTTTGTGTTGGTGTCGGTGTGTCTGCACGATAAGGTATATGAATGGGTAAAAGGAAGCCTTAGTTTTTATAATGTAGTTATTCAACACAAAAGCTTGCCAAAAAGCATTGTTTGACGTAGAAGTGGCCTAATCTGAGAATTCTCCTAAACCTAATTCTCAAGCATTGAGTTGATAATTTACGGTCAAATAAAACATTTTAAGTGAGTAGGGATCTCTGATTATCGTTCCCGACTACTCAATGTATGCTGGTCCGAAAACCCTTTTGTGAGATTGGTAGATCCGATAATACTATTCTCAGTTGTCTTGACTTGAGCGTTCACTAAAATTTAGAACCTGTCCTTAGTATATGACTGGTTCGCTAAACATTAGTCAACTTTTTAAACCCTAACCCAATGAAAACCCGTCTTCTGATCTGTTGTCTTCTGCTCAGCTTTTCCTCAACGCTTTTGAGTCAGAAGAACTTTAATACCCAGCTGTCTACGCGTTTTGGCTTTACTATAGGAACACCGCAGAACAGTGAGTTTCTCTCTTCCAGCGCATTAAGTAATAGCTACGGCATCGATCTGACCTTTCAGTTTAATCAGTCTGGCGCGTTGCGGCCGAGCTTTGGTATCGGTTACGAAAATATCGGCCTCCGGACCGGAGTAGAGCACCAGGCAATTCGAAACCCCAATACACCCAGAGAGCAGGTCTTTCCGGTTGATCTGGAAGTCGGCTCCACATCAAGCTATCTATCTATTCCCTTACAATTGGCGTATCACTTCCCTGTTTGGGAAGAGGGAGGCAATCTCTTCGTTGCGCTGCGAAGCGACTTTTTGTTTTCTTTAGGGAACAGCGGGGGGGAGGTTTTTTTCCCGGAGAATGGTCCCTTGACCAGCGACTTTAATTTACAACGTGTGACACGTGCTGAAACACGCAGCTTTGCCCAGCTATTAGGGTTTTCTTTTGGGGTGAACGTGCCTCTTAATTCCGGACAGCGACTTTCGTTGCAGCCCTATGCACGTATTTCAGTAGGCAATCTACTGGAGGATCCCCAAAACCCGCCGTTCGCCGAGCGCGTCAATTATTTACGGGAGACAAGCCTTCAGGAAATTGGTCTTGGGTTATCGTTAGGCTTTTAGGCCGGTAGGCATAAAAAGACTGGTTCTATAGCATTACTGGCTAGGTTGAGGGTCTTTTAGTTTAAGGACTGCTCCAGTCGGTTCAGCACTTTGCAAAGTTGAGATTGGGGTACACCCCTAGAGACCATCTTCTCAATTACCGCAAAAAACGCGGTGGGTGCCGTACTGAAATCTTCGTCTTGTGCCGGCCGCGCGTTAATTAGGTGTGCCCACTGGAGAAGTCTGACGACGTTCCAGGCTAAGGGTATTGCCAATTTACTCAGGGGATTCACCGTCCACTAGGTCACAGCGGTCTTGTAGTAGCTTCTTCATCTCTTTTTCAGCCGTCCGTTGGACGACTTCCGAGAGCTCAACCCGGCCCCGGGTGATGCTTGTCTTCAAATTAGTTTTTATGAAGTAGGCTTCTCCAGCTTCCAGGGGGATTTCGAGGTAGGTTTTTTTCTTGGGCCAGGTACTCACACCGCCTATTTGGACCCGAAACTTGGCATCACCGGGTTTGCGTTGGTAGATCATGTACCGCTTGTTGCTTAGCTTGCAAAGGCGTTCGTCGCCTTCGAATATGGCCCAGTTGGCCAATGATCCCTGGAATTGTGGCGTACGGTAGATGACGACGGTGGCAAGCTCCTTGTTTTCCATGGCTTTCAGGACGGGTTCGGGGAGGCTTGACGCAAAGGGGGCCGTGGAAAGTAGTAGTACTAGAGGAGCAAGAAGAGTAATGGTTTTAAGTATTTTCATAATTGAATACGGTGTTAAGTAGGGAATTGTGGATTTTAAATATAGGGCTTTTCGTTGCGGTTACTTTGATGTGCCCCTGTTTCTATACTAATCAGTCGACAACGAGGAGAGCTTGAACTGGTTTAGCGAACGCTTTCGCATAAAATACTATGTACCCCTCAGACGTGCTGGTTCGATAGCAACACGCTTCGATGGAGTCAATGTCAGGAAAGAAAACGCTGTAAGAAAGGAAATCAGGTTCAGCCATAAAGGCTTTGAATTAGCCATATCTTCACAAAGATATAAGGCTACGAGAAGATCGTTCTGGAGGGAGTTACTTGTGTCCCGTAAGATAATTCAACAACCATGGCCGCCGGAGATTGGAAAGACATGCTGTCCGCAATTCACAAGGGAAATATTAACCTTGTACGGTACCATATAGAAGCTGGCGTTAACCCCAACTATCAGCATCCGGAATTTCTGACAACTCCCTTGATTGAGAGCATTACGGTTGGAGAGTATGAGGTTGCATTATACTTGCTATCGGTGGGGGCAGACCCCAGTCTAAGAGCGGGGTTCAGTGAGGATAGTCCTCTGTCCGTCGCAAAACAGCAAGGGGACCCAAAGATGATTCAGCTGGTGAAATCGTACCTGCCTAAGCAAAAGAGCTTGTTGCAAAGAATCAAAGAAAGATGGTTAGGGTAACTACTCCTCTTCCACCAAATACTCTACCTCGCTTAGCACCTCCTGGCGTAGGTAAGCTTTTGCTACGCGGTGCACATCTGCTACCGTGACGGCTTTGTACCGGTCGAGTTCGGTGTTGATGAGCTCGGCATCGCCTAGCGAAGCATAGAAGGCTAACTCAGCAGCACGGCTGGCTACATTGAGGGTTTTGTAGTGGCTGGATTGTTCCAAACGGTTCAAAACCTTGTCGAGTTGTGATTGGGTAATGCCTGTGGAGACCATCTCCTCAACCACCGCAAAGAGCGCGGCGCGTGCCGCGCTATAATCTGCGTCCTCCGCCGGCCGTGCGTCAATCAGAATAGCTCCGGAATCCAGACTGTCGTTATGGCTGGCAGCCACCTCCGCAAACAGGTCACTATCCCGGACGAGGCGACGGTACAAAAGGCTTGAGCGCCCGGTACCCAACAGAAAGCAGAGGATGTCGATGGCAGGGAAATCTGGATGCAAGCGCCCTGGTGTCCGGTAATTAAGATAAATAACGGGACTAGGGACGTCTGCACGTACCGTTTTATGACGAGGGGACGTCTGTTCGGGCTCCTCAGGAAGGCGCGGCCGCGGGTGCAAAGGTGAAGACGGAGGAATATTACCAAACCACCGCTGAATCTGGTCTTTTATCTGGTCCGGGTCGTACCCTCCGGCTACGCAGAGCACTGCGTTGTCAGGACGGTAATAACGGTAATAGAAGTCTTTAACGTCGTCCAGCTGGGCTTCTTCAATGTGCTCAAACTTCTCCCCGATCACTGGCCAGCGATAGGGGTGTACCTTATAGACGAGGTCATTAAGGTGGTGGTAGAGGTCACCGTAGGGCTCCTCGAGACAAGTCTCTTTAAACTCCTCTACAACAACTTTTTTCTGGGTGTCTAGCGACTTCTGACTGAAGTTAAGTTTGCGCATCCGATCGGCCTCCAGCCAGAGGGCGGTCTCGACATTCTGTGCCGGCAGGATGTCGTAATAAAGGGTGTTGTCGGCACCGGTGACAGCATTGTTCTCGCCTCCGGCGAGCTGAAGAGCATCGTCGAAGTTGGCCACTTGTTCACTACCGGCAAACATGAGGTGCTCGAAGAGGTGAGCAAAGCCCGTTCTGCCAGCAGGGTCATTCCGGCTGCCTACTTTATACAGCACGTTAACTACCGCGACGGTCCGCTTGGGGTCGTGGTGTAACACGACCGTGAGGCCGTTCTCTAAAGTATAGGTATCGTATTTGATCAAGCCTGGAAATGTACTATTAAGCGTAGCGGTATTAACCACATTAATTGGTAGGAAGGATGCGCGTTACTTCGGACGAGCGGCGTAGGCAATTAATTCGCCGGGGCTACCCGCCAAAAGTAAACCCGTTGGCATCTGTATGGTTGCCTGCCTGCAGCAGGCCTTTTCTCCAACACCCAAGCCGCGTCATGTTTTGTCTTCGCCTGACCGTCGTTTTGCTGGCCTGCTCCCTGATTGCTTGCAGTGGAGCAGTCCCTGGTTTTCCGATGGATGATCTTGACTTTGCGGAAGTGAGGAGTACCACCGGCTGGCAGCTGAGAATACACGGTGATGGGAGCGCGAGCCTGCGGCATGACCAGCTTCCCGCCCATTACCTCCACTATCCTGCCGGAACTTTTGATGCGCGCCCAGCGCGCAAGCTCAGCAGGGACTGTGATCACAAAATTCTGCCCCCGGTATGCAATACCCTTCGGTATTATACGGCGTTTACGGATGAAGAAGTGGAGTGCCCATGTACTCCCGAAGGATGGTCATCCCGCATTGTGGAAGAGGCCATCGCACGCATGGATCTGGCCGTTGAGGGAGAAGGTTACCGCGCCAGTCTGCGCATGATGAGCCGTATTGCTAACTGACCTGACGCGAGGTTTGGAAACGATGCCTGGTTTCTGTTGTCTAAAAGCCTGAAAGACCAGAAGACTTGATGATCACGAGAGATTTGAGCGTGTTAGTCACTAACCTGCACTATTACCTCGTCCAAACCTGACGTTAACCTAAAGGAGAACTTTAACTGGTGGGCTTATTCATTTTGCGCATCTCATCACGAATCTCGGCGAGTAACTCAATATCCCGCGGAGTAGGGACCGCAGTATTCTTTTCGTTCTCCGCCTCGTCTTTCAGGCTATTGATCACCCGTACAACGAAGAACAAGGTGAGGGCGATGATCCCAAAGTCCATCAGGGCCTCAATGAAGGCACCGTACCCGATAACTACTCCAGGGTCAGTTACTGTGCCGTCAGCATTTGTAATTGGAGCAGAGAGTACCCAGGTAAGATCGCTGAGGCTGATGCCGGCAGTCAGGTAGCCAAGGGGAGGCATGATAATTTTCTCGACCAGCACATTAACGATCTTATTGAAGGCTGCACCAATGATGATGCCGATCGCCAGGTCGATCATGTTGCCTTTAACGGCAAATTTTTTGAATTCTTGGATGAATTTACTCATAGCGGAATAGATGATTATGCATGGTGCTGATGGCCGCAACCTGCAGGATGATAGCGTAATGATGAGGTTGGTAGTTCCCTGATCAGGCAAGAAGCCGTCGGTGATTAACCGATTAATGGAAGTAAAACCGGAAGTAGTGCCGCCACAAATAATAGCAGGTGGATAACTTCAGCGCGTGCGTGTTTTATCGAAACGAGACCGAGACCAATCAAGCCACCAAGTGCAGGCACTATGGCCTGCGCGCTGGATACCCTGACGTCCTGGTTGCCGAAGGCAACCACCAGACCAAGCAGTAACAGCCAATTGAGAAACTGGATATTCTTGCG
>CAZTTF010000172.1:0-7122 GCA_964616365.1 uncultured Lewinella sp. | reverse complement strand
GTAATGCCAATGACATAGTCCATGCCTTTAGCTTTTACCTCTTCAGCGGGGTAGTTGTTAGCTAAGCCCCCGTCAGTCATTACGATGTCTCCGATGCGGTGCGGACTAAGCGCACCGGGTAAGGCAGCACTGGCCCGCATGGCGTCAGGGAGGTTGCCAGACTCCAGAAGGATAGCTTCTCCACTGACAATGTCGGTACCAACGGTAAGAAATGGGATGGGGAGTTGACTGAAGTTTCTGATGTGGTGGACGTCAGCAGTCCAGTGACTGAAAAGGTCGCGTACCCGCTGGCCGTTGGATAACCCGGCTGGAATTTGCGGAGAGAAATTCTTCAGACTAAGCCCAATCGTGTAATGCTCGTTGTAGAGCTTATCGTAGATCGTCCGGTTATTGCGGCCGATCTCGTCTTCGAGAATAGCCAGGATATCCGTCCTGCGGAGCATTGATTCCAGTGAATCTGCCCGGTAGCCGGAGGCGTACAAGCCGCCTACGATGGAACCCATGCTGGTGCCACCAATATAGTCTACTCTGATACCTGCTTCCTCCAGCACTTGCAGGGCGCCGATATGGGCGTAGCCCAAGGCACCGCCTCCGGAGAGCACTAAGCCGACTTTGAAGTCATCGTCTTGGGCGGTTAGAGAAAAAGACAGCGAAAGGCATAAGGAGAGTAGTAGGTAGCGCACGGTAGTAGCCGGATTGGGTGGTAGGCTAAAGGTACTAACTCCCGAATATGGGGAGAACTTAGCGCACTAATATTACCTCTGAGTTCTCCTGACGAGGAGTACCGACACCGCGCATCAACAGGGTGTCTGACTTTAGGGTTACCGTCCAGTCACTGTCATCGCCAGGGCCGGCATCACTGTCCAGAGAAAGCGCATGGGTTAACTCATCCAGGGTGTACTTGCCCGCATTTTCTTGTATCGCTCCACTGCCACTGGTGAAGGTGCCGTCAGTTTGAAAGCTTAACCACCGGTCTCCGGTAGGATTTAGTGTGGGGTTGGCGTCCTCTTCGTAGATTTTAACGGCAACCATGTTCCATTTTCCAGAGAGGTCATTCTGTAAGTTAGACTGAGGAGAACATGCAAAGAGAAAGCAACAGGCAATGAGGGGTAATATGCGCATTTAGGTAGGTTTTCCTTTGAGATGCTACCCGCAGATATTTTGGTGTATCGCCTTTTGCCTACCTGGTGTTAATCACATTCAGAGCTATTTCGGGCGTTTCCGTGTGTGTACTATTGATTTTCTTGGCTAATAGTACATTGTCCGCGGCCGTTCGTGGCTCTCCTGAGGGAGTTGCGAAAGTATGGTCATAACTCATTGGTAGCTGAAACCAAGGTTATTAGCCACACGGCACTCCAGAGGATTGTCCGCCACCAATTGACGGAGACGAGCTGGGCGGCCAGGGGAAGGTGGTCCTTTTCGAGGTCGAGCTTACCGTGCAGAGGGACTGCCCGGAGAAAAGTAATGGCCCAGGCTATTGCAATCATGGTGGTACTGAGGGCAAGTAATACACTGGTGTCATAGTATAGTGTGTAGCCATAGACCAACACTTGGCTCAGCATAATGGGCATCACTACGTAGGTAACCTTTCTGGTATAGGCGCGATGCCAGATCGCGAAACCTGCTTTTTGAAAATGCAGGAAGGCTGGGTAGATCACGAGTTGAACTAACCAGATCAGCACCAGCGCTGCCGTATCGGTAACCAGTCTGGCGGCAATGAGGGTTAGTCCGTCAACTTCCATTGGTGAACTTTATGTACGCGCCACAGGATGAGGCCAAAGGGGATCCACCACAAAAAATCGTTAGTGATCAGGGTGTAGAAAAAGCCGAAGGGCACGGTATCTGTCAGGTAATTCATCAGAAAGCCCGCAGGACCAAAGATTTTGCCAAGCATGCCGACCGCAACAATTGGCCAGTGACGCATTGGGTCATAGCTGGCCCACCAGTAGCCCAGCCCATAGACACCTATGACCATACCCATGCCTTGCCAGACCATCGGGTGGCGCATAGCTTCCATGCCGACTAACTCCCAAAAGTGCTGGGGGAATAACACCACCCAGGCTCCCCAGATGATGTTATAGATGGCGGCTAGTTTTAGGGTGGTTCCCATCCATGATGGGGTGGTAGTTGTGCTCATAGGCGAGAGGCAGCTTTTATTGAGGGTGAAAGCGAAAACCAGGGTGTTTGGTTTAAAAATCGCCTTAAGGCTGTAACGAAGTTTACTTTATTTCCATAAAGGCGTAAAACCCCCATTCATGTTGCGTTACGTCCTTACTCTTTTTACTTGTTTATCTCTGTTTACCGCTTGTGGAAACGATGCTACTTCTGCCGAAGATGATACGCTCACCAAGACAATCGCTGAAGCGGAAGAGCAGCTCGGTTACACCGCTGTTGGTACGAGCTGTCTGGCAGAAGAAGGTAAATCATTGTGTGATTTTCTGGATCCTGACTTGATAGAAAAATACTTGCCAGTTGGCGCAGAGATCAGTGGGTATGAGGATACGGAAAGAGGCATGCTTTCCAGCTGTGGAGCCTCAATAGCGCACCCTACTAAAACAATGAAAATTGGAGGCGAAAAATTTTCCATGGAAGTTCCTGCTGAATATACCATCAGTCTTAACAGCATTAATAGTTACGACGACGCGAGTAAAGCTAAAGCTCGCTTTGTCAGAGAATACAAAACATTGACCCCGGAGGAAAGCAAGCGCATGCGGGAACAGATGGAGGCGGCTTTACAGGATAAGGTGGAGTCCGGAGAATTGACACAAGAGCAAGCAGATCTTTCTAAAGGCTTTGGCAAAGCGATTGGAAAAAGTGTTTGGGTAGCTGTTGATGGTATTGGTGATCTGGCCGTTTGGGGCAATGCGCTCCCGGATAAGGAATCTCCGACGTCAGGCACCCTGGCGGTGTTGGTTGGCGATACTCAATTTAGCCTCAATGTTGATCTGCTTGAGAGCAAGGAGGCAAGCAAGCAGGCAGCGATCGAACTGGCCGAGGCAGTGCTTGCACGCTGTGAATAAGGAGAGTATACCTAAGTCAAAGTGGTTCGGGACTTTATCACTTGCTATCGCGGCTTCTGACTTCGTTAAAAAGCCTCGCCGAAACTAAGGCTTCGCCTACGTTTTTTGCCTCGTCAGAAACCACGCTAGCCGCGCGCTAATTGTCCCAAACCACTCCGGCTTAGGTTATAGTAGCAGCGGCTTCAGCCGCTGGCCTAGTCTTTTCGTTAACCTACTGCAAAGTGATATTAATGGGAATCGTATAGCGGTACCTAGAGGCTCTGCCTCCACTTCGGCAGGGGTTAAACCTGATCCCCTTCGGATTCATCTGGTTAATCACTCGGGTGACCTCCGCTCCGTAGCCACATCCCGGATCTCGCAGTACTTCCACATTGCCTATGGTGCCGTTCTTCTCCACTACAAAGCTCGCTACCACAACCCCCGAACAACAAGAAGACTTCGCCAACTCAGGAGTCTTCAGGTTGCCGTAAATGAAAGTCAGGAGCTTCTTGTTAGCACACACCTTTTTCTCGGCGTAGCTGCCCAAGTCTTCACACCCTGGAAAAAGGGGTGGCTCCGTTACGATAACAAACGCCTCTTCGATTTGTGGAGGAGGAGGAATTGGCGGAGGGCCACACTTCCAGGACGCTATCATTATTTCTTCGTTGTTCTTCTTCTCTACCCCTGCTTCAGGCAATGGCTTTTCCGGGTTTACCCAAAGGCCTGCACATAAGGCAAGCATTGCGCCGATGATTCCTGTTTTGAAATAAATAGAATAGCGGTTCATCTTTTACCGAGAGATGCCATAGCAAGCCATTATGGTGGATATGCTTGTTCCGCACGCTTCAGCGTGCTGAGTAAGGTGCTCTAAAGGCTTATAACCAAAGTAGCCTGTCGGCCATGGTGGATTGCACCTTGTTACGCTTTCATTCAGATCTAAACTTCATGGAAAAGTTATATCGATAAGGGACAGGCGCTCCCGCTCTTTTGGCAGCAATAAAGGGAGGCTGCTCATCTACAAGTTCCGAAACGGCAGCTAGTAATGCTTCGCCTGTCCCTTTACCTGGGTTACGGATTATTGCAGGAGCCGTAACCGATCCATTCTCCTCAACAGTGAAAGCCACAACGGCTAGTCCTCTAAAGTTTCCGGTATTTGCTTCTTCGGGGTAATCAATTCGGTCAAAAACATACTTTGCCAGCGATCGTGAGGTATAGAGATCCCACTGGACAGAATCAGTGGTTACTATACAGCTTTTCCACACCGGGCGGACGGGTACTTCGCAAAAAATATCATCCTCCCTTACATTCTCGGAATAGGTAGAAGTTTCATAAAATAGTGGCTCACCCGGAGCATGCCAACTGGAGAAATACACTGGGTTTATCCTTAGCACAGCCACCTTCTCACCGCTCGTCTCATTAGATGGTGCGACCGATATAGCTCCTCTGATTGCACCGACAAGCATGGCAGACAGAACTGTGGCGAACAGCGCGGAGACAACGGTATAAACTCGAAACATCTGGGGAGGTTACTTTTCACAATCAAGATGCCAACAGACAACTAGTTGGCGGGTCCTTAAGTATTACTGGTTGTACTTCAGCGTGCCAAGTAATCCCTCTCGGCTCCCCCAACCAAATCAATGCACCTGCGGCCGCGCCCACCTCCGCCGTCAGCAGCGAAGCCAAAACAAGAAAGGCCGCTACACCTGAGTGCAGCGGCCTTTCCGAAAAGCGATAAGCTGTGATTACACCAGGAACGGTGCAATTACCAGCGATACAACCGCCATCAGCTTAAGCAGGATGTTAAGGGAAGGACCAGAAGTGTCCTTGAATGGATCACCTACGGTGTCACCAACAACAGCAGCTTTGTGTGGCTCAGAACCTTTGTGGAAGATGGTTCCCTGTACGGAAGCGCCTTCTTCGAACATTTTCTTAGCGTTATCCCAGGCGCCACCAGCGTTAGACTGGAAAATCGCCATCATCACACCCGCAGAAGTTACCCCTGCGAGGAGACCACCGAGCATTTCGGCACCACCGGCGAAACCAACAACTACCGGAGTGATTACGGCAATCAGACCTGGCATTACCATCTCGCGGATAGATGCCTTGGTAGAAATCTCTACACATTTTTCGTAGTCAGCCTTACCGTCAGCAGCGTTGAAGGTTGCAAGGTCTTCGGCAGAGTACTTAGAAGTGTCGTGACCAGCACGGCGCATTACCTCGAGGGCAGCTTTCAGTTCGGGGATGTCAGCAAACTGACGGCGAACTTCCTGGATCATGTCATTCGCAGCGCGACCAACAGCCTCCATAGAGAAAGCAGAGAAAAGGAAAGGAAGCATCGCACCGAGGAAGAGACCAGCGGTTACGTATGGGTTAGCGATATCGATGGTCGTGATCGCAGCCGTCTGCATGAAGGCAGCGAAAAGTACGAGTGCCGTAAGTGCAGCGGAACCGATAGCGAAACCTTTACCAATAGCAGCGGTAGTGTTACCTACTGCGTCCAGTTTATCCGTACGCTCACGTACTTCTTTGGGCAGACCCGCCATTTCGGCAATACCACCAGCGTTGTCGGAGATAGGACCGTAAGCGTCAACGGCCAGCTGAATACCAGTGTTGGCAAGCATACCTACGGCAGCGATACCGATACCGTAGAGACCGGCGAAGTAGTAAGAGCCGATGATCGCAGCACAGAGCACGAGGATAGGGTAGGCAGTTGAGCGCATACCTACGGCAAGGCCGGAGATGATGTTAGTTGCAGCACCGGTCAGTGACTGGTCAACAATACCCTGTACTGGCTTAGTACCCGTACCGGTGTAGTATTCCGTGATGTAGCCGATACCCAGACCAGAAGCGAGGCCGAGCAGGATCGCGTAGAAGATACCCATGCGGTTGTAAGACTCGCCGTTGAGGCCAACCCACTCCGCAGGCATCATGTAAGTAACTGCACCGAAGGTAGCAGCAAGGAAAATAACGGCAGCAATCAGTTCGCCAGCGTTGAGTGCTTTTTGTGGGTCACCACCTTCCTTCACGCGAACGAAGAAGGTACCGATGATAGAAGCAATGATGCCAATACCCGCAATTACGAGTGGAAGCAGTACTGCGTTCAGGCCGTTGAACTCGCCACCAGCGAAGCCAGTGATGCCCATAAAGCCAGCACCAATTACCATGGTACCGATGATAGATCCTACGTAAGACTCGAAAAGGTCAGCACCCATACCTGCGACGTCACCAACGTTGTCACCAACGTTATCAGCAATAGTTGCCGGGTTCAGTGGGTGGTCTTCAGGGATACCTGCTTCTACCTTACCTACGAGGTCAGCGCCAACGTCGGCAGCCTTAGTGTAGATACCTCCACCTACACGGGCGAAGAGGGCGATAGAAGAAGCACCGAAAGAGAAGCCGGTGAGTACTGAGAGTACTTTGAGTACGTTCTCCTCGGTGTCAACGCCAAACTGGCCCTGGAAGAGGAAGAACAACAGACCAAGACCGAGCAGGCCAAGACCTACCACACCAAGTCCCATTACTGCACCACCATCAAAGGCAACGCCGAGGGCTTTGGAAAGGCTGGTACGAGCAGCCTGGGTAGTACGGATGTTTGCTTTAGTAGCAACGTTCATTCCGATGAAGCCGGCAGCAGCGGAGCAGATAGCACCGATAACGAAGCTTACGGAAATCATCCAGTGCGTGCCTTCATTGCTGTCCATGGCCGCAGAGATGCCGAGGATGGCAGCAACTGCAACTACGAAGATGGCGAGTACTTTGTACTCGGCTTTCAGGAAAGCCATGGCACCGTCGGCAATGTTTTTACCGATGCGTTGCATCAACTCATTACCGGGATCCTGCTTGGAAACGCCCGAAGACTTGATGAACATGAAGGCTAAGGCAAGGATACCCAGTACTGGGACCGCCAATAGAATAGTAGAAACCATAAATGTTAAGAGATTTACTTGTTGAAGAAGAAAGTTATATCGCGCAAAGAAGTGCGCTCCTGTCTTCGATGACAAGCGATCTAGATGGCCGCAGGGGGAGTAAGAAAACTCAAATGGGTGTTTGGCCCCTACGCTTCAAAAGGTCGTTGACCCGAAATTCGCTGCAAAAGTAACGTTTATTGGGGGTTTGGGCAAAA
>CAZTTF010000171.1:0-7695 GCA_964616365.1 uncultured Lewinella sp. | reverse complement strand
TGCAATACCGGGAAGCACGGCACAGAAGGGGATGAACAGCTTCATGAAGGCTGCGAAAGCCACCCCTTTCTGGGCTTCGGGCAAGTTCTTGGAGGCCAGGGCCCGCTGGATGATGTACTGGTTGTTGCCCCAGTAGTAAGTATTGACGATCCACATGCCACCGAAGAGCACGGCAAAGCCTGGAAGAAGCTCGTAAGAAGGCTTGATCTCATCGCCGGCAGTTAGCTCAGTTGGGGTAACTCCATCAGGCTGAAGACCGGTTGTGATCTCAGTAAGTGCCGCCCGGCTGATGTATTCGTCTTCGGGAGAGAAGAGCATGTTAAAGTGGCCGGGTACGGCTTCCAGAAGATTAGAGATTCCCGTGAGAACACTGCCGTCTCCAACGTAAGTAAGGATACCCCAGGCAGCAACGGTGCCACCAATAAGGAGCACAACTACCTGGACTACGTCCGTCCAAACGACGGCCTTAAGCCCCCCGAATATGGAGAAGCAGGCAGAGTAAATCACCAATCCGAGGATGCCGATCCAGATCTCGTAGCCCAGCAGTTGCTCGATGGCAACGGCGCCTAGGTAGAGTACCGTAGCGATATTGACAAAGACAAAAAGGATGATCCAGAATACGGACATGATCGTCCGTACCGTGCTGTCATAGCGTTCCTCCAGGAACTGCGGCATCGTGTAGATTTCCTTCTTCAGGAAAACGGGGAGCAGGAACTTGGCCACCATGATCAGTGTGATCGCAGCCATTAATTCGTAGGTGGCAATGGCCAGGCCGATCTCAAAACCGGAGCCATTCATGCCAATGATCTGCTCGGCAGAAATATTAGAGGCAATCAATGATCCGCCAACAGCCCACCATGGGAGACTACGGCTGGCAAGGAAATAATCGCTGGCGGTTGCCGCTTTTTCCCGGTTTGCAATCCAAATACCAAACAGAATGACCCCCAGGATGTAGGCGCCAAAAATGAATAAGTCAATCCCTTCTAATTGCATGATGCGTGTGCTCTGAGTAAATAAGTGGTGATCCTAAGACCGGCCCAATATAGCCCAACCGAAATAAAGCTGGGCGGACTTTTAACCGCTTACGTCAGCTTATGCCTAGATTGAGATTCTACTCCGGGCAACACAACCCTCTCGTAGGGGCTAATACACCCGCTTGGTGTCTGTCTGGATCAGCCCTTCAATGACCTCGAAAATTCGCTCAGGTTTCTGAGGCCGCCACGTGAGGCCATTGAGATGGTCCCCGAATTCAAGGTAATAGTCCAGTCTGGTCTGGCTGAGCTCATCTTTGACGTGGTCCAGCGTGTTGAGCAAGGCCACCCAGCCGCCCTCATCACGGATTTCTTCGAGCCATTCTTCGTAGTAGTCGGTCTCGTCTCCGTGATAATTTAGTACTCCTTCCAGGATCAGGATAAAGTGGCGAATACCATTACCGATCAGTTGATCTATGAATTCCCGTTTGAGGTGCATGATATCGTTATGCACGGCATCATTCCATTCGCCGATCATTTCAATGATCGCATACTGGCGGTCGTAGTCGGTCCAGAGCAATTTCAGATAGAGCGTCTCTGCTCCGAACTCATCCCATTGGGGATGAATCAGATAGTTGTAGACCCGGTTGGAAAAGCCAAATTCGGAATATTGACGTCCGTAGAAAGGCGAGTACTGGTCGCGCTCGGCCTGGTAGCGTTCACGCCAGCCAAAGTGGGGCTCGATGTCGTGCATACATTGCTGTTTGGTAGGAGGTAAAGCAATGAGCCCGTAGCTTTGTTCTCGGATGCGCGGGTAATTTGACGTAAGGAGTGTCCGCTTGCTCGTTTTGTCCGGAGCAGGCGGCTTCAAGGCAACTTTACCTTAGTGTTTTCTTGTATTCGGGCGCGGCCGCAGGTGCCTTGTTAGGTATTTGAGTAGCAAAATATTAAGGAAGCGACAACCCTACACCCCGTCTTCACATTTAGATTGCCAGACTACCAGACTACTAATGCCTCGAGAATCCCGCATCCTTACTCACCCCGGCCTGGCTCCCCTTTGGGAGAGCATGGAGCGTACGCGTCGTCAGCAGCAGTACACGGCTTTGGGGTTGATGCTGTTTGCGTTTGGGACAATTGTTGTCGGAGTCGTTTCTCGCCACCTCTGGTGGGCGTTGGTTGGCGGAGCCCTGGCTACTGGAGCTTTGTATTGGCTGTATCACCTGTTGACCAATCAACCCATCAGTCACTGGCGCCGGGAGTTTCGCGATGACCCGGACCAAATTGTCTGGGTGTACGGCATGGTTACCGAACGGATGCCGTTCGGCTTTAAAATGGCTACGCTCGGAACCCTCCATCTCGTAGATCGGGACGGTGGTATGCACTGCTTCGGCCTTAAGCCCAAAGAGCTTAAACTGGTTACTAAAACCCTTAATCGCGTGCTTCCGCACGCGGAGTTTGGCTATTCCGAAGACCGCGAGCTACGCTACCGCGGCGAGGTGACTGACTTTACTGGCCGCAAGTTCCGCGGCCTCGAGAGCTGGGATGAAGAATTCAGGAAGTAGCCGTCGTCGTGCCCGGACCTACGCCAGTAAGGCATACACCGCTTCATTCCGATCTTTTACTGGCTACCGTTGTTGTTAGGTCTAGCAGGCTGCCCCTGCTGCGTTGCTTTAGTTAACTAGCCTATACTTTAATTCCTATGTCCTTCTGGTCGCAAATCACTACCCTTTTTCGGCAGGCTGAAGCGTCTTCTGCTTCCGCACCAACGATCCACGAAATGATTGAACGTTCGGAGGCTGAGCAGGCGGGCTATGCCCGCTGGCAACGAACGGAAGGTAGTATGCGGTTGTACCGGTGGCTGTCCGAACAGTTTGCTGTGTACCAGGAAGGAGGTCGGTTAGATGAAACAATTGGTTTTCTCCATACCAACAGCTCTAAAGGCTTCGTGATCTACGTCCACAAAACCCACTACTCCAGGGAGGAGATCACGTATTTCTTTGACTATTTGAAAGAGCAGGTGCAACGGCTTAATTACCGGAGTGATATTTCAGATCGGCGGGTTTTTCCGCGCCGGGATTGGGTGGAGACCCAGGAAAGACACTACCTGAAACCACGGATTAACCTGGAGCAGCAGCCCATTGATCAGGGTTTTGGGAATATCATGATTGAATTTGAACTGCGAAACGACGTCCCGCACAACCTGCGCCTTCGCGCCACAGTCTATCAGGACAGTATGTACCAGGAGGCCGGCAGCTTCCGCGCCCTGATGATGGCTTTGGGTGGGACGGAGTAATTTCCGCCAACCGCCAACCGCCAACCGCCAACCGCCAACCGCCAACCGCCCAAACTGTTTTATATCATCTTACGCTTCAGGTGAAAACCCGTAACTTTGCGCCCGCAAATAGCATGATTATTGCGGTTTTCCACCTCAGTTGTCATGCCCCAACCTACTATACTACCAGACCACTATCTACCAGACTACGCTTATGCCTCGTCCTGCACTTCATAACCGTCTTTCCGAAGAGGATCTTCGCGCTCGGCTAGCAGCCGAAACCGATCCGCGTACAACCTTTTCCTTTTACCGTTACGCCAAAATTGATAACCCGGAACTATTCCGCAACGAATGTTACCTGGCATGGGAGCCGCTGGGCGTCCTTGGTCGGGTATACGTTGCCAAGGAGGGGATCAACGGACAGGTGTCTGTGCCTACCCCAAATTTCGAGGCGTTCAAGGAGGCACTGTACAGCGTTGATTTTATGGAAGGTATGCGACTTAACGTTGCAATTGAAGCTACGGAGGAGTCCTTCATTAAACTGAAGATCAAGGTACGCGACAAGATCGTCGCTGACGGCTTGAACGATGACACGTTTGACGTCACCAAGCGTGGCCGCCACCTGAGTGCTCCCGAGGTAAATGCTTTGCTCGAGCAACCAGATACCATTGTGGTTGATATGCGTAATCACTACGAAAGTGAGGTGGGCTACTTCGAAGGAGCCATCCGGCCGGATATTGAAAACTTCCGGGACCTGCTCCCGGTGGTGGAGGATATGCTCCAGGATAAGAAAGATGCCAACATTGTCATGTATTGCACCGGTGGTATCCGGTGCGAGAAAGCAAGTGCTTACTACCTCCACCGGGGCTTTGCCAACGTTGCCATGGTAGACGGAGGGATTATTGATTACGCCCGCCAGTGCGAAGCACTGGGCCTCGAGTCAAAGTACCTCGGCAAAAACTTTGTCTTCGATGAGCGCCTCGGCGAACGCATTACCGATCACGTCGTCTCCCACTGTCATCAGTGTGGTAAGCCGTCTGACCGTCAATTAGATTGCGCCAATACCTCTTGCCACATCCTTTTTGTCCAGTGTGAAGCATGTGCCGCCGAGTACAATGACTGCTGTTCGGTCGAATGTAAAGAATTTCACGCGCTGCCAGAAGAAGTGCAGGCGAAGGAAAAGGCAAAGCATCAGTTCAATGGCCAGAAATACGGCAAAGCGCTACGGGCAGGCTTTCTGCTGAAAACGTCAGCAGAGTAACTGCACTATATTAGCGTAAGAACACAATTTTTCCCACCGCGCTATCAGGGTTGCTTAACCCGAAACGTCCGTTGCTGGAAGCAAAGACAAGATAGACGCCACTCGTGACCCGTCGGTTGTTATAGTCGGTGCCTGACCAGATGAACTGTCCGCCGGTAGCCGTACCTTCAGCGACCAACTTCCCCGAAAGGTCAGTGATTTTGACGCGCGCATCGCGCGCTAGCCCGTTAATGGCAATCGGGCCTTCCTGACCGGGTTCTACGGGGTTGGGGAAGATTACCAGGTCTTCCCGAAAGCGCCGCGTAGCACTGGTCGCTTCCGCCCGGTACGAGATAATGCCAAGTTCAGTACCGAAGTAAACGACACCGGTGTTCGGGTCGATGGCTATATCCCGGACGATGTCATCGAGGAGTGGACTGTTGCCCTGGTCGAAAAACAGCAGTTGCTCTTTTCCGTCCGGAGAGAGCAGGTAAGCGCCACCGCTGGTGCCGATCCACTTGCGGTTACCACCATCTACCGTAATAGAGCGGATTTCTTCGGTTTCCAGCAAAAAGCCTCCGAAGCCATCGGCTTCAGCTACGGGTAATCTCCCCGAGCAGCTACCCGAGTCAAAGACGAGGCTGCCACATTCGAATAGGACAATGCCCTGGGCCGTTCCTACCCAAACGTTTCCTTCCAGGTCTACGGCAATACTGCGCACATTGTTGGAAGGTAGTTCGCTGTTATTGGAAAGTATCGTGCGGCAACGGTCATCGCTGGGGTCCAAAGGGGTCCCGTTGGTGTCCAGCACGGTCAGGCCGCCACCGACGCTGGTGGCGTGAACAACCCAGATGAATCCTGATGCATCAATTTCGATGGCCAGCGCGTCATTAAGATTGCAATCTGAGGCAAGGGCTGCCCAGTTCCCCTCCGGACTTCGCACACTGATAAAAGCACCGTCTTCAGCACGGCTGTTCGCCAGGTAGGTGAACCCTTGCTGGTCGGTGACGGCCCCTGCAACGCGAATCCGGTTAAGGTCACCAATAGCGCCCTGCAGCGTGGAATTCAACTCATCAACAATTTCTCCCTCATCCGTATCGGGCTGGTAGTTGATGGCTCCTTCGAAGAAAGAAGAAAACCAGTATTCATCGTTGATGTCATCGTAGTGGACGTCAACGATAGTGGCCACATCGTCGTCTCCCTGAATCACCCCGTTCCGGCCCTTGAAGAGATCGTTGTTGTCGCGATTGATGGTTGTCCACGAACCATCCTGAAAACGGTAGACACCCCCAAAACTGAAGCTGGCGCTAAAGTTCTCGTCCAGTACGCCGGGGGCGACCCACAAGGAGTTGCCATCGTGTAGTAGCCGGTAATTTTGATCGTTTCGTGGTCCGTTGTACTCTATCTCGTTACATTCTCCGTCCTGAATACTGTCGAAATACCTGATTCTGGGAGTACTTTCATCTTCGGCGAACCAGATGCGACCTTGTTCGTCTTCGATGGCGTAGTTGGTCCGGATGATACACTGGGCGAAGATGCGCCGGCGCTGTCCGGTTTCATCGAGGAAGATCATTTGCCGGCTGCTACAGCCGGCGTCGGTGCAGCGGTAACCTGCTAGCATGTAAGTGGGCCCAACGCTGAGATACTGGAGTCGCCAGGGGCGGGTCTCATCGGTATCAAAAAAGATGGCTGCAGTGTCTGCCTGGAGGCGGTAGACATCATCATCAATACCGAAATAGAGGTTGTTTTGGTAGACATTGATGGCGCTGCTGCTGTAGTCTCCCGGGAAGCCATTTGCTTCTCCTAAGAGCTCCCAGTTGCCAAAGTCATTAAGGTTGACGCCGGCAATGGGGGCACGGTAAATGCCTTCTTCGGTTGCGGCGTAAAGCTGGCCGTCGAAGATGGCCGTTCCGTCTACCCGTACTCCGGTGAAGGTGGTAAAGCGAAAGGTCTCATCGTCGAGGCTCAGGGCGGACACCCCGAAGCCTGCCGCCAGGTAAACGAGGTTGTCTTCGCCGAAGAAGAGCTCGTAGATCTGTTTGTCCCCACTGAAGTTGAAGTTGTCGATCTGCCGCAGGGTAGAAAACTGGCCGTCGCGCAAGAGGTCAATGACGCTGCTTTCGTAGACAATGATGAGGGTCTCGGTGGGCTCATGGTAGCGGATCAGTCTGATGCGCGCTTCAGCCAGCCCGTCTTCCCGGGCGAGGCGGGAGATGCTCAGGTCGTCCTTGTCGAGGAAGAATATTGCCCGCCCGGTGGTGTATATAATGGACTCCGGACTCTCCGTTACGTAAGTGCCAAAGCGATAGGATTGTAGCGTGCGCCATTCTCCGAGGCTATCAACTTGAGCGCCTAAGGTTAGCGTGCAGAGGACAAAAAAGAGGGTGAGCATTTTTTGGGGCATGCGGCGAAGGTAATGCTGAGAAAAGCGGTTTAGGTATAGATACGGAACTATAGCCGGGCGTAGTCTGCGGCCGACATTATTTTTGCCCTCATCCGGTATCTGTCCGGATGCTGACGCCAGCAGGCAAAGAACGGGTTGGTGGCTGGGCTTGTTTTCCGGAGTGATGGTTTGCGGGTCGTACATATGTATATATACGTCCTGCTTTGCTATTCAAAGTTCCTTGCCCTGCACCCGCGTCCCCGCAAAAAAAGCCAGAATGGACAGGGGGCGAGTACGCAGGTGCCAAGTCAGTTTATGGAGCAGGGGAGAGCAGAGAGATGTATGCTAACTATGTCCAAACGAATCGTTTTAGAGTATTTCGAGGTGGCTGCTCATAGTATGTGTCCATTTAATAGCGACGAAAGGAGCGTTTTAAAAGGGCTCATACTATGCGTCAGTATTGATGCGTTTGCCCTTTCCCTTGTGAAATTAGCTGATTGAATATCAAAAAATAGTCTTACCTTTGCACCCGCTTTGGAATGAACCTTCGTTCCCTGGCGAATTCATTTATTCTTTAACCATCAGTACGACTGATCCATATGAGAAATTACGAGACTACTTTCATCGTAGATCCGGTGCTGTCGACCGAAGACATCAAGTCGACGGCTCAGGCGTACGTAGACAACCTCCAAAAGGAGGGTTGTGAGATCGTTTTCGTGGATGAGATGGGCCTGCGCACGCTGGCTTATGACATCAACAAGCGCAGCAACGGCGTCTACTACTGCATTGAGTACACCGCCCCCAACGGAGCTTTCCTTAACAACTTCGA
>CAZTTF010000170.1:0-9299 GCA_964616365.1 uncultured Lewinella sp. | reverse complement strand
AATGTTGGTGGACATGGCCGGACACTGCGGCAGTACCCGAGTGATTTTGTCTTACTTCAGGAGGTGGACACGGCAGCCCGCCGGAGCCATTACGTCAACCAATTGTCCGTTCTGCGCTCAGCCTTCCCAAAGCATGCTGCTTATTTCGCACCCAATTTTCAAAGTGACCGGGTGCCAATTCCGATCCTGCAACCCTGGGACCCTTACGGCGCAGTGGTGAGTGGCTTGGTTTCTTTTTCAAAGCCTGCTCCGACCACCGCAGAGCGCATTCAGCTGCCAGGAGAGTTTCCGTGGCCAACCAAGTTGTTTCAATTAGATCGTTGCTTGCTGCGGCAGGTCTTTCCCGTTGAGGGGGGCAAGGAGTTGGTGGTGTATAACCTGCACCTGTCGGCCTACGATAAAGGGTGAGTTGTTCGCTATCAGCAGATGCAGGCACTACGGGAACTGGCGTGGGCAGATTATTCCGCCGGCCGGTACGTAGTGATTGGTGGTGATTGGAATCAATTGCCTCCGGGCTTTAATTGGTTCAGCCTGAACCCAACGGTGAAGCGTATCGAACCGCCCAAGGTGGTGGACTTCGAGTTCATGCCCGCAGGCTGGTCTTATGCCTATGATCCGGCAACCGCTACGGTACGGGAAAGCCACGTGCCGTACGACCTTCATACGACCCGGCGCTCAGTGATTGATTTTTTCCTTACCAGCCCCAACGTTACCATTAAAAAGGTCAAAGGGGTCGAGGAAGGTTTCAAGTCTTCTGATCACCAGGCGGTCTATCTCGAAGCGGTCCTGGATTAGGAAACAGCATGGCTTATTGGATTTGGCGGGGCCGCAGGTGCAGGGTAGGGGGGAGCGCAAAATAGCGTACTATCTTTCTTCCGCAATCGAGCAAATTCCCGCTGGCCCGCAACCACTTTTATCTTACCTTGTTCCGAAATTATGCGGGGCATTCCGACCCCTAGCCTGACCATTTAAACCACAACCATGAAAAAATCCGGAGGCCCGGTTCGTTCCTTTCCCCTGGCGGAAGCTGCTGCCGCTGAGTACGCAAAGCAACAGGCTGCGTTGCCGCTACCTGACTTTAGTGATACGGAAAAAACCTTTCGCCATTTATCCGATGGGGAATTGCGCAAGGCATCCCGATTGTTTAAACTGATGGGGCAAGACTGGTTGACTAATATTATGTCTAACCTCGGGGTCAGTGCGGTGCAAATGGGGATTCCGGGGGCTGCCTGGGGAGTGAAAAATACGATCTACCATCAGTTTGTCGGTGGTACGAGCCTCGTGACGGCACTGCCGCGCATCGAGCGGCTCTACGAACGCTCCGTTACCAGCATGCTGGATTACGGTGCGGAGGCCAAGAATGAAGAAGCTGACTTCAATGCCTACATGAAGGAAGTCATTCGGGCACTTGAGTTTAGTGCTGAAGCTCCCGCAGCGATTGCAACGGTGGTGAAAGTTACCGGATTGGCCCCTGATGCTTTGCTGGAGTCCCTCAACGGAGAAACCGTGGATTTCGACGACGAAAGTCATGCTTCTTTCCAGGCCGTACTGCGTCGCCTGGATGCCATCTGTGGTAAAGCACACGCACTCGGTCAGCAGATCTACATCGATGCGGAGGAAAGCTGGATGCAGCATACCATCGATCAGCTTGCAACCAAAATGATGGCCCGCTACAATCAGCAACAAGTGATTGTGCTGAACACCTTTCAGTTGTACCGCCATGATCGCCTCGACTACCTCATCGCCAGCTACGAAAAGGCGATCAAAGAGGGCTATCTGCTCGGGGCTAAGCTGGTACGGGGGGCATACATGGTCAAAGAAAACAAACGCGCGAAAGAACAGGGCTATCCTACCCCCATTCAGCCCAGCCTGCAGGCAACGCACGATGATTTCAATACGGCCGCTAAATTCTGCCTCGAGCACGTTGATAAAATTTGTTTCTGCATTGGTAGCCACAATGAATACTCCGTTCGCCTGATGACGGAATTGATTAAGGATCAGGGCATCCCCCGTAATCATCCCCATATCCACTTCGCCCAATTATTGGGTATGAGCGATAACCTGACCTTTAACCTCGCCAGTGGAGGTTATAATGTGAGCAAGTACATGGTCTATGGTCCCGTAGAAGAAGTATTACCCTACCTGGTCCGCAGGGCTCAGGAGAATACCTCGGTAACCGGAGAAATGGGCCGGGAGCTGCGCATGATCCAGGAGGAGCTTACCCGGCGAAACTCCTGATCTGCTACCTACTTCGTTGCTGCACCACCTCCAAGCCTGAACCTGAGTGGGGTGATTTTTTCGTGGCTGTCTTTAACGTCAGGTTTGGACGAGACAATAATGCAAGTTGCTGACTATCATGCTCTAATTCCCGTGATCATCAAGTCGGTTGGTCTTTTAGTCTTTTAGGCGGTCATGACTGCCTAAAAGACTAAAAGACGAAATAAACCAAAATAAGTGTTCAGTCCACTTCAACAAGAATAAACCAAGCATCGTTGCCAAGCCTCGCGTTCCTTACGTGATCAATGTGCGTTCCTTTCAGTATTTACAATATGTAATTTGCCTGTAACCACCTCGTCATACAGATTGAGGGGTCTCGGTTCACAAGCCAATGGGGCCGTCTTGGTGGAGGAGCCATGCTCCGACTATTGCACTGTAATTTAAGTTTGTTGACGTAAGGTGCTGGTGGAATTTGGCGGATGGTAAGGCAGGATAACGCTTACTTAGATTTAAAGCTACCTTTAGCGCGCAGCTGCCCTGCAGTACTTAATCTCCAATAACTCATTTGGGACGCTCCCAACTCAATTAAGACTTGATCATGCACAAACCCGGAGTTTTTTTTATTTTACTCCTCCAGCTTTTTCTTTCTTGTAATAATTCTTCTCGATCCAAGGAACCTACGGTCACTACAGCAACGGAGTCGCTGGTTGATCCAGAGCTCTCACGAGCTGCCTTTTCTTCTTTTGATGGAACAAACATTTCTTATCTGTCCGGAGGGGAGGGAAAGCCGGTAGTACTGATTCATGGTTTTATTAACTCGGCGACCTCCTGGAGCGAAACAGCCCTCGTCAAACAACTTTTGGCGCAGGGCTATCGCGTCATCATTCCCGATTTACGTGGGAACGGTAGGTCTGATAAACCCCAAACTGATGCCGCCTACGCTAAAGATGCAGAAGTGAAGGATCTGGCGGCGCTGGCTGACCACCTGAAATTAAAGCAGTTCATGGCTGTTGGTTATTCACGCGGTTCGATTTTACTAGCGAAATGGCTTACGGATGAGCCGCGTATTTACCGGGCCATCATCGGTGGTATGGGGCTGGACTTTACGGATCCGGAATGGGAGCGTAGACGGGCTTTCGCCGCCGCCTTCGGCGGCGCGGAATTGACTGACCTTACGCGGGGCGCCGTAACTTACGCGCAGTCCATCGATGCTGATTTGCGCTCGCTTCACCTGCAACAAAAACACCAACCCGTAACTTCGAAAGCCGAGATCAAGGAGATTAACATCCCGGTGATGGTGCTTGCAGGTAAAGAAGATTTGGACAATGGGTCTCCCGAAAGGCTGGAGGAACTGTTTCCTAAAGGCCGTCTGAACATCATTCCCGGAGATCATAATACGACTTACCGCACAGCGGTCTTCGCAGCCGCGGCGTTAGCGTGGTTGAATGCACTGGCACAATGACGGTTTGACGCTCCTACGTACGGAGGCTACTTTCCTTGCGCGTTAATCAGGAAAAAGATCGATGGGTTAAATAAGTGTTGTCCCAGACGCTTTCAATGTTCTGCAATACCTGTTGAGGAAGGGGGGGACTGGCTGAAAGAAAATTTACCACTTAACCGTGTGCTGCGGGACTATTATTCTTACCGCCAGCGGGCAGAAGATCGAAGGGAAAGCGCCAATAATTTTCGTTGCAGTTTACAAATGCAGTAGAGTTTCAAATGCAGAAATGTGTCTTGTATTACTGCTCGGAAATCATGGCCTTGAGTAGCTGGCGAGTGGAATTTGGACGAGTTTCTCCGCGAAATTCTCTCGAATTTACCCATGTCAGGAAAAAAAATTACCAAAGGGCAAAAAATGTGTTCATCGCTGTGTTGCGTCATTTGTCCCCCATAATTGGCTGTTTGGGCGGTAAGAGCAAGGGTTTACGGGCTTTCTGGATCAAGCTACATTTTGATTGTCTAGTCAACTTTCTGAAAATGGTGGTCGCTTATGAGTCTTAACGTCGAATAAACACGGGATAATTATAGATGGCGAACAGCTTTTTTGTAGTTTTGTTCGTGAATTAAAAGACCTAATTGTATCGCTTTTAAGCAGTTGCCTTCTACTTTACGTTTACTTGAGCAAAGCTAAATTTTACACTTGTAACTGCTCTGGGTAATTTCAACTCGCCCTGTAGTAGGAAATTAACAAATTTTAGTAGTGTTTACTATAAATGTTATGATGTAGCCAGCTTCAGTATTACGACCTGAATCAGGACCAGTTGCTTTTCGGTCATATTTCAGCATTCTTTCCAATCGACAATCTCTTCTCATGTATTCCAAATTTTTCCACGACCTGAATGAAAATTCATTCTTGAGCTCTAGAGTTCTTTGCCGGATATCTCTGCCTATTTTTGTCTTCCTACTCTGTACGGTGAGTCTTTCCGGACAGCTTACAATTCAACTGACCTCTCAGGAGACGATGTGGGTTGATGCAAATAAATGCGGTGCTGAAGGTCCGCGGGGAGCATGGTTGTCCTATACTATAACAAACACAGGAGCAACGGCTGCTAATGACGTTACGGCTACCTTTTCCGGGTTTACGGGCGGAGATGACTTTATTTTCGTTGATCCGACTGATGATGTTAGATTCTTTTCTTCCATTGCCCCTGGCGCGGTCATACCTGTTTATTGGTACGTGGATTATTCGGAAGTTTGCAACAACCCTCAAGGAGGTGGTTCTCCTTTTGACGGGTTTACTTCTAATTATAATGTGCAGGTGACCTCTTCTAACAATCCTACTGTTACTTACAATGGTAGTGTTGTGACGGATGAGTTACTTACTGCCAGCGCTGCAGGACTACTCCAGTCAGTTATACTTGGGCCAGCTGCAGTTATTGGTCAAATTGTCGTGAGAGACGTAGTCTACTCTTTTGGAAATAACTCTAACTTGTTTTTTCAGCCTGCCGGGGAGGCTGATTTTCCGGAAAACGCCTATCGGCTTATTGGCTCGCAGGTGATAGCAACAAGTGGAAATGTTACCGTTCCGATCAACGTTGATAGACTACATTTTCCAACAGCTAGTGTTGCTGGTGGAGGTGGTACCCTTACCGTAAGGTATACTTGGGAAACTGTGGGGATAAACACAGAAGGAGTAGTTACAAACCCTTGGGCTGCAGCCAGGAGTGGTAATAAGTTTAAGTATTCAGGTTTTGGAGAGTTGGTAAATGGATGTTTACCTGTAATTGGTGAATCCCTGACGATATCAAAAACAGCTACTCCGACTTCATTTCAAACTACAACCGAAGATCCGGATAACAATGATGGATTAGGAAATGGAATTATCGAATACACGATTACCTTAACTAACAGTCCGGTTATGGTGGACGATGACTGTGACCCTTCCACACCTGAGGTTTCATTAAGTGTTGATGTATTTATATCCTCAATAGTTGATGAGCTACCCCAATACTTATATGTGGTAGATCCAGCAACAGCGGGGAGTGATATCACTGCCTCCAATACTGCTATGATACCAACAGGAGGAGGAGTAGGTGTTGGTGATGGAAGTTCCTCACAAGCGACAACCCTTACTTGGAGTGCCTCTCCAAATTTTGGAGATCCGGCGACCCGGCAATTTAAGGTGCCTGCAAACGGTACGCTTACGCTAAAATACACCGTACAGGTAGACCCAACGACGCCTATTCCTACATCATTCACTAATAGTGCTGCGGCCATTATTGGAAATACGCAGGTTGGCCCCGCAGTTGCAGTTGTTGGGATAGGATGCCCTGCGGTTGTAGAAGCAGGACCAAATCAAGCTTTCTGCCCTGAAAACCAACCAACTGTGCTGGCAGGTAACACGCCTTCAGGTAGTATTGTAGGAACATGGTCGGAAATATCAGGGGATGGTATGGGCGTCTTTGGTGATGTAAATTCACCTACGAGCTCTTTCTCAGGCACTCCAGGGGTAACATATACACTCAGTTGGACATTGTCCGAAACGGGATGTACTGACATAAGTGACAACGTAGTTATTGATGTCTTCCAAGGAGTAGATGTTGACATCTCTGCACCCCAGACTATAACTTGTAACGACCCTACAATCGACCTAGATGCAAGAGGATCTAGTGGAGAAGGCATGCTTTCTTATTCTTGGACGGCAAGTAATGGTGGAGTTATTGACGGTGGAGCCACAACGGCAACACCAACTGTCAGTGCTGCCGGAACCTACACGCTAACGGTATCCGACGAGGACAATTGTATGGCAACTTCCTCGGTACAGGTTACTGAGAATACAACTCCGCCCTCCTTATTAATTGCTAATCCTCAGATAATAACGTGTAATACTCCTCAGATAAACTTAGATGCTAGTGGGTCTACTGGACAAGGGGTACTTTCTTATTCCTGGACAGCCAGTAATGGAGGAAATATTGTGAGTGGGGAGGACACAGCTATGCCTTCTGTGAATGCAGGTGGGAGCTATATGGTAACCGTTACCGATGGTGCAAATGGTTGTGTAGCAAGTGGTTCAATTGTAGTCTCTGAGAACACCACCGCTCCAGCAGCACCAAATGCATCAAGCCCACTGGAATCTTGTATATCAGACCCCAGTCCTTCTTTAACGGCAACCGCTACTGCTCCTGCCGGGGCAACAGTAGTATGGTTTGATGACCCTTCTGCTGGATCTATCGTTCCAAATCCTTCGCTTAACGCTGTAGGTACAATTACATATTATGCTGCTAGTGTAGATGATGTAAATGGATGTGAAAGTAATTCACGTACTCCTGTGGTACTTACAATATATGATCAACCTCTCGCGGATGCTCCTTCTGATGTAGAGGCATGTGACAGTTACACTCTGCCAGCGCTAACAAATGGCAATTATTTTACAGATGTGTCTGGTGGTGGAATGATGCTAAGTGCAGGTGAAATGATTCTTAGTACGCAAACAATTTTCGTCTACAGCCCTAGTAATGGAAGTTGTGCTGCGGCCGAAAACAGCTTCGTTGTAACTATTAACAACACGCCTGTTGCGGATGCTCCTTCTGATGTAGAGGCATGTGATTCTTACACCTTGCCAGCATTGACCAATGGCAACTACTTTAGTAGCCCAGGAGGAGTAGATCCTCTTAGTGGCCCGGTCACGAGTACTCAGAGGGTGTACGTCTTCAGCCCGGGTACAGGTTCCTGTCCTAATGCAGAGAATAGCTTCGTGGTGACGATCAATGATACGCCTGTTGCTACGGTTACTGCAACTGCGACTGTGTGTAATGCTGCTGATTCTGCTCCTAGTAACGTACTGGATTTCAACGCTTTAGTTTCAGGCGCTGCAGGTGACTGGGTGGATACTGATAATTCAGGAGTTAATTTGACTGACCTGTCAGCTGTTGACTTCAGTGGAGTCACACCTAACGTGACTTATACATTTACTTATACAACTAATACCGCAATGGGGTCTTGCGTGAACCAGGTGTACACTACCGAGGTCGCTGTGAATGGTTGTCAGCCCCCGGTGGCTGTAGATGATATGGCAAGTAACCCTAACCCAGTATCGCCGACAAACCCAACCACACTTCCATTAATTGCGGGCAACGATATGGATGCCGATGGCAACGTTGTTCCCACGACGATTGACCTTGATCCTTCCACTCCTGGCATTGATGCGGTCTTCACCAATGCTGATGGTACTTATGAAGTAGATGCTGATGGCAACGTAGTGTTTACCCCCGCTGTTGGTTTAGTAGCTGATCCAACACCGATTCCTTATACGATCAACGATAATGACGGAAATACCTCAAACCAAGCGACGCTTACCATTGAGTATACGCCTTTTACACCAGCAATTATTACAACTAAGACAGCTACGGAGGCGAGCTACGCTACTGTAGGCGATGTGATAAACTATATAATTACGGTAAATAATACTGGAAATGTTCCCTTAACAAATGTCTCAGTAAGTGATCCTCAAGCAAGCACAGGCCCAGTTCGCGGTGCCGATCAGGTAGGTAATGACGATAACGTGCTCAATGTGGGCGAAATCTGGACTTACAGTGCTACTTATGTGGTGCAGCAACAAGATCTTGATGCGGGGTCATTTACTAATGTAGCAACAGCAACAGGAGACGATCCTGGCGGTGATACAACTTCTGACGGCGACAACGAGACGGTGGACGCTGTGCAGACCAATGCCCTGGTAACGACGAAGACAGCTACGGAGGCGAGCTATGCTAGCGTAGGGGATGTGATCAACTACACGATCACGCTGGCCAATACGGGCAACACGACGATCTACAATCCGGTGATGGTGGACGCCGGTGCTACGACCGGTCCTACGCTGGTGTCCGGTGATACGGACAGCGACGGCGTCCTGGACGTTGGTGAGACCTTCAGCTACGCTGCGACCTACACGGTTACGCAGCAGGACATCGACAACGGTGCGTACCCGAACACTGCCACGGGTAGTGGTAGTGCGGACACAGATGGTGATGGCACTGGCGATACGCCGCTGACGGACGCTGACAACGCGTCGGTGCCTGCGGTGCAGACCAATGCCCTGGTGACGACGAAAACAGCTACGGAAGCGAGCTATGCTAGCGTAGGGGATGTGATCAACTACACGATCACGCTGGCCAATACGGGCAACACGACGATCTACAATCCGGTGATGGTGGATGCTGGTGCGACGACCGGTCCTACGCTGGTCTCCGGTGATACGGACAGCGACGGTGTCCTGGACGTTGGTGAGACCTTCAGCTACGCTGCGACCTACACGGTTACGCAGCAGGACATTGACAACGGTGCTTATATGAACACTGCCACGGGTAGTGGTAGTGCGGACACAGATGGTGATGGCACTGGCGATACGCCGCTGACGGACGATGACAATGCGTCGGTGCCTGCGGTACAGACCAATGCCCTGGTGACGACGAAAACAGCTACGGAAGCGAGCTATGCTAGCGTAGGGGATGTGATCAATTACACCATCACGCTGGCCAATACGGGCAACACGACGATCTACAATCCGGTGATGGTGGACGCCGGTGCTACGACCGGTCCTACGCTGGTGTCCGGTGATACGGACAGCGACGGCGTCCTGGACG
>CAZTTF010000169.1:0-11207 GCA_964616365.1 uncultured Lewinella sp. | reverse complement strand
TTAGTTTGTACCATGCACCTGCGCGCCCGCCAAATCTCCCGGCGTCTTCTATCCTGATGAAACGACCACCTATCTGTCTTCCTCCAATCAAGGAAGATCGATCTGAGTAGCAGTTAGTCGGACAGACTTTATATTTTCCAGGATGCTCTGTGTTCCCAAAAGGGCCACGAATTTGTCAGGCAACTCGAAGTACCCCAACGCTTGATTCGCGTTAGTAGCCAGCGGATATATCCAACCCTCCGCAAAATCAGTTACCGGAGCAAGGTCAACGAACCTTGCAACAATCGCCTTTCTCCGTTAACCAGCGTTACTTCGGCGAACCAGAGATATACTCCTGCCGCTGCGGGTCGACCATTGAGCTCTCCATCCCAGCCCACTGTGGAGTCGTTTACCGCCAGGTTAGTGGCTCCGAAGTGCTGGTTACCCCAACGATCAAAGATTTCGAGACGATCCACAAGCGAAATTTTATCCTGATCACCCTGAATCGTAAAACGGTCATTAATTCCATCGCCGTTAGGAGAGAAGGCTGTTGACGCGTAAACATTTGCCCGATTAACGACTAAACTAAAAGCGTTCGTTGCCAGGCAACCATTACCATCAGTTATCGTCAAACCGACCTCCTCCGTTGTCAAAGCATTGATCCGAAACAATCGGTTACTAACCTGTTCCAGAGGGTTAATGGTTGACCATTCCAATCCTATCAGGGTGTCAGCATTGGTAATAACCGGAATGGCAACTTCCGTAGCCAGCTCAACTTGTTGCGGACCTCCGATATAAACACTCAGAGAATCGGGTTGGCTCAAGGTGAAAGTAGTATCAAGACGACAATTATGAATATCCCTAACCGTGAACAGGTATTCCCCAATATCCAGGTTACTGATTTCATCGCCAGGGCTAAATGCGTTGTCGTTCAGCGAAAAGAAGTAGCCGGGGGTTCCACCGGAAAGATTCAATACATTGATACTTGCATCTGCCGCGGCAAAACAAGATATAGGCGCTATCTCCAGTTCAAAATCTAGTGGGCCTGGTTCAATAAAAGTGAAAGTATCAAGGGCCGAACACCCCGCAGTGTCCGTTACGGAGACCGAATAAAAACCAGTGCCTGAAATGAGAATACTGTCTATATCCAGTGCACCGGTAGACCAGTCGATAGCAGCAAGGCCATTATCAGCAATGCCCAACCTAAGGGTGTCTCCAAAACAGAAATTGGGGGCGGGAGCAATTGTAGGGTTTGGGGATTGCATTCTGCGGATAAAAACCTCTGACGTTGTTTCGCAACCCAGATCATTAGTAGCTATTACTGATCGAAGGCCATTGAGCGTCGTTATCAGGGTATCAACCTGAAATTGACCGTCCCAGGTAATGCTGCTAAGGGAATCGGTACGCGCAATTAAAACGACAGTATCCTGATCACACTGAACAACTTCTCTGCTTACTGGCGATAAGATATCCAGAACCGGCGACACTATGCGCGCGGCAACTGGCACGGTTTCCCGGAGCACGCAAGTGCCAATATCTACCTCCAGTGTATACTCTGTGTCAATCGCCGGAGGAGGAAGGGTAAGGCTTGTCGCCGTGCCCAGCAGATCACCATTTTCTGCCAGCCAGCGAAAGCTACCCGGTAAAGTATCCGTTGTCATGACCAACGCAGGAGTGCAGTCATAGTCGACGGAGATGTTGCCATTAATACCGCGGACCTCTACCTGAAAGTCGGCAGTTATGCCACAAAGGTCTTCGACCACGAAACAGTAGGTCCCAACAGCGTTTACCTGGACCTCAGCAGCTTCCCCAATTTCCAGGGGAAACACATTCAGAATACTTGAAGGATCGGCACAGTCGACCTGCCGCAGGACGTAAGGTCCGTTTCCGCGGGAAGGGAACAGCCTTAGAGGCACTGAGCCTGTAGTATCACAAAGAATATCTCCGGTTGTTTCTAGCTGAACGGGTTCATATTCCGGGATCACGAAGCTGAAGGTATCGATCGGGCAGAAGTTTTCCCTGAAGCGAGGAACGATCGAAACGGTATGCCTGCCTGGCGGCAGGCCTCTGATGATCGGCTCCCGGTAGACAGTTTCGTTGATATAGTAAAAGTCACCAAGGTCAGCGGAGGTACCAATGCTGATCCCCTGGCTTGCCCACCACTCCCGATAATCTCTGTTGGTGCGGTATTCACCGAAAATTTCGATAAAGCTATCTCCCGGACAAGAGCCCAGGATGGCGACAGAGTCAATTCTTGGCTCAACGACCTCCGGTAAGGAAAAATTAAAACTTCCACATTCACTAAAGGAAGTAATCGTATAGTCTCCGGGAAGTAAGCGTGTTTGGTTTTCGAAGAAAGCGCAGTTGTCTTGCTCGAAGTCATTGAATACGGCGTAAAAACTTCCATCCGGGCCACCTGTAACTACGTAAGGCCCCCCACTCTGCTCCAACCTGAAGCTGTAAGACATCTGGCACGTTCCGTTTTCATCGGGAGCCAGGAGCGGAATGACGTCAAAAAAGGGATTGATCGGTGATCCTGAACTTACGGAGGTAGTAACAGAAAAATCACCGCAGTCCGAAGTAGCCCGAACAACGTAATCTCCCGGCGTAATTCCTCCGAAAGAACCGGTAAGGTTATTGGATTCAATTACCGTCCCAGCCAGATCTTCCAGACTATACACCACACTAGCATCAATCACTTCCCTGCGACTAAAAGTGCCGTTATCACAGCTGAGTACCTGGGCAAGATTGGCAACGATGGAATCACAGGCAGGAATAGCTTCCAGCACTAATCGGTCCCGACACCGAAGGCTATCTCCACAATTATCACGGATTACAATATCCCAACTTCCCAGTTGTTGTCCTGAGAAGAAGGTCGTATCAACGATCCGTTCATTCTGGACATTTGCTGAGCCATCCGGACAACTCATGCAGGTGAGTGTTAGGGGGGCATACAATGAACCACTACACTGACGGTCCACTTTGATGGCGATTTCGGTATCCGTGCAGGAAACCGCCTCGCCCAATAAGTCAACCTGATAGCGCGTCATGCTGATATTGAAGTCTGTGGTTTGCCCACATGCATCAGTAACCCTGGCACTATATAATTCAGCATTAACCGGTAAAGTAGTAAACACGCTGTCGGTCTGCGTAAAAACCTGACCATCAGCTTCTATCTCATAGGTAAAAGGGCCTCTGCCCGGCGGAGAGGAAATAACCTCAGCGTAGCCTGCTGAAAAATTCACACACCCCCACTCCATCTCAAGATCAAGCTCGATCTCGGCATCAACAATGGGGCCGCCCAAACACGCACTTCTTATCGTCAGCATCGGAGAACAACCTACTTCCACCCAGGGGAAGACGCCATCGTTATTCGTGAATGTTCCGGCGGAGCTAACAAGTTGAAATTCATAAGGTGCAATTCCTCCGCTGGGAGTGATTACCAGGCCGCCCACCGTTTGCTCCTGTGAGAAATCCTGAATAGCGTTAATGGTGCCCGATGCGGAGAACCCACGACTATTGCCACACGCATCCACTACCGTTCCGCTAACTGATCCATCTCCTAGCAGGGGCAAATCGATAACCGTTTCATCGGTTGAGGTATCGACTGTACCTACGGGTGTGGTATACATTACGTCAAAGGGACCACTTCCGCCTGAAATACTGATACTAGCATCACAATCCACGAAAACCACCTCGACGCTTAGCGGCGAACTGGTGCTGACGATGGTAAAATTCAAAATTCCCGTTTCGCCTGACTGTCTGTCTTCCACCTCAATGGTGTAATCACAAGGCCCAAGGGTCATAAATGTGGGTGAGCTTTGCGGAGGGTAGTTACCTCCGCAGGCATCCGACAACTGGTAACGGTAATCACCAGTCCCTCCACTTACCTGTACAGTAACCGCTCCATTGGACTGACAGCTTGCGTCAGTAATATCTACCGACACAACCACAGACTGCCCAACTAGGCTACCGGTAAACAGTAGCATGAGAAAAATGAAAAGGGGCTTCATATAAATCGGTGAATGGGGAATAGTGCAGTACACGAAAAGCGTGTTGTCACCATGGTATAAACGTTACACCTTCAGCGACAACATAGTGGCAAAAGTATTATACGTCAACGCTAAGCGCAAAGGCCGTGTTGCCTTTAACGCCATCCGATTTTGTTACGGTGTACTTTTCCAGTCAACCAGTTACTATTATTTACCCTGGGTGAAGTACCCTTACGCATTCTGCGCACATTGATGTATTGCGCTCAGGGTTACAGTCGGGCTACTGTCTCACTACTTTTATGGTACGGATGCCTTCAGCCAACTGTATTTTGGCCAGGTAGACGCCCTGCGGTAGTTCTGCCATCGGTAGATTGCGTGACTGTGCACCGGCGATGCCCGCAACACCACGCTCAGCAAACACTTCCTTACCCGCAAGGTCGTAGAGACTCAGGTTGTAGCGCGCTGCCTGCGGCAGCGTGAATTGCAGGGCAACATCACCGGCAGAGGGGTTAGGAGTAGCTGAAATTGGAAAGTCCAGTTGGCGTACGACCCCAAGGCTATTAGGGTTGAAAGAATAGACATCAAAGTTATCCCAGTGTACATCCAGGTTTACCGTAGCGTTTGGTTCATACAGTAAGATTATCTTATTAATGTTATTCCCTGATACTGAGCGGTCGGGTTCGTCTAGCAAGATGAAGCGCAAGCGCTCCCACTCATTCTGTTTGGTAGTAAACACCCGGAAACGGCTGTGCCGGCCAGTAGGGAAATTTTCCGGAGTGGCCGCATTGCTTTCAAGCTGCAGCAAAAGCTCCGTGCCAGGAGGAGCTGAGGTAAAAATATCGATACTGAAAGAACGGTCATCCTCGACAAAGTCATCTGCATTTCCGAGGCTGTTATTCTCTAGGTAAACCAATACATCAAAGGGGCTTGACTGGTCCCGGATATAGCGGCCTGATAAAGAAGAACCGTTTACAGCATTTGGAGCAGGATTACTCACCTCGGACAAGGTTCCGTTTGAAAAATCGAAGGAGATCAGGGCTTCATCATCAAAGTTTTCCAGGCTGTACTCCCTTGTCATGCCCCGAATCACGCCTACTTGAAAGCCGACTACTTCGTCGCCACAAGGAGAAGAGATTTCCGCAGAAACGACTCCGGTCTCATTGCCAAAAGTTACTCTGAATACGGCTGGGTTATCGGGATCAGGTGTTACCGTTGCCCCCTCCGGAACATTGTAGGTTATGGTTGCTCCCTCCGGAAGGTTATCAATAATATAGACACCCGTCTCTCCGCCATTAATCTCTCTGGGGCCACGAATACCTACCGGGCGCGTCTGGTACACCCTTACGTAGTCTACTTCCATGGTAGCTGGGAAAGCACCGTTGTCTACAGTCCCACCGAAGTTTCCGCCTACTGCTAGGTTCAACAGAAAATGGAAATCCTGATCGAAGGGCCAGTTCTCTCCATTAAGGTTAACGGAGGTACGGGTGCCGTAACGGTATCCGTCAACAAACCAGGTGATGGAACTTTCGTCCCACTCTACCGCATAGGTATGAAACTCATCAGACCAGGCCGCATCCTCCAAATCAAGTTCAACGCCGGTGGAAGAGTTATTCGGCCAGGGCTGCCCGAAGTGCAGCGTACCAAATAATGTCTCCGGCTCTCTGCCTACCCATTCCATGATATCAATTTCACCGCTGCGGGGCCAACCTCCGTAGACTTCATCGGTGGGCAACATCCAGAAGGCAGGCCACATTCCACGACCTGGTGGCACCTTGATCCGGGCCTCCAGATAACCGTAACGAAACTCCTGTTTATTCTTAGTATTGATCCGGCCGGAGGAGTACGCTTTGGTTCCCGCAGCCTCCTGACGGGCAACAATACTTAAGACACCGTTACTAACTGTTACATTGTTGGTCTGGTACCATTGCTGTTCGTTATTTCCCCAATCACAGATACCGATGTCGCAACCATCACCTACCTGATAACTCCAATCGTCAGTATTCAGTGAGTTGCCATTAAACTCATCGGCCCACACCAAAGTCGGGCACTGAGCATTGAGACCAGCTGCCAGCATCAGGCAGCACAAAAGAGGGAAAAAACGCATAGTTTGACAGTTTACTTGTACAAGGTATGGAAATAAGTATAAACCAGCGGTCCTGGCAATGACCAATGCCCCTGACGATTAACTTCAGCAGGAAGGCTAGCTGTTTAAAGCATCGGCTAACATGCGATGAAATGCATGAACACCGTTTTCCCGCTTAGGGGAAAAACGACCAGAAGGATAAAACCTCGAGCCTAAGCCTCTTTGAACAGCTTCTACCACAAACTCGTCCTCCCGCTCTGTTTTCTCTGCTAACTGAGCCCCTTTCATTCTGATAAAAGTATCCTCATTATTGATGTAGTAAAGAAATTCCACTTTGCAGAAGGTCGGCGAAACGGGACGGATAATGTTCAGCTGAACGCCCCAGGGGTAAATATTCAGCATGAAATTTGGGTAAACCCAGTAATAGTAAGCCGTTACTGACTTACCGTGGTCGGGGTGCCCTTCGGGTAGGTCAAACGTAAAGTCACTTCCACTAGCATAGCCAATTTGCAGTACAATCCTTTCATAGTCGATGGTATCGTAACTTCCATAATCCAACAAACTCCCCAGGTCATTATGGACGAACGGCACGTGAAAACCCTCCAGGTAGTTGTCAGCATATAGCGACCAATGTGCCTCCACATTATACACCTTGGTCAACTCTGGCTTAAACCGATAAGACTCGAAGTCAAGGAAATATAGCCTTTCCTCCAACCTGTCTACGATAGCCTCCCAGTCGATTCCCGGATCAATGGACGTAAACAACCATTGGCGCCAACGTTTTAGGGGTAGTTGATGCAAATGATCACAAGGCCGGGGAAAGTCTTCCGCCTCTTTGAACTCAGGCATGAATTCAAAAGTACCGTCCAGCCCGAACCTACGACCGTGATAAGGGCAAGTAATTTTCCTGGCCTGTTTCGGATGTTGTGCTAGCAACATGCCCCGATGCGTACAGACATTTGTTAAGCAGACCGTCTCTCCATCCGCCTGTTTCGATAGCAAGATCGGCTCATCCAGGTAGTTCTCCAGGATCTCAGTGGGATAGAGGTTCTCCGGCCCGGCAAACAACAAGGATTCGTCTCCGATGAATTGCCAACTGCGCGCAAAGACTTTCTCTTTGGCCAGTTCCCAGGCCGTTGGATTAAAATAAAAATCAGCAGGCAGGGTTGCCGCCTTTTTCAGATTCGCATCAACTTTATACATATGGTGAAAGTAAGGTGTCAGCTACTTTTTCTACCATTTTTTTGGCGGGCACGCTGGTGCAAAGTTCGTTAATGGGCAAAGTTATTACCCATAAAGTCTCCTCCAGGGCTTAAACGTATTGATCTTCTCGCTGTAGCTTAAACTGTTTCCAGCGCTTCCACAGCGCTTGCCCGGAAACAAGTAGCCAGACTCCCTCTAGAATTACAAAAGGTAAATACTGCATCAAAATGCTGGCCAAACAAGCCAACGCGGCCCCAACCGTATTCAATAGAATATAGGCAAGGTGGTCCGTAGACAGGACATTCTTAAGATTCAGGAAAAAGGCCAGCAGGATAAGCGAAACACCCGCGAAGCCAAGGTAATCAATTGGGGACATGTGAAGAGTAACTTGGCTGCAAGGGTACGCTTATCATCCCGCAAAGTTGACCGGTATTCGACAAAAGTTAGGATCCCTTCGGCGAAGGAATTGTAGGCTAGCCAATATTGCCCTTTATCCAGGCCTGGCACCTGCGGCCGCGCACTAGAAAACCCAGTAATTAACCAATGAGCCGGAATAGCTGCCACTAAAGATTGTCTTTTCACTACCAGGAGAAAGATCAACGGTTGATAGCATTGCCCCCTTATCTACCCCAAAAAAAAACAGCCACCGGGATTGACCCCCCGATGGCTGCACCAAAGCTAATATAAAGGTGTGATTGCTGAGGCTGACACTTAATCGAGTGCCAGACTTAGCAGGATGTTATCGTAAGCAAAAGCCTGCGGCTTTTGGATGTTACAAGGGTAATAGTCGTAATAGGGCATCGTGGCTACAGTTGTTGCACATAGCTGCCTGGTACCATACTCCAAGAGAAGCTGGGACAACTGCAACTATGCAACAACTGCAACCTTCTGATCGACGCTAGTCGACGTTATCGTGTAAGTAGCGATTCTCGCGCCGTAACGGCGCGTCCTCATCATCACTGATCGACCAGCGACTCAGTTCCGGCTGATCACTTGGCGTGACGTTGTCAAGCTGAATGTTCCGACGCAGGTAAGCCGGCTGGTTTTCCAGTTCGTTAACCACCTTAGGGTTACTCAACTTAGGAAGTTCGGTCCGATTACGGAGCGCCTCCCGGCGCTCAGCATCACGACGGGCCATTTCTGCCCGCTGTGCTTCCCGACGTGCTTCCTCCTCGTTTTGCAGGAAGGACTGACGGTAGCTGGGACGGTCATCACGCGAGCGTGAACGCAGTCTTGCCTTAGCTTCCTCAAGGTCCTCAAATTCGAAGGTGGTTGCTCCCGTGTTCTCTTTCGAGTAACCAGCAGGATCCTCCTCGCCAGTGATGTCTTCCAGGCTGACCCGGCGCTGTGGCTGGTCGTCTGACTTGATCTTGTCTTCGTCAAGGTGTACCACCTTACGGTCACTACCGCTGGCAGTGAACACTGACTTTTTATCGCCAAAACCGGTAGCAATAACCGTAACGCTGATCTGGTCTCCCAGGCTTTCGTCGAAACAGTTACCCCAGATGAGGTCCGTGCCGTAGCCAGCTTCCTCCTGAACGAATTCAGTGATTTCAAAAATCTCGTCCATCGTCACCTCACGGGTTCCGGAAGTGATGTTGAGCAAGATGTGACGTGCACCACGGATATCGTTATCTTCCAGCAGTGGGCTGTGCAATGCCTGATCTACTGCCTGGCGGGCACGGTCATCACCTTCCGCCATAGCGGTTCCCATGATGGCGACACCACTCTCCCGCATAACGGTGTTGACGTCTTCGAAGTCAACGTTGACGTAACCAGGAACCGTGATAATTTCGGCAATACCCTTGGCAGCCGTCGTCAGAATGTTATCTGCCTTACTGAAGGCTTCGCTCAGGTTTAGGTTACCGTGAATCTGGCGCAACTTATCGTTACTCACCACGATCAGGGTATCCACATTTTCCTTCAATTCGTGCAAACCTTCCATACCGTTAGTAGCACGGCGACGGCCTTCAAAAGTGAAGGGGAGTGTAACGATGCCTACCGTTAGTACGCCCATTTCACGGGCGGTTTTAGCGATGATCGGCGCAGCTCCGGTTCCCGTTCCACCGCCCATTCCGGCGGTTACGAAGAGCATCTTGCAGTTGTTGTTGAGGTACTTCTTTACGTCCTCAATGCTCTCCTCACAGGCCAGCGCACCCACATTGGGCTTGGATCCTGCACCCCGACCTTCGGTCAGGTTGGGGCCGAGCTGAATTTTGGTTGGCACGGGGCTAAGCTCCATCGCCTGATGATCCGTGTTACAGATGGCAAAATCTACACCGATGATGCCTTGGCTGTACATGTGGTTGACGGCATTTGATCCGCCGCCACCGACGCCGATTACTTTGATGATTGGGCTTTCGCCTTTAGGGAAATCGATTTTCATAACTAAGCTATTATGTAGCCCTCCTCAGCATGGTTCACACCTCTGGAAACCCGGAATAAGGATGTTGGGCTGTTCGAAGCCGGAGCTTCGTTGTTGTTAAAATTGAGTTGAAAGTTGACCTGCAATAAGCATTCGGGCGCGGCCGCAGGTGCAAGGAAAGGTTGATTTGCGGGGGCGATCCATTACAGTAGTACACACGCACCAATCGGCTGGAGACTATCCGCTACATCGCCCCAGGCAATACTAGAAATCGCTGTCGGGTTCCGCCTCAAACCATTCCTTGGTTTTCTTGAAGACGTTGTCGAACCATCCTGGTCCGTCAGCCAGTGCTTTTTCCTTGTTCGCTTCCTCTTGTTGCTTCGCCTCCTCAGCAGCCTTAGCGTCAGCTTCCGCCTTTGCCTTTGCTTCTGCCTCAGCTTGCTTGCGGGCAATGACAGGGTTGATTTTTCCAGCATCCAGGTCAGCAAATCCCTGCAGCAGTAGTCCTACACCCGTACTGTAGATCGGGCTGGTCAGCCGCTCCTGGTATCCATGAGCAAGGTGCTCGATCGGCGTTCCGATGCGGGCAGTCATTCCTGTGTGCAGCTCCGTGAGCTTATCGAGGTCGCGCAGCAGCGCGCCACCACCAGTAAGTACGATACCTCCGATGAGTTGCTGGCCATCGAAGCCAGCCCGGCGGATCTCCCACATCACGTGGTCAAGGATTTCCTCCGCCCGTGCCTGGATGATCAGGGCGAGGTTCTTCTCGCTGATCTCCTTAGGGTCGCGGCCACGCAATCCCGGAATAACGATCAGGCGGTTTTCAAACACCTCGCTCGCCAGGGCACTGCCGTAGTTCACTTTCAGTTTCTCAGCATGGTGCTCCATTACGGTGCAACCTGCTTTAATGTCTTTGGTAAAGACGTTGCCTCCAAATGGGATCACTGCCGTGTGGCGGATGATACCGTCCTGGAAAATGGTAATGTCAGTGGTTCCTCCACCAATGTCAACCAGGGCAACACCAGCTTTCTTCTCGTCTTCGTAAAGTACGGAAGCGGCGCTGGCAATTGGCTCAAGCGTTACGCCTGCCATTTCCAGACCAGCACGCTCCACACAACGCTTAATGTTGTTGCTCGCGGTGATCTGCCCAGTGATGATGTGGAAGTTGGCCTCCAGCCGTGAGCCGGACATACCGATGGGATCAACGATCCCTTGTTCGTTATCCACGGTGTATTCCTGAGGAATCACGTGGAGGATTTTGTCGCCGGGAGGCAGTACCAGCTTGTGCATGTCGCTGATCAGACGGTCAATGTCCCGCTGGCTGATCTCTTCCTGGGCGTTATCCCGCATGAGCATACCACGGTGCTGGAGGCTCTTGATATGCTGCCCGGCAATGCCGACGTGAACAACATCAAAGCTTTTTCCGCTGGCTTTCTCGGCCTGCTCCCGTGCTTCGCTAATGGCGCGGACAGTCTTCTCAATGTTTGAGACAACGCCGCGCATGACGCCCTCGGATTCCACCTTGCCGGTGCCGAGGATTTCCAGACGCCCGTGAGCGTCTCGCTGCCCCACCAGGGCGCAGACT
>CAZTTF010000168.1:0-15864 GCA_964616365.1 uncultured Lewinella sp. | reverse complement strand
AGGTGCAAGGGATTCGGTCCCCTGAGGAGCCCAGTCCGTAAAGCTCCCGTAGGCTAAAATCCCGACGACGTAGAGCAGCAACAGGCCAGCAACCCAGCCTAGATATTTAAAAATTACACGCATGGCGCAAAGGTAAGATAGCGCGCTAGTTTATTATCTCCAGCTTTGGACAAGGCGATAAGGCAAGTTACTGACTATAGTCGGAGACCAAATGCTCGGAGGGACCTTGTCTCCTACGCTTTGCTCCGGGCAAAGAACGCTCCGACGACCTCTCGTTAGTCGTTACGAGAAAGATGGAGGCCCTCCAAGCGGGTGAGACCATGTCGCCATCAATGTAAATGTCGAGCTCCTCCAGCGTCCATCTAGCATTGGGTGTTCCGTTTGTAATTCCCCAGGAATTACGGCGCCTTCAGGCGAGTATTGTAGCGGCAGTACATGTACTGCCGCTACAAGCCTGGTCGATTTATGCCAGCATCCCTCCGGGATCCCTTATAAAGACTGGCGGAACACCCTACATCTTGAATAACCCCAGAACGAGTCGTTTGGGCATAGCATACGTCCCCTAAGACCACCTTTGGAGGGATTAGGGAGGCTTATTCTAGGTCTAAGACGACACTACCCTATTACCGGATCTGCATCCTTTACCAGTTGTAGATACTGTTGCAAGAGCCTTTCTGCCAGTACTTTGCGCTCGTACCGCTTGTGGAATCGCGTGGCAGCTGCCCGGCCAATGCGTTCCAGCTTTCGTCCACGCAGGAGGCAATCAGCGATGGCTTCAGCAAATTGATCCGGGGTATCGGCGATAAACAGATCACGCCGGTGTTTAGCCTCGATGCCCTCGAGACCGATCGACGTGGAGATCACTACCCTGCCGAGAGACATGGCCTCAAGGATCTTCGCCCGCATCCCGCCGCCGCTAAGCAACGGAACGATGCTGATGCTGTGAGCCGAGACAAAGTCGCAGGAGCTTTCTACCTCGCCATGGATAACGACGTTCTTCATGGCCAGCTCACTGATCACGGGGGGCATGTTCCGCCCGGCAACGTGAAACTTAAGTTCCGGAAAACGGCGGTGAATAGCCGGCCAGACGTCGTTAAGGAACCACTGCAGCCCTTCGAGGTTGGGCATCCAGTCCAACGAGCCGATAAAGTGGAGGCTTAGTGGCTTCTGGTAGCTGGCGTAGGTTGGTTCTCCGCAGGGAGTATCCAGACCAATCGGGAGGACGTGACGCTCTCCCCGAAAGCCCATCTTCACAAAACGCTTCTCGTCACGCTTCGTGATAGGGAGCAACAGATCATACTGATTGAGTTGCTGCCGTTCGTAGTCTTTAAGCTGGGTGGTAAGGTGGCGGAGGTACCACCGCTTTGGAGCAAAACGAATATTACTACTGATGCGCTCCCAAATCTCGTGCTCCACATTATGAGACCGCATCACTACCTGAGCGGTTGAATGCTTGCGGATCGTGGTAACGTAAGGAGAGAGATAGAGCGTCTCCAACTGCACCACATCAAAAGTAGTTTCTCCTAACCACTTAGCTAAGGCAGCATGGTACTCCGGCAGATCAAAACGACTGATGTGGTAGGAAGTACCCCGAACAAGGTTGCGCAGAGCGTCTATCGGCCCCAGATCATTGTTTACGGCAACCGTTCTTACCTCCTGGTAGTGCGCCATGGCCGGGGGTAGTTCCTCACCGGAAAAAAAGTGCTTGGAGGTGTTCATGGCTAATAGGCTTACCGAACAGCCCAACTCTGCGAGGCTCTTACTCAGGCCATGTATTGCCTGGCTTTCACCATCTTTCAATGGGTAGGGAAACTTCTTAGTAAGCAGTAAAATATTCATGTGGTAAGGGTACGCTCTCAACGTCTTTAGGACGGGGCTCTGGTTTTTCGATACCGAGAGGAAAGGAAACGTGGTTTGGGGCAATAATTATTTTCTCCTGATGGTCTGCTGGCTGGCAGAGCGGCGCAAAAGTAGTCCAAGTTTGCGGGAGAAAGAGCAATTTGATCATCTTTCCCCGGACTCACGCAAAGCCGAGGCTGGACGCTTGGAGCAACCCTGTCTTCTGCGCTTTGGTCCGGACAAGGGGACGCTCCAAAGGCCTTCCGTTAGTCATTTCACGGAGGTGTTCTCCGATCAAGCAAAAACCACATTGCTTCGTTGCCTGTTGCTCGCATAACCCTGATTCATCGCAATCAATTTTAGCTACCCGTTGTCGATAACTACCTCCTTGTATCGACAACACCGTGATTCCCGCGTGACACCTGGAATTCATTACCCTACCCTCACCCCACATTTTCGTCGCATGCGTACCATATTGATCTTTGCCTTACTTTTTGGGACCATCACCATAATTACCGCACAAAGCATTGGGGATCAACTAACAGCCTACGCCCAGCAATACCAGACGGAAAAAGTCTACTTCGCCCATGACAAACCTTTCTACGCGCCAGGCGAAACCATCTGGGGGAAGATCTTTCTTGTTGATGGGCAAAGCCATCAACCTTATGCTGCTACTCCGGTCGTTTACGTAGACTGGATAAAACCCGACGGTACCATCTCTAAGACGTATACCCTCCAGGTCAAGGAAGGTAGCGCTGCCATTGATATCGCCACGACGCTCCGAGATACTACGGGCATCTGGGAGATCCGTGCCTACACTCAGTACCAACGTAACTTTCCGGAAGAATACCTCTTCCAGAAAGAGATCCGTTTGCTGGACCAGCAAGTGGGCGAAGCAGCAAGTATTCGCGATTCAATCGAACAATTTACGGTGCGTATTTTCCCGGAAGGTGGCCACCTGGTGGCCGATCTGGAGTCTACCGTTGCCTTCCAGGCCAGGAATGATGCAGGTGAAAACATCTCGGTTTCAGGCTTGATTGTTGATGAGGATGGCAACAAAATCATTGACTTCCTGTCCCTCAACGAAGGCATGGGGATGTTTAAGTTCCTTCCTGAGCAGGGCAAAAACTACACCCTGAAAGCAAGGTGTAAAGGTACCGAGAGGGAATTCCCACTTCCAGCAGCGCTACCGCAAGGAACCTTGCTAAAAGCCAGCAGCCGCGCTGAAGCAGCTATTAGACTATCAGTGGTCACCAACCGCGCCGAGGGGCTGGGCGGCGGAGTGCTGGTCGGTCACGTGCGCGGCCAGGTTTTCCTGGAGCAGGCTTTACCAGCAGCAGATCGTTACACGGTACAACTTGCTAAAACATCAATCCCTTCAGGCGTCGTTCACTTTACCGTTTTTGATAAAGATCAACGGCCGGCTGCCGAAAGATTAGTATTCAACAAGCATCCCCAGGCATCCCCTCTGATCGCCGTGGAAACCGATCAGGCGGAGTACGAAAAAAGAGCCCCGGTAACGCTCAAAATCAATGCTAAAGCACTGCCTGACAGCTCAGTAGCGGACCTCTCCCTGAGCGTGTACAACCTGGACGCGATGGACCAGGGAATGAACAAACTCACCATCGAAAACTACCTGCTTTTGCAATCTGACCTCAGGGGTAGGATCAACAATATCCAACAGTATTTTGCCTATAACGACAGCAAGACCAACACCTTAATGGACTTACTTTTATTGACTCATGGCTGGCGGAAATTTGCCTGGCAAGACGTATTGGACAACCAACCTCCCACTTTGTTTTTCGGACGGGAAGAAAGCCTGAGCATTGCGGGTAAAATCACCAAGTTTGAGCAGGATCGGCCGATTGTTGGAGACGTGCAATTGCACGTCATGGATCCCCGGTACTTTACCTCGGTCGAAATGACTACGGCGGAGGACGGCATCTTCTTCTTTAAGGGATTTGCCTTTCAGGACACTGTAGACATCATGCTGCAAGCAAGTACCTTCAATGCCCGCCAGCGTAAGAAGCGGAAAGAGGGAGAAATGACGCGTACCGGAAACCGGTACGTGGATATCGAGCTGATAGATCTGAGCGTATTCCCGTACACGCCAGGCAATGCCTTTTCCAGCAAGGTATATCAGCCCCAGGCCTTGAAGCGGTATGCCTTCACGGTCACCAACGAAATTGCTTCCAGCGATGAAGCCGGACTGCCGTGGACCATCGACCTCGCCGAAGTTACCGTAACCACAGGCCTGAATAAAGCCCGCCTGCGGGAACAGGAAATTGAAAGGAGGTATAAGGAAAAAGGCATATTCTATTTCGGGGGCACCCCGAAGTTCCGGCTGGATGACCCGCAATTTGACGACTTCCGGAATGGGCACATTTATGAGTTAATTGCCAAGGTGATCCCGGGTGCGAACTTCGTTCGCAGAGGAGGAGAGCCTACCCTGCTGCTTGGACGACTTTCTGGTGCTACAGCCCCGATTATAGTCCTTGACGGACAGATCGTCCCTAAATCAGTCATCAACAACATCAACCCTGACGACATCGCCGTAGTCGACGTACTAGAAGGCTTATTCTCTCTCCATTATACCGATGATGGCGTCGTAGTGCAACTTGTCAGTAAGGCTCCGAGTGAGATAACGCGCCCGAACCCGGGGATGAAAAGCCTCCGCCACCCGGGCTATTACCAGTCTCGCACCTTCTACAGCCCTGACTATGCCACCATCACCCCAACGTCAGCACCAGCTGACTTTCGTACCACCCTGTTCTGGAAGCCAGACCTCGTAGTCAACCAGGAGGTCACCCAACTCAACTTCCACACCGGTGATAAATCAGGCAACTACCTCGTCTGGATTGAAGGGCTGTGTAGCGATGGCACCCCGTTCACCCAGCAAAGCACTTTTCGAGTGGAATAAGCTGCTTTTGAACGTAGTGCTTCGCCAGAAGCGACTATTGACTGGGGAGCCAGGACGTACATATGTATATATACGTACAACTATGTTTCTCAAAACCCCACCCCGGCACCTGCGGCCCCGCCCAGTCTCTCCAACAAAAAAGGGTGCGTTAGCTTTCGGGAGATCCCGCCGGCTAACGCACCCTGCTCTTTACTAAAACGAAGTTTGGCAATGATCCCTGGGTCCTTCTTGTAGGAGTGGACCAAACCCTTCTGTGGGGTTTATTCCGTCCGTTAGTTTTTAGCCTAGTAGACGGTCTTGACTGCCTAAAAGATTAAAGGAACAACAGACTTGAGGACCACGGGAGATTAGCGCATGCTCGTCAGTAACTTGCATTACTACCTCGTCCAAACCTGACGTGAGAGTAATGTCTTGACGAGCAGAAGCGCCTGCTCTCCAGGTTTACTTTATTTTTCCCACTTGTTGTTGTCGATATTGTCTTCGAACATCCGGCCGGTAGGGTTAACCTCTACGGACTTCACGTCGGTTGCAGGAACATCCAGCGAGAATTCGTAGGAAGGGTTGGTCCATGGCCAGTCTTCCAGGACCGTCCAGTTGCTTGCGTAGGCAGGCTTTTCCTTGGTGCCGCGCATGATGCGCGGAGCGGTGTAGAACCATTTCTCGGTGCCGTCCTGCAGCGTAACGAGCACCTCCACCGGCATGGGCATACGACCAACTTTCTCTAGTTCAACAATCGCGTTTTTCTTACCGGAGCTTACGCCTTTCACCGCGTAATCAGCGTAGGAGGTGGTGTACACCCAGTACTCTTTGTACCAGTCAAGTTCGAGGCCAGACACTTTTTCTGCCACCCGAATGAAATCGTTCGGGTTAGGGTGCTTGAATCCCCAATCATGGTAGTAACGCAGCAGTGTTTCCTGGTGGGCTTCTTCACCAAGGATGTAGCGAAGCTGCTCCTGGAAAACGGATCCGTTGGTGTAAGCGGCAACACCGTAAGCGGAATTCGTGGCAAAGTGATCTGAATGCACGCTCAGGGCTTCCTGGCGGCCGGATTGGCGGAATGCCCGCAGGCCAGCGTAAGTTCGGGTATGGGGGTTATCCTGTACGTCACCTCCAACGAGGCCTTTCTTCCGCAGGTGGTTCATCACCTCGCTGCTCGCCCAGCTGGTGAATCCTTCGTCCATCCATGAGTGCAGGGCTTCATTTGACCCCATATGGTGCTGGTACCAGCTGTGCATCAACTCGTGCACAGCAACGCCAACGAGGCTGGGGAAGCTGCGCTCTCCCGTAATCAGGGTGCTCATCGGGTACTCCATACCGCCGTCACCACCCTGGACAAAGCTGTACTGCTTGTAGGGGTATTTTCCGTAGTGAGCGTTGATGTAAGTGAACGCCTCATCCATCACCTTGGGCAGGTTTTCCCAGTTGGTGGTGGTCTTCTCGCCAGGCTGGTAGAAGAAGTTCATCTTCATTCCGTTTGAGCGCACAAAGGTGATGTGTTTGTAATCTGGGTCTGCGCCCCACATGAAGTCGCCAACTTTTGGTGCAACGAAGTGGTAGGTCACTTTCTTGCCGCGCTTGGCGGGGTCTGGTGCGTAGCCATGGCCAATCTCGTCAGCGTTCTGGAGGTAGCCAGTGCCCCCAACTACGTAGTCACTGTCAATGGTGATTTTGACGTCGAAATCACTCCAAATGTGGTAAAACTCGCGGCCAACGTAGGGGTTGGCGTGCCAGCCCTGGTAGTCGTACTCACACATTTTGGGGTACCACTGCGCCATGCTGAAGCGTACGCCTTCACGGTTGTCCCGTCCTGAACGACGAATCTGCAGCGGCACCTGAGCGTCCCATTCCATTTTGAAGGTATGGGTAGTTCCGGGTAAAATCGGCTCGTTGAGGTTCACCTCGAGGATGGTACCAACAACTTCGTAGCTAACATTTTTGCCATTCTGCATCAGCATGGTTGGCTTGATGTAGCCAATCTCTTTATCGTTAAGCTTGCTGATCCGGTCTCCTACCCTACGGTCAGCATCAGGGAGGGTGAGGTTACGGACGTCCATCATGCTTCCCGGCTGGAAAGCATTGAAGTACAGGTGATAGAAAACCTTATCCAGAGTATCGGGAGAGTTGTTTGTGTAAGCAAAGGTCTGCTTACCAGCATACTGGTTTTTCTTGACGTCCATGTCAATCTCCATCTCGTACTTACCAGCTTGCTGCCAACGCTCAGGTTGAGCCGCAAGGCTGATGGACAGGAGAAAACAAAGCGATAACAGCAGGTTAAAACGCATGGTTAGGGGGAATTTAAATTCAATTTTCCGCGCCACCTTAATGGCCACGGACGTGATATGGTTACCTGGCGGGAACGCAGGTGCAATGTTATGCTCACGGGAGCTAAGGAGAAAACAAGGTCTGCCTCTTCCTGTTCATCTACCGGAACGGAACGCAAGGTATCAAATTTGCCTGTTTCCTCCACTCGAGGTCTCTCGTAATCACTTTTAAATAAACGTTATAAAACGACGCGGATCTAAAAGTGATTACCCAGACGAGTAGCCCGGACGTTGTAATTTCCTCTTCGATATTAAGAGAAGCTGCCAGTTTTGGTAGCTATGCTCCCCGCGGTCACCATAGGTGAAATTTGTGACGAGGCTTTTTAACGCAGCAGGGGGCAAACAGCGTCCGTCAAAAATCATCTGGGGTGGCCGAGGGGAGTATAAATACAAGCGACGGATTAAAGCCCAGCGGCCTGGTTGATCAGCGCCCAGCCTACGGGGATAGCGCCTTCAATCGTCTCTGCCGGTACTTTAGTGCCAATGTTCCCTTTGTAGTTGTAGAGGTAGTTGTTGGCTTCTCCGAAGGCGTAGCAAGGGAATTCAAACCAGGAGTCGGTCAATTTCTGCTGGATATTCTTGCTGTAAAGGCTGTTAATGAAAGCCATTGCCATGTTACGATTCGGAGCATTTGCCGGCATGGTAACACAGGTCATGTTGAAGAAATTGAGGTCCGTCGCTTCAGTATGTGGCACGGCTACCTCCCAGAGCCGTCCGGCATCATAATGCTGAGGGTCACCGTTGAGGAACCAACGGGTGGCTGCTCCAGAGGAGACGAATGCCATATCGATTTCTCCGGCTAACATCCGGTCCATCTGGTTAAGGTCATTACCAAAAAGCCCTCCCGTGGCTTTGGTGTACATAGCCCTGGCCCACAGCGCCGCTGCGGGCTCATTGATGTTGGCGCTTAGACCTGCCACTACCCCGGCGAGCCCGGAACTATCGGGATGCGCAACGCCAATTCTGACACCACGAGCTGCTGCCGAAACCATACCGCGGTAGTAGCTAGCCTCTTCGAGCGTTACGGCTTTGGGGTTGTAGACAGACACCATCGTCCAGCTGGTAAGGCCGGCATAGTAGCCTTCGTTGTCCAGGTAACGGTCCCCCACTTCTCCCTGCGTAAAGGCATCCACAAAGAAGGGCTGCAATACATTAAAGCCCCGTAAGCGGGTAGCATCTTCGATACTCGGTACGAACAGCACGTCAGCCTGAGGCGTCTGACCATTTTGGGCAGCAGCAACAATGTCGCGCATTGGCTTAACCACCACGTTGATTTTGGTCCGGTACCGACGCTCAAAGTCTTCAATGATCTGTACATCCTGCGGCAGGTAGCGCCAGGTAAGCAAGGTCAGACCAACCGGAAATTCTTCCTGGGTAGTCGTACCTCCCGCAGTATCATTTCCGCCACAGGCGGAAAAGAAGAGGAGGCTAAGGCTCGTAAGTAGTAGTGTCAGCAGACGCATAGTCAGTTTTATTTTGAACGGCAAAGTTAGAATTTTGCCGCGGACTTAGACCTTCACCCTTCCCTCAAAAAGGAACAATCACTAACCGTTAACAAACCATCCTTTCTATCTTTGTGCCAAATTCATCAAAAATGCCCAACACCAGTACCAAGCTCCCCCTTATCATCAGCCTCGTATTGGTGGCAGCCGCAACGCGGCTGCTCCCCCACCCCGACAACTTCGTACCCGTAGGAGCAATGGCCCTCTTTGGTGCCGCGGCCCTGCCCAAACGCTGGTTAGCCATCCTGTTACCGCTGCTCGCTTTCTACCTGAGTGACCTGGTGCTGAACAACGTCGTCTACGCCCAGTATTTTGAAGGCTTTTACTGGGGAATTGACCTCTGGATTTACGGCGGAGTTGCCCTGATGGTCCTTTTCGGCATGGGTGTTTTACGCAACAGCAGCCTGAGCTGGGGCCGTATTGGCGGCGCCGCAGTGGGCGCCTCGGTAATCTTCTTCCTGCTTTCCAACTTCGGGGTTTGGGCCGGCGGAATGATGTACCCAAAAACCTTAGCAGGACTTATCGCCTGCTACGTGGCCGCACTCCCCTTCTTCGGCATGAGCCTGGCAGCTAACCTTATTTTTAGCGGTGTGCTTTTCGGTGCAGCTAAGCGGTGGGATTTGGTTAGCACCCCTAAGCGGGAACTGGTAGCTTCTACTGAGGAGATAACCTAATGCCCTCTTTAGTTAAGGTCTGTGCTATATTGAGGCCCCTCGTCGCGCACCTCGGCTTCACGCAGCGCATGCCCCGGGACTGGCCCAATTATATATAATCGTCACGGCTGCGCCGCAATGGTAGCTCACAATTGTGCTCATATGGTTTAAGCCGTGTGGACGAAGAGGGAACTAGCAAAAATCACGCTAAGGGGCCGTAATTCTAAAGCTTGCTTCCTGTTTTGCCTCAATAGTACTCATACTCAAAGCTTTCAACCACTGTCAATCCTCCTCTTCCGCCCCTCTTGGTCTTCTCCCGTACCAAGCCCTTACCGTTGTATTTGTATTTAAAGGTGTTCTCACCATAAGGCGAACGCACGATCTCGCCAATTAATCTCCCGGACTTATGGTAGGTATACTCAGTGACATAACTTCCATATTCATGTACACTTATTTCTCCGTTTTTATCATAAATCTTGTGACTTTGCTTATTACCATTCACTAAATCAGTCACGCTTCTGCCACCATCGTCATATCTCCATTCTAAAGCTACGGTGTCCCGACCTGCCTGAGTGAATAAACGTCGATTACGGCCCTTTTCGTCAAAGAATAGTCTACTTGTCTTATTTCTGGTACCGAGTATGGCACCTCCACCAAGCGTTCGGACAAGAAAAAAATCAGGGTACTTTACAAATTCCAGCAAAGTATCTGGAGTAGCTTTCCCATCACTTTTTAGGCGTATGGAAAGCAGGCAGGAATTATCATAATCAAACAATATTGAAGTTAAAGCAATTGTATCAAGCTCATTCTTATTAATCGTATGTATTTCCTTCTCCCTGACCTTACCAGACTTATCATAGTGAAAAACCATTAAATTATGAATACCTCCAGCAAGCGGGTACGATACATCTACGCTCGTTACAAGTCCCTCGGGGTTGAACTGAACCACATAGTTCAAATACTCGCTCTCTGATTTGACGACCTTAATTTTTTGTTTCAAGACTTGATCGCGTGTCAAATATTTAATCGGAAATTGTAAAAGCTCTTCAGGATAAGTACAATCGTGGGTTATGTACCTCATCCAACCATCCAGGAAATAATCGTAATCTGAAACTGAGGAAATATTGTAATAAAATTTATCTATTACATCTGATGTTACTTGCTGAAAGTATGGTAAATCTTCAATTGGCTCAAAAAGCGAACTCTCGGTCAGGAACCTAAAGTCGTATTGATTTACGTGGTAGCTACCACCAAACACCCTCTTCAAAGTGTTAATTGCAGCTTCTTCGTTACCACTCTGGGCGTAGTAAGCCGCCAACCTGATGTAAACAGGATTCTTCTCTTCTTCAAAGTAGGACGCCTTTAGCGCACGTTGTAAACCAGATAATGCATCTTTCATCGCCCCCTTAGTCATATCTACCATAGCTTGCAGCATATACACCCTGTTGTCGGCAATTTGCTGGGTAACTAGTGTATCTAATCGCAACTCCGCTTCATCTAGAGAACCACTGTAAACCAAGGAACGAATCCGGGCAATTTCACCCGCAAACTTGTTTCTGGTGCGGTAAGCATACTTAGTCGGAGAATTAGGCGAGAAACTCCGCCAGCCACTGAGTGATTCCCGAGTAAAGGATACAATGATGTACCGATTTTCCATCTTATCGAAAGTCGTCAACGAGTTTTCCGCATCAGCAAATGTAGGATCGAAAGCAATCCAGCCATGTACCTCGAAGTAAACTTCCACCCAATTGTGACGCGGATTATCATCGTAGTTTCTCGAAGCAACAAATCCGTTTACATATCGAGCAGGTATCTGATTAGCCCTGCATAATGCGATCATCAATTCAGTGTACTCTGTACAATCTCCCCTACCAGTCCGTAGCGCCAAAAGAGCACTTCTGTCTTCTCTTAAAGAATTATCATATTCCAGAGTATCCACGACATAGGCAAAAATGTTTCTGACCGTCTCCTCTCTGGTCCTACCAACAAGGCTGCTGGCAATACCTTTAATCCTGTAGGCATCTGATTGAACTCTTGCATCAGCTGCTAAGTATGAAACACCATCCCAAACTTTCACAGGCTCTTGTCTAGTACTGGCAGTATTCCAATCATTCCTTTGCAGAATAAGCTCTGAACCAACCACTAAATTATTTATACCCTCAAGTGTTTCAACCTCATATTTCAAACGATATCCATCCTCTTTGTTAATAATAAGGTCTGGTTTTGTGGAAAAACTAACGTCTAACACTTGCTGGCGACCGAGGATCGAATTAGGCATCAAAACGAAGTGATCCGTCAGATTGGCCCTTCCACGTTTTGCAATTTCAATTTTCTGCTCAAAAATTACATGGGATTGCCCAAACGACAACAAGGATGATGCTAAAATGCTAAGGAAGATTAAGCTTCTCAAAATAAGGTAGGTTGATGGCACAATTTAGGCGATGTTGAAGTGCTACCTGAAATTACTGGTACAAAAAAATGTATTCCTTACGCCAACAAATCCCTCACCACCTTCCCGTGCACGTCCGTCAACCGGAAACGACGCCCCTGATGTTTGAAGGTAAGTGCCTCATGGTCGATACCAAGCAGGTGCAACACCGTCGCCTGAAAATCATGTACGTGTACTGGATGCTCGGTGATGTTGTAACTGAAATCATCCGTTTTTCCGTAGATCAAACCGGGCTTCACTCCGCCTCCGGCCATCCACATGCTGAAGGCACGTGGGTGGTGGTCTCTGCCGTAATTCGTAGCCGTTAGCTTGCCCTGGCTGTAAGCCGTTCGGCCAAACTCTCCGCCCCAGATCACGAGGGTGTCCTCTAGCAGGCCCCGCTGTTTAAGGTCCTTGATCAGTGCGGCACGCGCCTGATCTGTATCCATGGCCTGATTGCGTACTACGCCGGGGGCATTCCCGTTGGCATCCCAGCCCCGGTGATAAAGCTGAACGAAGCGAACATCTTTCTCTACCAGACGGCGGGCTAACAGGCAATTTGCGGCGTAGGTCCCCGGTTTACGGCTGTCCGGGCCATACATATCGTAGATGTAATCTGGTTCTTGCTCCTCCATCAGGTTGGGCACGGAAGTCTGCATCCGGAAGGCCATTTCGTACTGGGCTATTCTGGCGTCAATTTCCGGATCCTGGCTTTCGGCACGCTGCAGTTCCTGCAGCTCGCGGAGGCGGTCGAGTTGGCTGCGCCGGGCACCGGCGCTGATACCTGCCGGATTGTTGAGGTACAATACCGGATCCAGACCCGCCCGGAACTGGACTCCCTGGTGCTGGCTCGGCAAAAAGGCCGATCCCCAGGACCGTGGGTACAGCGGCTGGGCACCGCCGTTAGTACCCCGGCTAAGGAGTACCACAAAGGCCGGGAAATTCTCATTCAGGCTCCCTAAGCCGTAACTCGCCCAAGCTCCCATGCTTGGTCTTCCGGGAAACTGACTTCCCGTTTGTAAAAACATCACCGCCGGATCATGATTAATGGCGTCAGTGTGCATGCTGTTGATCCAACAGATATCGTCGGCCACCTGGCCGAGATAAGGCAGACGATCACTTAGCCATTTACCCGAAGCCCCATGCTGTTTGAAGTCGAAAACAGAACCTGCCAGCGGAAGTGATCCCTGGCCAGAGGTCATTCCCGTTAGCCGCTGCCCCGCCCGCACGCTGGCGGGCAATTCCTCCCCGTGCATCTCGCGGAGTTTTGGCTTGTAGTCAAATAAATCCTGTTGACTAGGCCCACCGGATTGAAAGAGGTAGATCACGCGCTTTGCGCGGGGGATGATCCCGGCAGACATTGCCCGTTCCACCATTCCCTGCTCCAGCGTCCGCGCCCCTGAAGCAGCTCCGAGTGGATTCATCAAAGCGGATAGGCTCATGGCCCCAAGGCCCATCCCAAGCTTATTGAGAAAGTCCCGACGAGAGTGAATCTCCTGATAATTATGGCAATTGCTCATGGCTACTTGACTAATTGACTACGCTGACTATTTGACTCAAGGCAATCGCAAAGTATACTCTTTTTCAAGGCTTCGAGTCGTCAAACGAGGTTTTTTCCGGCTACGCCAGGCCAAAACAACGCGTTGGACGACCTCCGCTCTTACTCTGCGAGCCCTGCTACTTGACTATTTGACTAAAAAACTACTTGACTATTTGACTACTCCGACTACTTGACTTGCGCGCGCGCCAACTCCCTCACCGTTTCACGTAGGCCTCATCAAAGCTCAGGAGCATATTCCCGACACTCGCAAGGGCGGCCGTTCGGGTGCGATCCAAGGATTCCGGGAAAGGATATTCGCCTACGGACAACAGGGAATCCGCCGCCGCAGGGTCGGCCATGAATCGTGACAATTCTTCCGCATACAAAGACTGTAACACCGCGACCTCCTCCTGTCGGGCAGTACGCCCCGCCACCAGTCGGAAAGCCCGTGCCAGCTGATCCTCCGGCGCAGGAACCTCCTGCTGTACCCGCTGTGCGAGCACCCGTGCCGCCTCAACGAATTGCGGATCATTCAACAAATTCAGTGCCTGCAAAGGCGTGTTCGTTGTTGAGCGTTTCACCGCACACACATCCCGCCCTGAGGCATCGAAATTGGTCATAAACGGCGGCGGAGAGGTACGCTTGATGAAGGTATACATGCTGCGTCGATAAAGTTTATCTCCCTCGTCGGGGCGGTACCGCAACAGCGCCTGCGAAAAATTATTTGCCTGAATCCACAAGCCATCAGGCTGGTAGGGACGCACACTTGGTCCACCCGTTTTCCGGACCAGAAGACCAGCAGCAGCCAGGGCATTATCCCGGATCATCTCCGCCGGCAAGCGGCCCGATGGGCCGCGGGCCAACAGCCGGTTATCAGGGTCAAGCTCGCGCTGCTCCGGACTCGCCCGGCTATCTCGGCGATAGGCTTCAGACATGACCATATCCCGAAGTAAGACGCGGATGTCCCAGCTCGAATTGCGGAAGCGTGTCGCCAGGTAATCAAGCAGCTCAGGATGCGAGGGTAAAGCGCCCTGACTACCAAAATCGTGGGGAGTGGAGACAATGCCTTGCCCGAAAATCAACTGCCAGTAGCGGTTAACGGCGACGCGGGCAGTCAACGGATTTTCCGGCAGGAACATCCACTCGACCAGGCCCAAACGATTGGCCGGAAAATCCTCGGGGAAGGGCAAAATTTCTCCCGGGGTGGTTGGAAAAACTTCCTCCTGCGGCGCGTCATAAGCGCCCCTGTCCAGACGGAATGTCTGTCGGGGCTGTTCCATTTCTTCGCTGATCATGAGCCGCAACAGGGTGTCCTGCATCACCAGTTGCTCCTGTTTGACCGTCCGTAAAGTGGCAGTGGCCCGTTCGTAAGCAGGGTGGGAAACCAGTAGATGCTGGCTGGCGGCGTTCCGGTCTGGTTTGGCCGAAGGTTTTACCACGCGCAGCATCTCGGTGGCGGTCAGTGCCCGATCCCACAGACGGAGATCATCAAGATAGCCTTTGAAGATACCGTTCTCGCCAGTGAAGGCCCGGTAGGCCTGCCCAAGTCGCAACTTTCTTCCAACGCCCTGCGCGCGCTGCGCGGCATTTCCGGGGTAGGTATCTCCCAGCAACTTGTCGACCATTACGTGCTGGTCGGGCATTTCACCGTTGACGTAAAGACGGATGCCTTTGGCCATCCCCGTACCGTCGTAAGTAAACCCTACCTGGTGCCAGGTATTGGTGGTCAGGCTATCCGTAGTACGCACGTGCAGCGCATCGTCGGGCCATACCCTGATTAAACGGAAATTTAGTCTGTTCTCACTGTCCAGATAAAGATCATGGCCTCTCCAGGCTTGGTTTTTATTGCCGGTAGTGCCCATGATGCCCTGCTCCTTACTGCTGTCACGCTTAACTGTTTTCAGCCAGATGCTTGCTGAAAAAGCATCGGTCGCACCGTACTGTCCGTAGCCCTGATCAAGGAAAATATCGTCGTAGGGATGGTCGAAAGCGGCAACCTGTCCGCGCTCCGGGTCCGCAACGATCTCCAGGTCTGCCGTCGACCAGGCGAAGCGATCAATCCGGCGTCCGTCGCTGCTGCGCACGGCTTTGTCCAGCGGAAGGTGGTCATCAGGAGCGGGGGCAGCAGTTCCACTCCGCTGCAAAAAAGCTTCCAGACCGGCGGCATCGACGGCCACGGCGGCCCGTTCGGCATCCAGTTCACTGATGCGGAAGTCATATTCGGAGAGTGTCCGTTCGGTTTCCGGGCTGGGCAAGAGCATGTAGGGGCCGAAGTCACCGTCGTCGCCGATCATCCCCAACTCATTGAAGTTATTGAAGAAAGCCGAAAAGCCGTAATACTCAGACTGGCTGAGGGGATCAAATTTGTGGTCGTGGCAGCGGCTACAGTCCATCGTAAGCCCCAGTAAGCCCGTAGCAACCGTGTTTACCCGATCGAAGACGTAGCTCAGGCGCATTTCTTCGCCGATCACGCCGCCTTCGGCGGTCATGGGATGCATCCGGTTGAAGGCGGAAGCGATTCTGGTTTGGGTATTGGCCTCCAGGTAGAGGTCGCCGGCCACCTGCATGCGGACGAACTCGTCGAAGGGCAGATTCTCTTGCAGGGCATTGATCACCCAGTCGCGGTAGGGCCAGGAGGTGCGGTAGCCATCGGCGTGTAGC
>CAZTTF010000167.1:0-16382 GCA_964616365.1 uncultured Lewinella sp. | reverse complement strand
TAACGAGTCGTAGCGGATCAGGCTACCGGTAAAATCTACGCCGGGAGCATAGAATCCACTGAGCTCGGGGGTACCATCGGGATACCACTGCCGGACGGGGCCTTCAGTATCGTTATTAAGGAAGGTCAGCTCTGCTTTGATGCTACCATCCGGGTAGTAGGATAGCCATTTGCCGTTTGCTGCTCCTTCGGAGTAATACCCTGTCATAGACAGGTTACCCGACTCGTCGAAGGATCGATATAACCCTTCGTATGCTCCCATGGCGTAATGCTCTTCGGCAAGTACCTGTCCGTTTTCCGCAAAAACCTTACGCTCGCCGTCCAGTTCTCCCTCCCGGTAGTTTTCCTCTACCGACAGGACACCCTGGGGGTCATATTCCCGAAGGTACCCGTTTTTGAGCCCGGTTTCGGGGTCGACCTGATATTCTTTGCGGAAACCGATTTCATCGGTTTCCTCCCGGACCTCAAGTGCGGGGTTACAGGCGGTTAAACAAATGATAAAGGGGAAGAAGAGATAACGGAATTGGGGCATCAGGGTCTACATTTACAGATTGTTACCCTAACGGTTTCCAACGGCAATTGAGTATTTTGCCGTCATCTTATCCCAGACCAAGCTTTCGGTGTTATGATTCGTTTACTCTTCTCTGCTCTTCTCCTGCTACTTTGCACCGGCGTCCGCGCCCAAACTGAATTGTCCGATGAGGCAATGGACTACCTGTACGAACTGAGCCGGAAAGTCGACCCTGATCGTTACACAGAAGTCCGCGGCACCCCCTACCGTTACAAGAAATTCGGCAAGGCGATTGTCTACGACATTACACTGAATGCCTACCCCCTGGACTCCGTCAACCTCAATGGCTTCACCAGCCAGTTCGAGTTCATTATTGGCGGTATGAAACGGGAATTGCAGCCGGAGAACTTTATTCGGGTAGAGTTTGAGGGGCCGAATGGGAAGGATAAGTACGCCCGGGGGATCAACCCCAAGTTTCGGGACATGTACGCACAGATTGTCCACAAAGGGGACAACCTTGTCGCAACTATGGTCTACGAAGTAAAGAATGACGAAAAAATCGTGCAGGATGTAGGTAAGACGGTACGCCTGCGGCGCTTCAGTCCCAAATCCCTGCACTTCGCCATGGTGGAAGGTGAGTTAGTGACCATTGTGCTGAGTGCAAAAAGGCTGGCTGGCGATCTGGGTTTCAAAAAGGAACTTGGTGCTTTCATCAAAGCCGAAAAACTTAAGCCAGGTAAAATAGCTGACCTGGTTCGCATTTATGAAAAAGCTGATGACCTCCTGAACTAAGCGCTTGTTTGATGATATTACGACTCCTGTTACCACTCCTCCTACTAACCGCCTGTGGCGGTAGCGAACCCGATGCTCCGTCGGCACAAACGGTGGCCGCTCCTACTTTAAAAGACAATCTCCGCCCGAAGAAGCAAGCGCGGCTGATCGATTTCAAGTTACCGCCTACCTCGCGTATTGCGATTGAGCATAATGCGCTGATTGACCGCGCGATCATCAACCAGTATTATGTAGTACTGGATAATGAGGGGTATTTCTATGAAACCCTGAAAGCCGGAGAATACGACAACTTCCAGACCGGAGACATTGTCACTGCCACCTATGAAGCCTATTACCTGGACGGTACACTGGTGGACAAAAGCAAGCCTGGCAAGCCCTTGCGCTTTGTGGTAGGCTCTCTGATTGACGCCTGGAACCTCGGCATCACCCGGGCTAAGCCCGGTGGCAGCATCCGCATCCTGACACCATCCCGCCTCGCCTACGGAGCGGAGGGTCTGGTATCCTCTAATGGCGATACCATTGTGGGGGCAAATCGCCCACTGGAGTTCATCATCAAAAATCTCGAATTACTCGAGGAGTAAGTCAGCATGCAGCTGGTATTACACTTCGCGGTTGGCGAGGTCCACGAAGTCTTGTAAAGTTGTCTGCTCCGGCCGACGCTGAAAGAACGGATCCTCAGCCAGCAACGCTGCGGGAAAAGCAGATTTAAGGCTGTTGCGCAGCATCTTACGGCGCATTCCGAAGGCTGATTTTACGATGTGTTTGAAACGTCCCCAATTTTCATCCGGGACCAGCGGCTCCTCCCTTCTTACGAGACGGATAACAGCGCTGTCGACCCTTGGCGGAGGACTAAAGTTGCCGGGACCTACGTTCAGGAACAGCTTTCCCGTATACCTGGCCTGGACTAAAACACCCACCACACCGTAGGTCTTGGAGCCATGACCGGCAATGACACGGTCAGCTACTTCTTTTTGGAACATGCCACTCATTTCGGGAATGAGGTCGTAGTTGTCCAGCATCTTAAAAAGGATCTGGCTACTGATATTATAGGGATAATTGCCAATCAAACCAAAAGGCTTTCCCGCAAAGGTCTTGCGTAAATCTGCTTTGAGGAAATCGCCCTCTACAATGCGCTCCGACAGCTCCGGGTAATGCTCCCGGATATAGGCGACCATGTCTTTATCAGCTTCGCTGACGGTTAGCGTGAAATCTGCCTTCCGCTCCAGCAAATGCTTGGTGAGCATTCCCTGGCCGGGGCCGACCTCCAACACCTTGTCGTACTGATCCGTAAGCTCAAGTGAATGAGCGATCTGGTGAGCGTAGTGTTCGTTTGTCAGGAAGTGTTGTCCGTAGGATTTTTTTGCGCGCATAGCGCAAAGGTACGGCAGGCAAGCGAGGGTTGAGAAGTGGGACGCTCATGGTGATAAATCAGGCGAACCGTGCGGGAAGAAGACCCAAACAGCCAGGATCCTTACACAGTTACTCTTGTCCAATTTCATGCCAACTATGTCCAATTTCGGCTGTAAAAGGTGAACTATCTCTGATTAAGAACGGTAAGATGCACATGGAGAACACCTTCTTTTTCCCGGCCGATGCCCACGAGGGTCCCGTTTGGGTAGACTGGCAGCGCCGGCTCTATTATGCAACCAAGACCCATCTGCAAGGAAGGCGCAGGGTGGATATTGAGTATCTCGACTTTAGCGCACTTCCCGGTGATGACATCTGGTTGGCGCTACGCCAACACCCCGACTTCCGTCCTACTCCACAATGCTTCCTCCAGGATGCACGCATGGCCAACGGCATGCGATTAAGCGAAGATGGGCAATCTCTGTTGGTCGCAGAACAGGGCTATGGTGAGGAGCCCGCAGCAGTGGCGATGCTGTCTCTCGCCGACAAAACCCGCAGGGTTTTGGTGGACAACTACGCCGGCACACCGTTCAACTCCATCAATAAGGTTATTCGTAGCCGACGGGGCCACCTGATTTTTTCCGACCCTGACTACGGCTTCCGGCAGGGGTTTAAACCTCCAACTGTACTTGAGCCGAACCTCTACATTCATACAGCCGCGGGCAACCTGAACTGTTTCCGCTGTGGCTTAGAAATGCCGCATGGTTTGGCGTTGAGTCCTGACGAGCAGGTGCTCTTCGTTTCCGACACCAGTAATGAGGGAGGACATGCCGCTGATATCCAGCTAAGCCGCCGAAAGTCTGTCTGGAAATACCGGTTTAATGCTGATACCGGCGCTGTATCATGCCCCGGGATATGCTGTTTCGAGGTAAAGGAAGGGGCTCCTGATGGCATGCTGACAACTGCAGACCGACTGCTCGTTGGAGGAGGAGATGGTGTCTACGTAGCTGATCTGGAAGGCAACCTCAAGGGAACTATCCCTACGCCCAACAGTGCGGTCAATCTGACAACGGCGGCCGAAGATCAACACTTATTTATCACCATTGATGATGGTGTGGTGTTATGCCTGGATTGGCAGGAGGAGGTTATCCCGATCAACGGAAAATAACCGGGAGCCCGAGGAGTAAATATCGGACGTGGATAGCAAAAAATAGCCCTTCGGCGTAATCGCAGGGAAGCAGGGGTGTGTCCCCTGCCCTGCCATAGGGGACAGAGCAGGGGCGCACGAATATGATGGTTCTAGCTGAGTTTGCGATAGGCAAACAAACAGATAACTGCGCCAAGGGTAGCAACAACTACGGACCACAGATTGAAACCATTAACACCACCGTAGCCAACAAAGCTCATTACAAAGCCGCCAACAATGGCACCAACAATTCCTAATCCGATTGTAATCAGCCAACCACCGGGATCTTTACCCGGGTGAATGAACTTAGCAATAACCCCGGCTACAAGACCGAGCAAAATCCAAGAAAGGATACCCATAATGAGAATAGTTTAGATGAAATGAGTTGTGTTGCACAACTCGGGAGATGGTTCCTGACCGTAAAATAAGTCTTAGCCAGCACATTCCCCACGTGGGTAGCAACTTAAGCCTGGTTCAAGCGGTTTCTCTCGGAGTATATGTACAGCATTTCCCTTCCAACCGCATACGGCCCGGCCGCCTACAATTTCAACCTGAGTACTTCAGGGGAAGTTTCCGAAATCACTTGTGCTACCCTGGACCTCCCCCCCGCTGTCCTGAAACTTACCTACCCCGACACCCATCCGGATGACTTACGCCAGCACCTGGAAAGCTGGCTCCCTGTGCTACCCTATCTCATCGAGCTAGGTATCTGGCTCGAGCAGGATACGCCGGACTATCTGAAACCGGTACAGCAGGCCTTCAGGGACCGTACCGATGATTACCTGAACCTGAAGAAAGCAGTAGCCCAGGCTGACTTACTTGCCGAGGTGGAAACCCAACAGCACTGGCAAAGGGCGAACGCCTGGATCAAGATGGGGGTGGCCAAAAAGGTGGCCCGGTTTCCTCTGATCCTCAATCGTAAAGACACCGTGTTTGCGGCGGAGAAACTCAGCCTCCCTTTCCGCCGCCTTGCGGCGGGCTGGCTGTTAGATACTTTTCCCCTTGCTCCCCCGCTACGCCTCGATGAATGGATTATCGCTATTGGTAAAACCCGTACCACTGAAGGCAACGACTTTCTGCTCCGGGAACTCGAGCAACCAGGTTACCTTCCCTACGCCAAACAGATCTACTCGACCCTGGCGAATTCCCGGCTGAAGTTGCCCGTAGAACGGGTACTGGCGCTTTACGAAGACCAGGACAAGGTCAGCCATTCTGTCAATGCATACATACATCTTATCAATCAGTTCCCGTTTCCGAAGGTTAAAAGCACCCTGGAGCGGATCATTGCAGCGTATCCGCAGGATAGCTTCGGAGCAGTAAAACGCCTGTACAAGCACGAACCTGCCGCTGCGACGGAGCTCCTTAAAACGCGCTTTCTGACGGTTGATCACTACGGCGTTGCCATCACCATGCTACGGCATATGGTTAAGCTGGTCAGGCCTGATGACTATTTTATTTCGCTGCGCGAAATCAATCTCCGTTTACAGGACCCTGCCTTTATCGACAATGCCCAGGTAACGTGGCCCCAGAAATTAAGTGATGGCTGGCGGGAGGTGTTGCTGTACACGCCGCCCCAAGAATTCCAAGCTGTTCTGGAGAAACATTTTGCAGATGCCCAAGGAAGAGTTGCCCGCAACATGCTGCTGCAACTCAAAGAATACCTCAGGACGGAGCGAGTGGAGGACTTCCGGCTACCAGTCAAACTAGAAGCCCCCTTGCTCAACCTGCTGCATTCGAGGTTTGACAAGGTATCGACAGTAGCCACTGATGTTATCAGGTTATTATTACCCAGTTTACAGCAACCAAAGGCCGCCGTCTGGGCACTGCTGGAACACATTGAAGTGTCCCAGTACCGGATGATGGATGCTGCAGCGCTGAAAGCGGCTGCCGAAGTACCCGAATTGCGGGCAGTTCAGGAGGACTACTTTGTCGAACGTTTAGCCCAGGCTAAGCGTAAAGAGGACGAAGAAGCCTTGTTTAAAATCCTGAGTTACCTAAGGTTTCTTGCTCCGAATGTCATTAAAGACAAGGCAATAAGGTGGTCTCCGGAGGACGAGTAAACGGACATCAGCCACCAGCAAATTCATCAGATTCGGAAGTCCTGAGCCCTACAGCCCAGGATCATACTTTCTACCATCGTTTCTACCACTAACGTAGGGAGTACCTCCCCAGAGGGTGTGTTTGAAGATTGCCGGGTCAATGCCGGCACGGTCACCCGGAAAGGAGGTTAATTCGACCAGGTTCCCTGCCGGGTCCCGGACGTAAAATTGGATACTGCCATTAGGTAATTCCCGAACCTTCCCCCAGGGGGTAACTTCGAGGATACCGAGTGCCTCCATGCGCCAAAAAAGCTGGTTAAAGTTTTTCACTTGCACGCAAAAATGCCCCCGAAAGGAAGGTGTATTATCCTCCATCTCTGCGAGGTGCAGTTCCTGACTGGCGTTGATACTCAAGAAACAACCGGGATAATCCAGCGCTCCCTTATCAATAGGTTCGAGCCCCAATTCCCGGTGGTAAAAGGCTGCGGTGGCTTGCAGATCGGAACACATGAGGGTGACGTGGTGCAGGTTGATGGTGGGCATAATGACAAAGCTTAGTTAGCAGCAGTACAACGCAAGGGAACAAAGGGTTGTGGGCAGGTAGGTGTAACAACATGTAGTTCAGTGTCATGAAGAAGCAACCAACCTTTTGAACTGGCTGGCAGCCAAACTACAGCTGGCGACACCCGCTGCAGGCTTTCAGCCCCAACATATATCCCATGACACGCTTCCTTTCTTTCCTGTTGCTGAGCTTCCTGTTTAGTACTGCCATTTCGGCAGCTACTACGGATGCACCAACCTTCATCACCATCGAGTTAACGACCGGCAATGACGATTTGCGCGGCGGGAACGACAACTTCAACGTGGTCGTCCTCTACAGCAATGGCCGCCGCGAAACCCTCCGCAACATTAACCAGGGCCGCCGCCTGGCGGACCGGACCACCCGCACCTGGACCAAGACCATCTCCGGCAGCGCGCACAGCGTGCGCGGCATCAACATCGAGACAACCGCCAGCGGCGGTTTCAGCGGCGACAACTGGAACGTCGATCGCCTGAAGGTATCGCTTAGAGGTCCCGGATTCAGCCGTACGGTGCTCACTAAGAGCGGTAAACCACTTGTCCGTTTTACCGGAGACAACCGCGTAGAGGAATTCATCTGGGGTTCCACGGCACCTGCGTCCGCGCCCGCTAAAATGACCGGCTTCCAACCAGCACGCCATGGCTTCAAATTTGCCAACACATTCGTCAATAAAGTAGTTGGAGACATTGAAACGAAGGGCCTTTGTGGTGGCATGGTTTACGCTACGCTGGATTATTACTACGCCCGGCAGCCGATCCCCGCAACACGCACCCTTCCGCGCGACCGCACACCACTGCAGAGCTACATTTACGACCGGCAGATGATTTCCCTGGCCAATAATGCCGATAAATGGGGCGAGCTGATCGGCACTAATCTGGGGGGCCGCCGCGATCAGGAGTTCTTTAACTGGGGACTACAAACCGGCTCCGGCCGTCTCGGAGAATTAATGGCCATTATTGACAGCGGCCGGCCCGCTCCCATCGGTCTGCAGACCACCGGTCGCGGTCCTTTCAGCCACCAGGTGCTGGCCATTGGCTATAAGCTTGGTCGCTACCAGGGTGATTTGGGGGAATACCAGACGGACGTCGAAATCTATACCTACGACCCCAACTACCCCAATACCGTCACGACCTATAAGGTCGACCCGCGGCGCAAGTGCTACTATATCAAGGGGAAGCCCCACCGCTACTGGAGAACTTACTTCGTCGATAAAAAGTACTGGAGAAAGCAACCGCTGGCCCGCTAAACCCCGGACACTCTTCTAGCGAGACAACCGTTTGACCGTTTCCCGGCCAAGCTGGAACATATGGACCTCGTCCGGTCCGTCCGCAATGCGGATACAACGGGCATAAACCCAGAAAGCAGCCAAGGGGGTATGAGCGTTCGATACGCCCATGCCCCCGTGTGCTTGTATGGCCCGATCGATGACGTTCTGCGCCATCGTTGGCGCCACGATTTTGATCATTGCCACGAGGTCTTTTGCCGTTTTGATGCCCGTCCGATCAATGCGATCTGCAGCCGACAGCGTCAACAAGCGCGCCTGTTCAATATCACAACGTGACTGGGCAACATCCTGGCGGATACTTGAGAATTTACTCAGCGGGCGACCAAATGCTTCCCGTTCTGCTACCCGTCGGCACATCAGTTCCAGACTGCGCTGGGCGGCGCCAATCAAGCGCATACAGTGGTGAATACGCCCGGGGCCCAGGCGGCCCTGAGCAATTTCGAATCCTCTCCCCTCTCCCAGCAGCAGGTTCCCTGCGGGAACCCGTACGTTCTTTAGGCTGATTTCCGCGTGGCCGAGTGGACTATCATGCGTACCGAATGCGTCCAGCGCACGCTCGATCTTAACTCCCGGAGCATCTGCCGGCACGATGATCATGCTTTGCTGGGCGTGTTTCGGGGCAGTCCGGTCAGTCTTACCCATCACGATGTAGACCTTACATTCGGGGTTCATGGCACCGGTTGACCACCATTTGCGGCCGTTCACGACATACTCGTCCCCATCCCGCACAATACTTGTTTCAATATTGGTGGCATCGGAACTCGCCACATCAGGCTCCGTCATCAGAAAGGCCGAACGAATCTCACCCGCCAACAAAGGCTTAAGCCATTGCTCCTGTTGTGCGGGGGTGCCGTATTTGGCCAGTACCTCCATATTGCCGGTATCGGGGGCATTACAGTTAAACACTTCGCTTGCCCAAAGAACCCGCCCCATGACTTCGGCCAGGGGGGCATATTCAAGGTTGGTCAGCCCGGGGCTGAAGGAACCGTACTCCTCGGGAAGAAATAAATTCCAAAGGCCTGCTGCGCGGGCTTTTGCCTTCAGATCTGCCAGACCGGGATATACCTGCCAGGGGTGAGCTTCCGTCCACGTCCGGTAATCATCTTCAATGGGGTAAATATGCGCCTCCATGAAAGCATTTAGCTGGGCGAGCAGGTCCTTAGTCTTATCGTTGTACTGAAAATTCATGATCGAGATTTAATTGTGTTTCCCGGCCTGAAGGCCGGGAAGCCCGAATATCTAACCGAGTATTCCCCGGCCCAGCATAGCAAAGCCCTTAGCTGCCATGCCAAATTTTTCCATACGGGCATCCTTGGTGGATCCAGCGACGTAACGGGCGTAGAGTTGCTGGGCAATGACTGCTGTTTTCGCGCACGCCAGGGCTTCGTACCAGGGCATTCGGCTCAGGTCGAGGCCGGAAAACTCAGCGTACTTTTCTTTCAGGTACGCTTTGGTGGGCCAGTCGCCCTGCAAAAAGCCCTTAGGCATTTTACCAAGACGGGGGTCAGGCCAGAAACTGAGCAGGCCACCAAGGTCAATCAGCGGGTCGCCGAGAGTAGCCATATCCCAGTCGAAAACCGAACTTACCCGATCGGGGTCATCCGGCTGGAACTGACAATTATCAAACTTAAGGTCTCCGTGGACAATGCTGACGCGCTGGGGGGCGGGAACGTCTGCAGCGAGGGTGGCAAAGAGGTAATCCATATTAGGATCATCCTCCAGTTTACTGAGGTGCCAGCGTTTCTCCCAGCCGCGCAATTGCCGCGCGGCAAAGCCTTCCGGTTTACCGAGGTCGTTGAGGCCGGCAGCATCAACGTCCACCAGGTGGAGGTCGGCACAGACTTGCATGAGGGCGTCAGTCAGGCGGTCTTTGGCGGAGGGCATATCCTGAAAGCACGGCAGCAATTCGGTGCGGATAACGACACCACTGCGGCGCTCCATCACCACAAAATCACTGCCAATGATGCCGTGGTCCGTGCAGAGCAAGTGGGCGCGGGGCGCGGGTGCAAAGTGCGGATTGAGCGCGGAGAGGATTTTGTATTCCCGGCGCATATCATGCGCCCCGGGGGCGATCTTCCCGAAGGGCGGGCGCCGCAGCACCAATTCCTGCTCGCCGAACCGGATGAGGTAAGTCAGGTTAGCGTGCCCTCCGTGAAACTGGGCGACGGAGAACTCCCCTATAGCACTGGGAAGGTGTTCGCGGAGATAAGTCTCCAGCGCCATCCAATCGAGTGCTTCTCCGGGACGGATATTTGCATAATCAGGCATGTAATCGATAGTTTCAGCCGGCGTAAGGTACAGGTTAGGCCGGGCATTATCGCAGGGAAGCCTCACTGGAAAGAACATCGGGCCTTTTTTTAGAGTTTTCCAATAAAGTCGCCACCATGAAAGTTGCAACACCCAACAGTCCGAAACCGGTTCCGGTAGTCACCTGGAAGGAATTTATCCTTAGCACAATTGTCGGGGGCTTGATTATTGTACTTCCCCTTGGTATTCTTTTTTTAGCGCTACAGTTTGTTTTGGGCATTGCGGCTTCGCTGCTGCAGCCCTTTACGGGCCTGCTTGGATTCTCTTCCGATGACAGCGGGCTGATCGTCGGATTGATCTCCAGCGTACTCCTCTTACTGGTTCTTTTTATTGTGGGCATCTCGGTCAACTCGCACCAGGGGAAACGCAACTTCATTCTGATTGAACAGAACGTGCTCAATAAAATCCCCTTTTACGGGACCCTGCGGGATACCGTAAAAGCTTTTGTTGAGCGCGAAAAGACGCCTTTTAGCGATGTCGTGCTGATCGATGCCTACGGCACGGGGGTCCTGATGACGGGTTTGGTGACCGACGAACACCCCTCCGGCATTGTTACCGTTTTTGTTCCTACCGCTCCAAACCCGGCAAATGGCTGCGTTTACCACGTGCCAAAGCACCTGGTTACTTACCTGGATTGCACCGTTGAGCAAGCGATGCATACGGTAGTTGCCGTCGGGGTGGGTTCGGCAGATATTCTGAACTTCAAGCGCGTTGAACCGCTACCGGGTGCTGCGCACCAGGCGGTGTCGCCAAGCTAAACCAAAGCCAAGAGGCTTTGAACGCTTACATAGCCATTTCCTTGAAACGGATGCCCAGCGCTTTTTCGATGTTGCGCACCTTATTGATTTCATTGCCCAGCACTAGGGCTATCGACTGGCCTGTCTTCCCAGCACGTGCCGTACGTCCGCTGCGATGGGTGTAGTATTCCAGGTGCTCCGGGAGTTGGTGGTGCAAGACAAAAGAAAGGTCGCTGACGTCAATCCCCCTGGCGGATACGTCCGTCGAGACCAACACCTGAATGCGCTCTTTCCTGAAGGCACGCATCACCTTATCCCGCTCCCGTTGCTGCATATCTCCCTCCAGGGCGCCAACCGAAAAGCCCTTTTCCTGAAGTTGTTTGGCCAACGCCTTCGTCCCCGCTTTGGTGCGGCAAAAAATAATGCCGCGCTCCCCCTCACGCTTCGAAAGCATCTTCGCAATTAGGTTAGGCTTTTCCTTAATGATGGTCGTCACGTAGTGGTGAGAGATGTTCTCGTTAACTAACGATTTGCGGTTCGCCTCTATGCGGGTGGCGTTGGGTGACATATAGGTCTTGATGATCCGCTGTATCTCGGGCGGCATCGTTGCGGAGAACAACCAGGTATTACGTTTTTTCCGGTTGTACTTCAGGATCTGGTTCAAGTCCTGCTTGAAGCCCATGCTAAGCATTTCATCGGCTTCGTCCAGCACCAGGGTGTGTACATTACTTATATCGACGGCCCCTTGCTCGATTAGATCCAGCAAGCGTCCGGGTGTTGCCACAACAATATGGGTAGGTCGGCGCAGTGCTTTAATTTGCCGGGTGATTCGCTCTCCGCCGTAAACGCTCTCGGCGAAGATCCGGTCTTCCACGTATTTAGTGAATCGGAATAACTGCTTCTGAATTTGCTGGACCAGCTCCCGGGTAGGCGCTATGATCAGGCCCTGTACTTGTGGTTTGCTGGCATCAATGGCATGCAACAGTGGCAGCCCGAAGGCTGCCGTTTTACCCGTCCCGGTCTGCGCCAGACCGATCAGATCCGTTTTATTTTTCAGCAGGATGGGAATTACCTCTTCCTGGATAGCCGTCGGCTGAATGATGCCAAGTTCTTTCAGCCCTTTTACGTACGCTTTATCGACGCCTAATTCCCCAAAGGATGCCATATTCTTTTGCCCCAAAGGTAGTTCGTACTTTCGACAATCCATGGATCAACAAACCACCCGCCGCTACCTCGATTGCCTGTCCACTCCTCCCCTGTGGCAAGGCACCGAGGTATCTCCTTACGAGCAGATTGAGCTTTCCCTGACACCACTCCCCCCTCCAACCGAGGTCTCCTTTGCACCACGCCGGCTGGGTAAACTGGTGGAAGCCTTCGTTTTTCACCAGCTACAATTATCCCCCTCCGTAAACTGGCTAACCGATAATCTGCAGATTCAGGATGGGAAAATAACCGTGGGCGAAATCGATGCCCTGTACGTTGCCAACGGCACGCCGATCCACCTCGAGGTCGCCTATAAGTTCTATCTGCTCGATACCCTGACTACCTACTCAGACCCCATTGCCCGCTGGATCGGGCCAAACCGTAATGATCATTTGCATTATAAGCTAGCGAAGCTCCATACCCGACAATTCCCCCTGCTATACACCCCGCTCGCCCGGGGGTACCTCAACCGCTACCAGCTAAAGCCGGAGCAGCTGCAACAGTCGCTGTGCTTCAAGGCCCAACTGTTTCTTCCTTACGGGCAACAACTGGATATCTCTCCCCTGAATCAAGACTGCGTCGTGGGATTTCACCTTCCTTTCCGTGCCTTAGCAACCCTGGAGCACTACTCCTTTTACATCCCTTCTAAGTTAGACTGGTTGCTTACGCCGCAGCCAGATATTAGCTGGCAGGACTACCCCGAAGCCCGCCAGGAACTGGCGGCTGTCATCAAAGACAAACGCTCTCCCCTCGTCTGGCTAAAAGATACGCAAGGCAATCTTTCCAAAGGGTTCGTGACGTTCTGGTAGGCCCCGGTCCTACTGCGTGTTTATAAAAGTGTCCTCAAAGGTCTTCACCCATTTCCCACTGATCAGCTGCTGGCCGTATTCCCGAAAACCGTTTGCTTCGTGCCGGGTAAAAAAGAACCTCGTCTGATCATTCTTCCAAACGATAAACTGCCCGTCTTTGAATTCCGCCGGATAGACCGCGGCCCCATCCTTTGAGAACCGATGGTAATAATACTTTTGGTCCACCACATCGTAACTGACAATCGTGCGGAGCTGTAGGAACTCCGTATTGAGTTCAATTACCAGAACACTTTGGTCAAGGTCATAGTAGATCTTTTCAAAGGCGGCCCCTGTTCTGTCGACCACCCCATCTTTATAGATCTCAGTCGAACCGACCCACTCGCCTACCAAATAGCCGAGTAGTGCCATTTTTTCCTGCTGCTCGGTCTGGGCGTAAGCGGCACTGCTAAAAATCAGTAATCCAATAAAGCAGCATATTCTGATCGTCCTGGAGTAGTACATGGTTTATTATCCTTAAGTGTCGCTTTAGCACAACATCGGGAAGGGCATTTTGACCAAAATTCAGGCCCGGGTGTGTGTGTCATACTTGCCCTGCTTTCCGAAGGTGTACGGGACTGCAACCTGCGTCCCCGTCCCTGGAGAACGCCGGCCTATCAGACAAGTTTATTGCGCGGCCGCAGGTGCGAGAAGAAGTACCTGAAGAGCAAGGTAGTTTTGGCTAGTGCACCACTACCTTTCCGGTCCAGTGCCAGTAATCCGAACGCAGCACAAAATGGTAGTAGCCGGACTCCCAGTTCAACGTTGGCACCCGCCAACGGTTGGTTCCTCGCTCCAATAGTACGTCCTTGCGGTAAACCTCCTGCCCCAGTAAGTTGGTAACCGTCAACTCCGCCTGGCTTTCTATACTGCTCGTGACGTTCATGGAAAGGACTCCTCCGGTTACCGGGCTTGGAAATAAATCTACTTTAGGTTGTACTGCTGCACAGCCTCCCGCAATCACTTCCGAGTATTCCGTGGAGCCATCGACGTCAATGATCTGCAGCCGGTAGAGGTCATCCGGGCCTGCGGCCCGGTCAAAGTCCCGGTAGGTGTAGCGCTGCCGCGTTGCGGCAGCTTCCAAAGAATGTACCTCCCCGATCCTTTCCCATTGCAGCCCATTGTTACTGCGTTGTACCGCATATTCCTCAACATTAGCAACTGCGCCAACTTCCCAGGCCAGGTCTACGAAGCGGTTGTTACAAACCGCCGTGAAGGAAAGCAACTCTGCGGGCAAAGCTGAAAGTTCGGAGCAAACAGTTCCCCCATCCGTCACGACGCGCAGGAACAGGTCGTCAAAGTAGGAGTCGTTATCTGTACCGGCATTACGCGTCCCCGTCAGGATCATCCGGATCGAGCTGGTATTGGCGGGTATCTGCTGGGAATCTTCCACCAGGGTCCAGCTATTGTTCAGTGAAGTCAGGGTAGCTGAGCTTCCCAGCACCGCACCATTGCTGGCCAGGTAATCCAACCGTAGCGCCGGGCGATCACTGCCGCTGAAGTTCGATAAGTAACCACCAAAATCAGCCATTGCTGTTCCTGCGGCAATGGCATCAGCAAATGCTCCGACAGCCACCTGTTGGTAGGCTTCGGAATACGCCGTTTCGTTCCCATCGCAAAGTCCGCCTACCGCCAGGTAGGCATTACCTGAGCGCGGTGCAATGCCATCACACGCTCCGGAGGTGAGCGATTCTATGTTTCCCGTTGTTACGCTCCAGCCATTGGTTCCGTCCTCTCCTCCCCCATTATTCAGTTGATTGCCTCCGCTACCAGCGGATCCGGTAGTGAAGGTTACTGGTACTGACCAATCACTCCACTGCAGGTGCTCATTCCGGTAGCGGACCCGCCAGCAGTAGGTTTGGTTCTCGGCCAGCCCTCCGGCTGTTTCATTGGTGAGGTCGTCATCTGCCTGCGTATCGACTTCGTCGTAGAGGTTCTCGTGCTGTTTCCACGAGTCAACCAGTGGGTTGGTAAAATCTCCACAATCACTGGCTACCTGCCAGTGGCTGGCTTGATGAAAGCCGCTGTTATCCGCAAAGGCATTTGCCTGCATGATAAAACAGTCGGGTTGGATATTGTCGCCCAGCGGGTAGAGTCCCGTTGGCTGTGCCGGCGCGGTTGCAAACCGCCGGATGGTGATGTAATCCTGCGCAACATTGTCGAGGACAACATTTTGATCTCCACGAGAGATACGCTGCAGCGTGAACTCCGGGTCATCCCCGGCAGATACATTCATTACTACGAAACCATACTCATCGATTGATTTGGAGAACTCGTCGTAGTCCCGGTTAGGGAACTCTCCCCAGTTATCAATTGCTCCTCCCGCCGTAGCAGCGTTTACCCACAAGTGGTTGTGATCGCGGGATTGCCCCCGCGAATACCCGTGGGTATGGCCAAAGAAGTGGAGTGATGGCTTTCCACAATCCGTTGAGAAGTTTTCGAGGAGGGAGATGACCTCTCCGGTGTAATCAAGTTCTCCCGGCGTCCACAACTCCGAAAGGTGGGGATGGTGTAGCTGAGCAAAGACGAAGTCGATATGTTCGTCCTGGCAAGCCGCATCCAGTACGCCACTCAACCAATCCAGCTGCGTCTGTATGCGGTACCCGCCGTTCGAGTTGAGGCCGATGATGCGCACATTTGAGTAGTCCTTATACCACCAGTGTTCAAGATACCCAGCAGAGCCATTTTCGGGCAGGGAGAAGTACTGAAAATAGAAATTACTGTTGTTCTCGTGATTCCCGAGCACCGGGTATACCGGCACGTGACTGAATAAGGGGTCTGACGGAGCAAAAAAATCGTTTTGCCACTGGCTGTGGGAGTTTCCGTTTGGCACCAGGTCCCCCGGAATAAGGACGAAACCAAGGTTGGCCGCAATATCACCTGGCACCTGCGCCCCCGCAAAATAATCCAGAATTCCGTCGTGGACTACCTCGTGGTATTTGTTTGGTTGGCTGCCGTCCTTTTGCATATCACTCATTGCCACCAGGTTGAAGGAAGCCTCCTCCTCGGGGCGTGGCGGTGTGATAAAATCGTGCACGTGATCAACAAGCCCTCCTGTCGTCACCCGGTAATAATAGCGGGTTGACGGCTGGAGGCCCCTTAGTACGACGGTAAATAGCAGTGCTCCGCCACCAGTACTAACGTTACTGGCCGCCTCCGAGGCACTCAGATCAGTAGGGCTACTCCCCCAGGAAACACTTCCGGAAGACGCTCCGGTGGCTTCCCACATAATAGTGATACGATCGGGTTCTGCATCCTGGAGGTAAGGATGAACGATGACCGTTTGCGCTGATAAATGGGTGGCACAACAAATGAGTAGTACAAAAAGTATCCTGGAAAGCATGGATAAACATACAAACCGAATACCGAATGTATGGGTGGGTCTCTGCGCGAATGAAGAATAATTAGCAGAGACCGTTGCATAAAGTGTGTCACGAAGTAAAACCATTATTTTCGTAAACACACCAACTAATGATGAAAGACAACGAGTTCGATATGGAAAGCTTCCGCAAGGATGCGATAGCTAAATTACAAGCTGGAGAAGGCTTGCT
>CAZTTF010000166.1:0-22251 GCA_964616365.1 uncultured Lewinella sp. | reverse complement strand
TGTGTCAGTGGCTGAAAGAAATTCGGGAGTCCAACGTCTAAGTTTACAATCCCAAGGCAAGCCAAGGAAAATGAACCCTTTAATGGCAAAATGCGCGATCCTTTGTCCTGAAGCTTCGGTTGTTCCTGAAAATCACCTTCTTGACCTGCAACCACCAGCTCCGGCCTTAGCCTCGGCCGGTGAGGGGACGTATCAGAGCCGTTAAAAAATGCTAGCTGTCTGAGCCACTTCAAAATTTTCCTTTTATTCCTGATTCCAATAATTACGATATGAAAGCATGAAACACGAAGCTTGCGGCGAGTTGTAGCATTTTAGGCTTCGAGGCGTCCGCTTACCGAATAGCCAAGGATACAGCTAAAGGATTTTGCTTCTTTTGCCCTACAAAAGAAGACCCCCGGCAGGAATAGGAAACGGGAAGTTTTCACAAAGCAGTAACGTCCAAGAAGTGGGATAACCGGAGCGCTAAAGACCACGCCACCCCCTACTTCCAAGACGAAACACCATAATCCGCTGCCCCGAAAACTGCTTAACATAATACTGTTGGCATAGTACCTGATCAAAAAAAGTTTGGGGAGACATCCCTTCCACCCGAATCAGGTCTTCGGCATACAGATAGATCCCGTTGAGATAGGTAGACCGAACTACCGAGTAGCGGTTTTCGGTAAGCTGCCGAAATCGTTCAGTATCGCTCAGTCCCTTCAGATCCGGCTCATTGATGAGGTAGGCAAGTCGGTCACGTCGGTAGACCGCGGCCCAATCGTACACAGCAACTCCCATATCCAGCTTAATAGGGTAGGGCGGTTGATCTTTGAGGTAAGCGCTAACCACGGTGGAATCGTAAATGGAGTTTTCCGTTTCCCAACTGTTTAAATCACCGGTATTATAAGCCATGAGGGTCGCCCGTTTTACGGGTGGAATTCCCTGGAGTTTCCGGTCGCGATATTGGTGGAGGCGAACCGTACAAGTAACCTCCAGCTCCGGGCGAAGCGCTTGCACTGCCTGCAGAAAAACAAAATATGGCTCCTGCGTCCGCGCCGTCCAGTCACAATCAATTTGCAACTCAGGAAAACCTTCGGGAAAAAGCTCCTCCGCCAGCGTCAAAAGTGCCTCTGCCTCCTGTGGAATGCGCTCTTCCGACAGCCTGGAAAAAACCTCATTCGTAATAAAAACGACGGGAACCAATTCCGGTAGATCACCAGCATCCTGCCGGTCCACAAGGGCATCCGTTGCAGGTTGGCCGTTACGCCAACTCAAATCAAAAGCCTTGACGTAAAGTCGATCGCAGGCAAAGGAATCCAGCAACTGACGCGCCATTGTATCGGGGGCCAACTTCGTTTCCCAATGGTAGAAAGTTACCTGAGGAGGAGAGAGGGGCGCGGGCGCAGGTGCCGGGGAGGTACAAGCAGTTACAAGAACCACAAGTGATCCCATCATGCAGGCTAACCAATACCTAAAGGCGCTACGTCGGAGCAAAAGCCAGGTCATTACAATTCCACCACCTCTTCCAACCGCGGGGCACGCCATTTTTTAAATCCTTTATCTGCCAACGATGCCCCAAATTTCTCCATCCTTTCAATGGTGCCGTGCACCAGGAATATCTCCTTACAGGACTCCTGTTGGTTGCTCAGAAATTCGAGCATCTCGGAACGATCACCGTGCGCAGAGAAACTGTCCATCACCGTAACCTTCGCCCGGAGTTCATGGTACTCGCCGTAAAGTTTCAGGCCCGTTGCCCCGGCGCGTAGTTTCCCCCCGGGTGTTTGTGGTGCACAGTAGCCCACGATGAAGATAGTATTCTTAGGGTCGCCCATTGTGTTCCGCAGGTGGTGCTTACTGCGCCCGGCATTCATCATCCCACTAGCCGAAATAATAATTGCTGGCTCCTTCAAAAAATTGAGGGCCTTCGATTCATTGACGTCCTGAATGTAGGTGAGGTTATTGAAACCGAAAGGATTATCATCGGTCAACATGTATTCATGGAGGTCATCGTCGTAACACTCAGGGTGGGCTCCGAATACGGTGGTCGCATTCACCGCTAACGGGCTGTCAACAAAAACCTTGATGTGTGGGAGTTGTCCCGAAGATTCCAGGCGGTCTAGCATGTAGACGATCTCTTGCGTCCGACCAACACTGAAGGCAGGAATCAGGAGCTTCCCCTGATTTTCTACGCAGGTTTCTTTGATGATGCGCAGGAAGCGATCAATTTCGTCGGGCGGCAGATCGTGTTCGCGGTCGCCGTAGGTAGACTCACACAAAATGTAGTCGCAAGGGGGTAGGGGTTGGGGATCTCTGAGGATGGGCCGATTAGGCCGGCCAATGTCTCCCGTGAAACCGACGGTAGTGGTTTCTCCATTAGCGCGTGTAACACGCAGCGTCACACTGGCGCTACCCAGAATATGTCCGCTATCCCTAAACAGTACTTCGACATCTGGGTGAATACGCTCCCAGCGATCGTACGGCAAACCCACAAACCGGTCCATCGTAGGTTTAACGTCTTTGCGGGTATACAGAGGCTGTTTTCCTTTGCCGTGTTTCCCGTGACGCTTATTGTAATACTCAGCATCTTTCTCCTGGATAAAGGCTGAGTCAGTTAACATAATAGCGCAGAGGCTGCGCGTCGCGTGCGTAGCATAAATATCTCCCTGAAAACCGTCTTTCACCAATTTCGGCACTCGCCCGGTATGATCAATATGAGCGTGGGATAAAATCAGGCAATCCACCGCTTCTGGTTTAAAAATGAAGTTTTCGTTAAAATCCTTCATGTCTTTATCGCGGCCTTGATAGAGGCCACAATCCAGCAAAATCTGATAGCCATCGTCAAGGGTAATCAGGTGAGCAGAACCGGTAACTTCACGGGCTGCGCCGCAGAATTGAATTTTCATGGTCGGGGGTATACTTTGGGCTTAAGGTAGGGAGAAAAATTGAGGGTGGGCGAGGGGCTCCGGCCTGAATTGTATCCTCAGACCGGAGCCCCTTGCCCTTATTCCAGACCGACGGTTACCTTGTTAAAACCTGGCGTCAAAGAAAAAACCTGTCCCTCAGCTTCCAACTGACCAGAAATCCCCGGAGGTAAAGTGACCTGGTAAAACAGGTCTCGGGAACTCTGATTGAACTTGACCTTTATCATTCCATCTGGATGAACAGCTTCTGCTGTCCAGTCAAATTCAGTGTAAGCAGGTCTCACTTTTACCGTTTTGTAGCCCGGGCTACCTGGCCGGATTCCCGCCAGGGTAGCCAAAAGATCGTAATTAGGACTTGCCGACCAGGCATGGCAATCTGACCGGGTTTCTCCCGGTCGTTCGGGAAAAGTTGTAAAGCCCTGATCAAGGTAAGCGGCCCAGATTTTCAGTTGCTGGGGATAGAGGTCTCCGCGTCCAATTTGTTGCATCGCTTGAATGAGGTAAAAGCGAAAGTATTCGGAGACTTGGGTGAGGGAAGAATCGGTAAGGATGCTTTCTAGCAATACTTGACGGAAGGAAGCCCTCACATCGTGTTGCGACATTAGTAGATCATTGGGCGGGTCCGCAGGTGCAATGTCGTTCAGAAGCGCGAGGATATTTGCATGTTGGCTAAAGGACGTAGCGGCGGGGGTATCACTAAACAGCAAGCGGTCTTCCTGCCAGCAGTGTTTACTTACGGCAGCAGCGATTCGATCAGCCCTATCCTTATATATGTCAGCCTGGTATTCATCTCCAAAATAGCGAAACATCGCCTCCGCCCGACGCAGCGCACTCAAGTATTGGAGGCTGATGATCGAAGAGCCGCCTTCCATATCCGGTACACCGCCGATGCGAAGTTCGGGGTCCCAGGCCCATTCGTCCGTCCAATCCACAAAGTTCCAGTGTTTGGTGGGGCCGACGAGGCCGTTATCCAGCCGCTGTGCATCATACCATTCCAGCACCGAACGGACGCCGGGCAGCATTTCCCGGACGAAAGTGGTATCCGGCCGGTGCATCCAGTAATCACCCACCATTTCTATCCAGGACAGAGAGTAGGGCGGAATGACCTGCGGAACGGAGCTGGGGTAGCGGCTTTGGGTAAGCCCTTCACTAGTTCTACTCTGTTCGAAAAGCCGAATGGCTTTTCGCATCAACCGATCATCTCCGGTAACGTAGAGACTGATCAGGGCTTGGATACGGGTATCGCCAACGTATTGTAGCTGCTCGTAGTAGGGGCAATCGACGTAGGTTTCTTGCGCGCACATGCGCGCAGTTTGCCAGGCAACATCCCAGATGTCGTCGGTTCGCAGGGTAGAATAAGGCGTAGAAAAGGAAGCTTTTTCGGTGAAGGGATAGGCAAAGGACTCCGACAAAATATCGTCGATGAACACCGTATCAGCAGCAGCCTTAATGGTTAGCTCCATAAACCTCGCCGTCCGGAACCACGGGGTAGTATAACTTCGGGTTGCTCCATCAAGAACATACTCATCGTAGACGCCCAGCATGTTCTTCCCTTCAAATTCGTCACGGCTGCCTTTGGTACCATCTTCTTCAAACATACTCTCGGCATATTCTACCCTGACGGTTGCATTTTTACCACTACTGAAGTTAAAGGTGAGGAAGGCGTTCTCAAGTTGGTGGAAGCGGAAGAGGATTTTACGTTCGGTTTTCGGCGGGATAATGTGGAGTGTTTCAAGAGCTAAACCCACTGGGTAATTAGGGTATTCTTGTTCTGCCTGGATGGGAACCGGTTGATCCAACTGCTCGCGCGTAAGCCTTGGAATCGTCCGTGGAACCAGCCCCCAGTAATATTCCGTACCGACGCCGGCGGGAGCGCCTTTGGTCAGGGCAATGGCCGTTGGCCATTGGGTGGCGTCATATCCTAAAGACTCCCAGCCCCAAGGCATTTTATTGCCATCGATCCGAAGTTGGGGGCCGGTAACTATATAAGTCCCCAGCCGTTCCCGGCTGCCGTTAATGGGGGAGTAAGCCTGGTTATGAAAGCTTTGCCAGTTCTCGTCAGTCCGGAGAGCAGCAAAAGCTTCCGTTTGTGGCTGGAGAATGAAAGCCGTTCGGTAAGACTGCTGACTCCACGGCCGGTCAATACCGTAGTTCCATACTACGGCGGCGATGACATTTTCTCCTCGTTGTATATATGGTCTCAGGTCGTAGGTTTCGTAGCGCCAGTGCTGGAGGTCGCCCCGGGAAGGACCTTCGCCAACCCGCTGACCGTTGACGAAAAGCTGGTACCGGTTGTCGGCCGAGACCATGACGGGTAAGGAATCGGGTAGGGCGTCAACGGTAAACTCCCGCCGGAAGTGAACGACGGCGAAGCCCGTCGCGGTTGCCGTAGGATGTCCAATCCAACTAGCAGGCCAGGGGATGGAAGACCAATCTTGGGCGGAAAGGGTGGAGGTGAGCGAAAAGAGTAAAGTAAAGAGTAAGGTGCGCATGAAGTAAAAATAGGGTAGTCCTAACTTAGGCTACAGCTATTGAACTCCGTAAACTGATGGTCCTAGCCACCATTAGTTTCCACACGCCCTTTTTTTGCCATACGTAAACCCACTACAAACCAGCAACTTAGCAGAAGCCGTTTTCCACCCCTGCGGCGTGGAGAAATGTGTACAACCATGCCCTTATCCACAGCCTTGCACCCGCGGTCGCGCCTGAGGCCCTACTTATCCACATTTCCACAGTTATCCCCAAAAACTCTCCACCCCTTACTGACAGTTTCCGGTCAAAAATCCCCACGCAAAAGCGAAAAAGTTATTCTGTTGACAATCACTCCACCGACTGTGGATAATTTTGCCAAACCGCATCAATCAAGGCTTCACGCTGTTAGTTGAACGTGGATAACCTATTTAGAAAGGTTAAGAACAAAGGCACCAAGAAAACTGAACGAAAGTTCTCCCCGTTTCCACAGCCCTAATAACAATAAAAGGATTTAAAATTTTAAAAAAAGTTAATAACTATTAAGAGATGGAGGTTGCCGAAAAAACAGGAAACGAAAAAGCTATGTCACGCAGTGGTGGTTACCACCGGGCAGTGAAAATCTGGTTGATCGTTGGGCTCATCATGGTAGTTGGTCAGGTGGTCATTGGTGGGATTACCCGCCTGACGGAGTCAGGCCTTTCCATCACGGAATGGGAGGTCGTCAGCGGAACGCTGCCTCCCCTAAACGAAGCCCAGTGGAACGTCGAGTTCGATAAGTACAAAGCAAGCCCTCAGTACAAGAAGGTGATGGACGGTATTTCGATGTCGGAGTTCAAGTTTATCTACTTCTGGGAATGGTTCCACCGCCTCTGGGCCAGGACGATGGGCCTCGTCTTTGCTATTGGCTTTGTAATCTTTTGGCGTAAAGGCTGGCTGGACCGTCCACTGATGAAAAGATTGGGCATTGTCGTCCTCCTGGCGGCTACCGCCGCCAGTTTTGGTTGGATCATGGTAGCCAGCGGGCTGGAGGACCGCCCCTGGGTGGATGCTTACAAGCTAACCATACACCTCAGTCTCGGCATTACGCTCTTTTCCTACCTTTTGTGGATAACGTTGAAAGTTGTAAACCCAAAAACAAGGACTTTTCCACAAACTACGGTGGATAAGTGGGTTTGGCCCCTCAATATTGTCCTTGCCATCCAGCTCATTTTAGGGGGAATCATGTCTGGAGCACGAACGGCTTTAGCTTACCCTACCTGGCCTGATATGAACGGAAAGTTTTTTCCCACAGTTTTAGCGGACGAAACAATGTGGACTGTGGATAACCTTGTTAATTACGACCAAAGTTTCTTCCAACCAGCCTTAATCCAATTCTTGCACCGGATGACGGCTTATGCCTTGATTATCTTGGTAATAGCCTTTGTTTTTCAGGCTGCTAAGCGCCTGAAGAGTACCGAAATCCCCCGAGTAAACGTACTGTTGATAACCCTGTTGATAATTCAAGTTATTCTTGGGATCGCAACGGTGGTTAGCAGTAAAGGACAGGTTCCGGTAGGCCTTGGTGTTGCCCATCAGTTCACGGCAATTACCCTCGCTGGCGTCATGGTTTACCTTAACTATTGCTTCCGCCCCGGCAAGCTGTTGAAAGGTGTGGATAAAACGGTGGAAAATGTAGTTTAAAAAATTTTGCTTGTTGGCAAACGATTATTATGTGGCGAAAAATCGCTGCAAAATCACCTGCCAAATTAAGTATTCGCAAATTGTGTGTTAAGCCATCTTTAGCTGGTTTTCGCTCACATTTCGCTGATGAAATACTATGCCTTCAATAACTTCCTGCTTTTGACGTATTGCCCCGCCAGAAAAATTCCCAACAAAAAGTGGAGTAACATGGCCCGGGTATCCGGATGGTAAAAAGTTAGCACAATCGCGAGACCGAAATGAAAGAGGGCTAGTGAGCCACTGATAATCTGTCGCAGCTCACGATTATCACGGCGGAGATATCCAATCGTTGACAGGACAGCAAGGAACAAGGCCGCGACACCGTACATTTTCATGAGTAAAACGTAACTGGAGCCGACGCCGTCCCCAAAACCCGGGATCAGCTCCGGGGCTCCGGGATAGAACAGGAAGAGGAGACCGGCAATGCCTTCGACGAGGGTGTTGAGGAGGAGAATCATGCTTGTGCTTTAGGAGATAATGATTATCATGTTGCTTGGTTGTGGTTCAGGAGAAAAAGGATTGCGTAATCGGCAAAAAATATCCTGCACCCTGACACCACATATAATACGTCACACACCCTACATCTCATGTCTTGGTCTCGCGCTCTTGTTTGGTCCCTAATTGCTGCTGCCTTCATTGGGCCCGGAACAGTTACAACTGCCGCTAAAGCAGGAAGCGAAGGTGGAGCATCTTACTTGATCTTTGTTGTGCTGGCGGCTGTTGCCGGTTTCTTGCTAATGGAAATGGTGGCGCGCATCACGCTGGTGAGTAACCAGTCGTTAGGACAAATTTTGGGCCGGACGGGCAAATGGTTGGCGTGGCTATGTTTTGGCGCTGTTTTACTCGGATGCATGGCTTATCAGGCGGGTAATTTACTGGGGGCTTTGGGCGGAGTGCAATTAGTGATTCCTCGGCAACAAGTTTGGGTCTTACTCATTGCTTCGATGGCTGCTTTAGTATTGTGGCCGGGAGAGAGCCGGAAAATTGCCCGGGCGCTGGCTATCATTGTTGCGCTAATGGGGCTGGTTTTTGTAGTGGTCGCCATTGGTTTGATCGTTGGTGATGCTACACTTTCTGGTCAGGGGACAATTGCTACCGGGACGGTTATTGGTTTGGTTGGAACAACGATTGTGCCTTACAATTTTTTCCTGGCGGCGGGTCTCGGACGAGGTGAAGCGCTCAAGGATATGCAACGTGGTTTGCTCGCCTCCTTTTTGGTAGGAGCTTTGATTACCGGGAGTATTGTTTTAGTGGGAAGCGGGGTGACTTCCTTTACGGGTTTTGCTGACTTGGCGGGGACGCTGGATGCCAGGTTCGGGAATCAAGGGACATTGATTTTAGGAGTTGGTTTGTTTGCCGCCGGCTTCAGCTCGGCGGTGACGGCTCCGCTGGCGGCGGCCCTTGCGGGCCGCGAGCTCCTGGCCGGAGGCACTGCGATAAACTTTGGTCCAACTAGCCTGCGCTTTCGGATTATCTGGGGATTGGTCCTCGCCGTCGGAACACTGGTGGCCTTGCTAGATCTTGATATTATTGCCGTTATCCTGGCAGCACAGGTGGCCAACGGCATCCTTTTGCCGTTTATCGCCGGGATCGTTTTGGTATTCGCTAATGACAGAAGCTTACTGGGGAACCGGATTAATAGCTGGTGGCAAAATGGTTTGGGTTTTCTGATTGCTACCTTTTTAGCGCAGAAGAATGGTGCCTTGTTACTGGAAAAAATAGGCTTTGAGCATGACTGGGCTGTCATGCTACTTGCAGGAGTGTACGGACTTATCGTTTTCTGGCTGATGCAACAACGTAGAAATGTAAAGCACTAAATGTCTACTCTCAAACCCTTAAAGGAAATGGAGAAAGTAGAATTGGGACTTCATTCTTCTAAATGACAGCGGACGACACCAAGAGGTCGAAATTTTATGGCTGGAACCACCGTTAGAGTACAACCAAGAGGCGTCCAATTACTTTTTACTATTTTGTGTAGCTCTTTTGCCCGCATTAGAAAGCTTTATTATGCCCCAATCCAATAACTACGACCAGCTGATTGCTAAGCTTGACCGTTTTACCCGCAAGTATTACGTCAACTCCGTTATCCGAGGTTTACTCTATACCACAGGCTTGGTACTGGGGCTCTTTTTATTAGTTAGCCTGCTGGAGTCACAGTTTTACTTCTCAACGGGCACCCGAAAACTGATGTTCTATGGCTTTTTAGGCATTAGCTTACTTGCGCTGGGGGGCTGGGTATTACTCCCGCTTAGTCGGTATTTTCGATTGGGGCAGGTAATTAGCCACGAGAAGGCCGCTGAAATGATCGGTGCACACTTCAGTAATGTCAAAGACAAGCTGCTTAATGTATTGCAGCTTCGCCAGCAAGCGGAAGGCACTGGTGATACCAGCCTGCTCCTAGCTTCAATTGATCAGAAATCTGCCGAGATCAGCCCGGTACCTTTCCGCTCCGCTATCGACCTGAGTCAAAACCGCAAATACCTGAAGTATGCTGTACCCCCAATGGCAATTTTAGCGATTATACTGCTCGCTGCCCCCAGTATGATCAAAGACAGTACTACACGACTGATTCAGAATAACGAAGATTTTGAACGGCCAGCACCTTTCAGTTTTGTTTTGGATGACGCCCAGGATCTTGAGGTCATTCAGTACGGAGATTTCCCCGTAACGGTCCGGGTAGAAGGAGATGTGTTGCCGGCTGAAGCTTACATCGAGGTGGAAGGCTACCGCTACCGCTTGCAGAAAGAGAACGCCAATACTTTTACCTACAACTTTAGTAACGTTCAGGAGGACACCCCCTTCAAATTTGTTGCGAATACAGAAGAAAGTAAGGACTACACCCTCGAAGTTTTACCCAAGCCGAATATTGCTTCCTTTTCGGTAGATCTTGATTACCCTGCATACCTCGGACGGCGGGATGAGCAGTTGGCCAACATCGGTGACCTTACGGTTCCCGCAGGAACCCGGCTGAAATGGTCGTTTGATACCGAGAATACCGGAAGCATTGATCTGCGTTTTGCCAGTGCTGCTACGTTGGAGGCCCTGGAACGGGATGGCACTGATTTATTCAGTTACAATTACCGGGCTTTGAAGAACGATCGTTACACCTTGTACATCGGGAATGATCGCCTGCCCCTCGCCGATTCTGTTAGTTACGGTCTCAACGTTATTCCGGATTTGTACCCGCAAATTGAAGTAGAAACCTTCCGGGACAGCACCGACAACAAACTGCTTTTCTTCGCTGGCGAAGCCAGTGATGACCATGGGCTGAGCAAGCTCAATTTTGTTTACATCATCCGGGATGGAGAGACTGGTGAAGAAGGGGAGCCTCAAATGGTACCCATCAGTGGCCCCGCGGGTAAACAAACCCGCTATGATTACGTCTGGGACCTGAATACCGACCTGGAGCTTAAACCCGGAGACGAACTGAGCTACTATTTCGAGGTGTTCGACAACGATGGCGTTAACGGAGCTAAGTCTGCACGCACTGGTGTGATGGCTTTCCGTAATCCCACACAGGAAGAGCTTGAGCAAATTGCTGAAGCCAATGACCAGAAGGTAAAGGATAAATTACGCAAAGCCATCGAGGCAACAAAAGACCTTCAGGAAGAAGCCAAAGAACTTCGCGAGCAGATGTTACAGGAGAAAGAGGTCGACTGGAAAATGCGTAAAGAGTTGGAGAAGCTTGCCGAAAAGCAGCAGGATGTCCAAAAACAGATTAACGAAGCACAGGAGGCTTTCCAAGAGAACATGGAACAGCAGTCTGAGCAGGATCAGCAAATCCAGGAGAAGGAAGAAAAGCTGCAGGAAATGTTTGAGCAGACGCTCAATGACGAAATGCAGGAGCTGATGGAGCAAATCCAGGAGCTGATGGAGCAGCTCAATAAGGATGAGGCGTTGGAGAAGATGGAAGAAATGGAACTCTCTGATGAAGAGACGGTCCAGGAATTAGAACGTCTCGAGGAACTCTACAAACAATTGGAAGTAGAGAAGGAGATGCAGGATGCCATCGATAAGCTGGAAGAACTTGCTGAGAAGCAAGAGGAGCTTGCTGAAGAAACCCAAAAAGCGGAAACACCCACTGAAGAACTGCAGGAGAAGCAGGAAAAGATTCAGGAGGAGTTTGAAAAAATCCAGGAGGACCTTGAAAAGACTCAAGAGAAGAACGAAGCCCTGGAAAAGCCCATGGAACTGGATACCCAAAAGGAAGAAGCCGAAGCGGTAAAGGAAGAAATGGAAGGGGCGCAGGAAAAAATGGAGTCCCAGGAAAACCAGAAGGCCTCGGAACAGCAGAAGAAGGCGGGTGAGAAAATGAAGGAAATGTCTCAGGCAATGTCCGAATCAATGCAGAGTATGCAATCGGAAGAAATGCAGGAGGATATCGCTGCTATTCGTCAGTTGCTTGAAAATATTGTAGATCTGAGTTTTACCCAGGAGGACGTCATGAACAACCTCAATAAAACTGCCGTCAATACCCCGCGCTACGTGGAACTTGTCCAGGAGCAGTTCCAGATTAATAATGATTTCGAATTGGTGAAGGATTCTTTGAATGCTTTAGCAAAACGTAATTTCCAGATAGAGTCATTCATTACTGAAAAGGTAACGGAGATTAAAGGTAACCTCGGTAAGACGGTCGGAGAACTGGAAGAGCGTCGCACTCCGCAGGCAGCTAATGTACAGCAGCGTGCGATGACGGGCTTGAATGATTTAGCATTGATGCTCAGCGAAAGCATGGAAAATATGCAGCAGCAAATGGCAGGTAATATGCCGGGTAGCCAACAATGCGAGAACCCCGGTGGAAAGGGTAAAGGAAGTAAACCTGGTAAGCCAAGTGAAAACCCTGGATCCGAAGGCCAGAAGAGTATCAATGATGCAGCTCAGGAAATGAAGAAGGGGCTGGAGAAAGGAGAAAAAGGGGAAGGAGGCTCCGCCGAAGAGTTTGCCCGCATGGCGCAGCGGCAAGCTGCGCTGCGTAAGGCACTGGAAGCGAAGCAACGCGAGCGTCAGCAAGGTGGCAAAGGCACTGATCCTGCGTTGCAGGAATTGATTGATCAGATGAATCAGGCAGAGGAAGACATGGTCAATAAACGCCTGACCAATCAGATGATGAAACGGCAGCAGGAGATCCTCAATAAAATGTTGGAGTACGAGAAAGCAGAACGCCAGCAGGAGATGGAGGAGAAACGACAGTCTAAAGTCGCTGAACAGCAACGCAAAGAAATGCCCCCTAGTCTGCAGGAATACCTCAAACAGCGGAAAGCAGAGATTGAAATGTTTAAGCGGGTAACGCCGGAACTGAATCCGTATTTCCAGGGGCTGGTAGACGAGTATTTCCGTTCTCTCCGAACTGATAAATAGTCAGGATGTAGATGAGGTTTTAGCGCTGGTGTGTTAAAGAAATACCGGCGCTAAAACCTCACGCTGCTTAAATTTTATTGCTTTAGAACAACCGTTCAAAGTTGGCGTTCTTGTTTTTGTCCTCTTCGAAGCTTATAATTGTAACGGAGCCTCCTTGGGCCATCATGGTTGCAACGCGCTCTAAAAAGAGTACAAACTATCTGTAAAACAGCAAGTTGTAATCTTTTTTCGATTTCATATTGTTTAAAGTCTGTCTTCCAAGGTGTCCATTGTCAGAAATCAAATAGCTCAGAACTATATGCTAACGCTCGCTTCCGATCCCAGCAATATCTCTAAAGTTGAGCAGTATGTCAATCAGATCGCGGCTCGTTTTCAGCTGGATCAAGAAAAGCATGCTAACCTGCTTATCAGCTTAACTGAAGCAGTTAATAATGCCATCATCCATGGTAACAAGCAGGATCGAACCAAGACTGTGAGTATTAAACTTGCTCAAACCAAGAGCGGCCTGGCGGTGCGGGTAACGGACCAGGGTAGAGGTTTTAACTACGATAAGTTACCTGATCCTACCTGCCCGGAGCGCTTGTGTGAATGTGGTGGCCGGGGCGTTTTTCTGATGAATCAGCTGTGTGACAAAATGCGGTACATCAACGGCGGTTCCACCGTTGAAATGCAGTTCCGTCTCCGCTAGTATACTGTACGCTTAGTGCTGGTAGTTTTGCTTGCTCTTGTTTCTTTTGGTGCTATTAAAATTGGTCGATAGCTAAAGCTGCGCCCCCGGTTGTTAACTAGCCATAATACAAGCTTCCCGCGCTACACTCTCCTTTAACTTAAATTATCGTGTACTAGTGTCCTCCGATATTTTGTTCCACGTTGAAACGGGAGGATATCACCTTCCGGAAGATCAACACCTTCCGTTGTCTAACTGGATTACTGAAGTCATCTCAGCCAGAGCGGGGACAGCAGGAAATATCAACTACATTTTTTGTGGTGATACTTACCTCCACAAAATGAATGTGGAATACCTTGATCATGACACGCTGACGGATATTATCACCTTTCCGATGGATGAGTTTCCGATTGTATCGGGTGATCTTTTTATTTCTACAGAACGAGTTGCTGATAATGCCAGGGACCTCAATGTTTCCTTCCTGGAAGAATTACATCGTGTGATCATTCACGGTGTGTTGCACCTATGTGGCCAGGGCGATAAAACGGAAGCTGAAGGACAGGCAATGCGCGCATTAGAAGATTGGGCGCTGGCCCTGCGGCCAGCAAACTTATTGAATTAGCCATACGCGAGGCTTTAAATAGTATCAGTAGGGAACGACAGATCTACTTAGGTACCAACGGAATTTCTCACCTCTCGCAATTTTGGCGATCAGTCTGCTTCTGTGGAGGATCCACCGTTAGCCAATCGTAATTCCCCGTACCATTGTAACGGCTACAGCGTGTTGAAACGCGGTGAATTACACATCTTTACAGGATATTTTGTGTCCGGCTGTTCCGGGCACTTGCCAAGTGAAAATTTCCCATGAAAGTCCTCAAGTTCGGCGGGTCTTCCGTCGCAAAGCCGGAGCGAATCCGTGGCATCGTTGATATCCTTAAAGATTACTACGCCTCCGGTGATCACTTCACCGTTGTGTTCTCTGCTTTTGGTGGAGTTACGGATAGCCTTATTGAAATGAGTCAGCTCGCAGCTGCTGGTGATGATCGATATGGTGAAGCATTTCAAGCTTTTGCCAATCGTCATCAGGATGCGATTAAAGCACTGTTGCCCGAAGGAGCGCTGCGTACGGAAACCTCAAATCAGATGCGTAAGTCTCACGAGGTACTTAAGAATTTGCTCTACGGTATCTTTCTGGTACGGGAGGCAAGTACGCGGTCTATGGATTACGTATTGAGCTTCGGAGAACGTTCCTCTGCCTACATTATCGCACAGACGCTGAGACAGGCCGGAATTCCTGCAGAATTCCTCGATGCCCGGAAGATTATCAAGACAGACAAAACCTTTGGATCAGCTAAAGTAAACTTTGGTAAGAGCTACGAAAAAATACGCGCGTATTACGCAGAACACCCTCAGGTTCAGGTTGTTACCGGATTTATTTCTTCGGCAAAAGGTGGTCTTACAACTACGTTGGGACGCGGAGGATCAGATTATACTGCTTCTTTATTAGCTGCTGGTTTAAAGGCTACGGCGATTGAGATATGGACGGATGTAAGTGGGGTATTAACGGCTGACCCCCGACGGGTAAAGAAGGCTTTTACCATTCCTAAAATGACCTACGCAGAGGCGATGGAGATGTCCCACTTCGGGGCAAAGGTTATCTACCCGCCAACTTTAATGCCGGCGCTTAAAGAGCGTATTCCACTTTATATTAAGAATACTTTCAATCCGTCTTTCCCCGGGACAAAAGTGAGCGACGAGCGTAATCCCGAAGGGGCTGCTGTACGGGGCATTAGCTCCATCAATAATATCGCACTGCTTACCATATCGGGTAGCGGTCTCTTTGGTGTACCGGGTATCTCTGCGCGCCTCTTCGGCGCGCTGGCCAGTGATGGTATCAATATCATTCTGATTACCCAGGGCTCAAGTGAGCATTCCATCAGCTTTGCCGTCAAGCCCGAGGTTGCAGACCAGGCACGCGGAATTGTAGAAGAGGCATTTGCTTACGAAATTGAACGTGGCGTAGTTAATCCGATCAAAGTTGAAAAGGACCTCAGTGTCGTTGCGATCATTGGGGAAAATATGCGTTACCAACCTGGAGTGGCGGGCAGACTCTTCCAGGCGCTGGGTAAGAACGGTATTAACACGGTTGCCATCGCGCAGGGATCAAGTGAGTTGAATGTCTCTGTCGTTATTCCGAAAGAGGATGAGACCAAAGCGTTGAACGCTTTGCACGAGGCTTTCTTCCTGTCGGATTATCAAACTCTCCACTTATTCATTGTCGGAGTCGGCTTGATCGGCGGTACCCTACTCAAGCAGATCAAAGAACAAAACGAATACCTCCGTTCCCGCCTGGGGATGGAAATTAAAGTTGTTGGCATGGCCAACAGTAAAAAGATGGTCTTCGATGAAGAAGGCATCAGCCTTGAGGCATGGAAGGATACTTTGACGGATTCGGCCATTCCCGTAGACCTTGCGGTCTTTGTCGGGCGCATGCGAGACCTTAATCTCAGTAACAGCATCTTTGTTGATAATACTGCCAACGAACGTATCGCTACTTACTACGAGGGTATCCTTGACGAAAGTATCAGCATATCTACACCTAATAAAGTTGCTACCTCTAGTAGTTACTTACAATACCAACGCCTGCAGGCCATTGCTACTAAACGTGGCGTACAGTTTCATTACGAGACAAATGTTGGTGCCGGACTGCCCGTAATCTCCACCTTGCGTGATTTGCTTGATAGCGGAGACCGCATCAGGAAGATTGAGGGAGTACTTAGCGGATCATTAAGCTTCATCTTTAATAACTTCGATGGAACGCGTCCATACCACGAGATTGTCAGAGAAGCTAAAGAAAAAGGATTTACGGAGCCAGATCCTCGGGTCGATCTTTCTGGTAAAGATGTAGGACGTAAAATCCTTATCCTGGCCCGAGAGACCGGGAAGCCATTGGAAAGTAAAGACATTAACCTCGTCGGTTTCTTACCGGACGGTGCGATGGAAGCAGCCTCCGTTGATGATTTCTTTACGGTCCTGGAGAACAATGTGGCTTACTTCGCTAAGCTCTATCAGGATGCTGCGGATGAAGGCAAAGTGCTGCGTATGATTGCTACGCTGGAAAATGATCAAGCTAGTGTCGGTATTCAGGCCGTAGGGCCTGATAACCCATTTTACGGACTTAGCGGTAGTGATAATATGATCGTCTTCACTACTGACCGGTATCGGGAACGACCGCTGGTTGTGCGTGGCCCAGGCGCTGGAGCAGAAGTTACCGCAGCCGGTGTTTTCGCGGAGATCATCAAGATCGGTAAATTCCTAAGCTAATGAGTACACCAAAAGAAGTAAGGGTCTTCGCACCGGCAACGGTGGCCAACGTAGCCGTTGGCTACGACATCCTTGGTTTTGCGATCAACAGGCCAGGAGATGAGATTGTGGCCAGGTTCAATCCGGAAATCACAGGACTTAAAATTACGAGCATTACCGGAACGGGGGATAAGGAATTACCCTATGAAGTATTGGATAATACGGCAGGTGTTGCGGCACATACACTCCTGAAGCATTTAGGGCAAACATCGACGGGGATTGAATTGGAGATCCATAAGCGTATGCCATTTGGTAGCGGACTTGGATCAAGTGCCGCCAGTGCTGCGGGTGCAGTAGTGGCCGTAAACGAGCTTTTGGGCGCACCCCTTAGCCGTGAGGCATTATTGTACTTTGCAGTATTAGGAGAAGAGGTTGCCGATGGTAGTTTTCACGCTGATAATGTAGCCCCATCTCTAGTGGGAGGTATTACGTTGATTCGCTCAAATCAGTCTTTAGATATCCACCAACTACCGGTACCCGAAAACCTTCAGGTAGCCGTCGTACACCCCAATATTGAAATACTTACCCGTGATGCACGGAATGTGCTCAGTGAAACGGTTAGTCTGAAAAAGGCGGTTGACCAGACTGGCAGTATCGCCAGTTTTGTGATCGCCCTATACACTAATGATCTTCCACTACTCGGACGTTCCTTACAAGACCATATCATTGAGCCTCAGCGGAAGCAATTGATCAAAGGTTTTGATGACGTGAAGGCTGCTGCGCTTAGCCGAGGTGCGTTGGGCTGCAGCATCTCTGGTGCTGGTCCGAGTGTATTCGCGCTCTGCGATTCTGGCTATTTGGCTCAGGCTGCTGGTCAGGGTATGCAGGAAGCTTTTGCTGCTCACGGTATCTCCAGTGAACTTTACGTTTCTCCCATTAACCAAGAAGGCGTCATCATCTTGTAGCGTCACACTCCCCTATCTACCATGAAGTTTTATAGTACAAATAACCCGGAGCACAAGGCTGGATTGGCAGAGGCAATCTTTCGTGGACTTCCCACAGATAACGGTCTGTACATGCCAGAACGGCTGGACCCCCTACCCGACGCTTTCTTTGCCGAACTGCCCAATATGTCGTTTGCCGAAATCGGCTTTCAAGTGAGCAAACACCTTCTTGGTGAAGATGTGCCGGAAGATGCCCTTAGGGCATTGGTGTATGATGCCGTTAACTTTCCTGCTCCGGTAATTAAGCTGGACGAACAACGCCATGTTCTGGAGCTGTTTCATGGTCCAAGCTTAGCTTTTAAAGACTTTGGCGCGAGGTTCATGTCTCGACTCATGGGGCATTTAAACCAAGGAAACGAAAAGCAATTAGTGATCCTGGTGGCGACTTCAGGAGATACTGGTGGTGCAGTAGCTGCTGGTTTTTACCAGACGCCAGGCATTGAGGTGGTTATCCTGTACCCTAAAGGAAAGGTCTCTTTACTTCAAGAAAAACAGCTTACGACCCTTGGCCACAATATTCATGCGCTGGAAGTAGATGGTACCTTTGATGACTGCCAGGCTATCGTGAAGAAGGCATTCCTGGACGAGCAACTACGAAATGAGATCAGATTGAGCTCTGCGAATAGTATCAATATCTCGCGCTTGATTCCTCAGTCTTTCTACTACTTTGAGGCTTATAAACAACTAAGAGCAACTGGTGATCCTGTTACCTTTTGTATCCCAAGCGGGAACTTTGGCAACCTTACCGCTGGCTTATTGGCTAAGCGTATGGGCCTGCCCGTACATCATTTCATTGCGGCAACTAACCGGAATGATGTGGTGCCGGAGTTCTTGGAAACGGGTATCTACTCCCCTCGCCCATCCGTAGCAACATTGTCTAATGCTATGGATGTTGGGGCGCCAAGTAATTTCGCCCGGATGCTCAATCTGTACGGGCAAATCAATGGACTCGACCCTCTTGACAGTGCTACACACGCTGCTATGCAGAGAGACGTTTCTGGCTATGCCTACGATGATAAAAGTACCGAGGCAGCGGTACGAGAGGTTGAGGATAAGTTTGGCTACGTAATTGATCCACACGGAGCAGTAGGTTATCTGGCGCTTACGGAGTGGCAAAAAGCCAATCCTGCAACCCGTGGTGTGATTCTTGAGACGGCTCATCCTAGTAAGTTTAAACCGGATGTTGAACGTATTCTGGGACACAGCATCGAAGTGCCTGAGCGATTAGCTACCCTAGAAAGTAGAGAGAAAGTAGCTACTGAAATGGGTGCTGCTTACGAGCCTGTACGGGATTGGCTTAGGAAAAAGTACGGTTAGTACTACGTCACGTCTACTAAAAGCGCCGAATGTTCCACGTGGAACATTCGGCGCTTGTGTTTGGTATGGCGTTGTTGTTCCACGTGGAACAATGGGGGCGCGGCCGCAGGTGCAGCAGTTTGTTAGAGTGCCGTGTCGCGTTATTATGGACTTCAGTCCATGTGGCATCTCCCCTCCCCGGAGAGATGGAGGTCCTGGCATTAAGAGTGGAGACCTTTTATTCACGGACTGAAGTCCATGGTTGCCTGCATTGCTAATTAAGGGAGCTGTCATTGCACCTGCGGCCGCGCCCTGCTTTGCCCGAGAAGTGTAGTATTTCTTGCTCCAGAACACCTTGTTGTTTTCCTTGTTAAGGTCATTGGTTATCTTAGCCGCCCATTTATAAATTTCACCCAAATGACCAGATTCAGCCTTTTAGCGATCTTGTGCCTTTTGACGACAGGCATGTTCGCTCAGACGGAAAACGTCAACAAGAATCCTTTCCGTCAGCTCTATACTGAGCTTCCCACTCCTAACGTATACCGCAACGCAGCCGGTGCCCCAGGACATAAGTACTGGCAGCAGCAGGCAGACTATGAGATGGAGATTCGTCTGGATGACGAGACGCAGCGTATCTACGGTACGTCAGATATTACTTACTACAATAACTCTCCCGATGTGCTTGACTACGTTTGGGTACAGTTGGACCAAAACGTTCGTGCCAAGACTAGCGATACGTACAAAGTCAATACCAGCAGCATTCGTGACCGGATGACGCTGCGTAGCCTCGCTTTCCTTGAGCCCACCTTCGATGGCGGCTTCAAGATTGACTACGTGAAGGATGGCGCAGGAAAAGATATGAAGTTCACCATCGTGAAGACGATGATGCGGATTGAGATTCCCGGTGGCCTGGCACCAGGTGCACAGACTGAGCTGAAGTTCAAGTGGTGGTACAATATCAACGAACGGGCAAAGCACGGCGGCGGACGCTCTGGTTCTGAGTACTTCGAGGAGGACGAGAACTACATGTACCACATTGCACAGTTCTTCCCCCGCATGGTAGTGTACTCTGATAACGAGGGCTGGCAGAATAAGCAGTTTCTCGGAAGCGGTGAGTTCACGCTTACTTTCGGAGATTACGACGTAAAGATCACCGTACCTGCTGATCACCTTGTTGCCAGTACTGGTGAGTTACAAAACCCCAATGCTGTACTGAGCAAGAAGCACCGTGACCGTCTGGAAGAAGCCAAGAAAGCTTTCGAGCAGCCAGTTATCATTGCTACTCAGGAAGAGGCTGTTGAGCGGGAAAAGACGAAGTCTAAGAAAGAAAAGACCTGGCACTTCACCGCTGAGAATGTGCGTGACTTTGCTTTCTCCAGTAGCCGTAAGTTTATCTGGGACGCAATGGCCGTAGAGCAGGAAGACGGATCTACCGTGATGGCAATGTCCATGTACCCAAAAGAAGGTAACCCGCTTTGGGAGCGTTACTCTACTAAAGCAGTAGCTCACACGTTGAAGTGGTACAGCCACTACACTTTCTCTTACCCCTACCCTGTTGCCTGGTCTATTCACGCAGCCGGAATCGGTATGCAGTACCCAATGATCTGTTTCAACTTTGGTCGTCCCGAAAAGGACGGTACTTACACGGAGCGGACTAAGTACGGTATGATCGGTGTAATCATTCACGAAGTTGGCCATAACTACTTCCCGATGATTGTCAACTCTGACGAGCGCCAGTGGACCTGGATGGACGAAGGTCTCAATACCTTCCTGCAGTACCTGACGGAGCAGCAGTGGGAGCGTGACTACCCTAGTCGCCGTGGACCTGCCCATAAGATTGTCGACTACATGAAAGGCGACAAGCAGTACATCATGCCGATCATGACGAACTCAGAATCTATCTGGCAGTTTGGTAACAACGCATACGGTAAGCCTGCTACTGGCTTAAACATCTTGCGGGAAACCATTCTCGGTCGTGATGAATTTGACTATGCCTTCAAGACCTACGCTAACCGCTGGAAATTTAAGCACCCGGCACCGGCTGACCTTTTCCGCACCATGGAAGATGCATCTGGCGTTGACCTCGATTGGTTCTGGCGTGGTTGGTTCTTTACCACTGACCATACTGACATCGCCCTTGCTGATGTAGAGCCTTTCCGGGTAAACACCCGCAACCCTGAAGTTGAGAATGCCATGGCTAAAGAAAAAGGCGATGACTTCCAGCGTAACATCTCTAGCATTCGGAACGCCGAAGAAATCGAGAAGACCTACGATGAGCAGGACCGTACCCTACGGGATTTCTACACGGAGTACGATCCGCTGGAAACAACCATCCTCGATCAGGAAGAGTACGATCAGTATGTGAAGAGCCTGAGCGAAGAAGAGCGCGCTGTACTCACGGCTAACAAGTATTACTACGACCTCACCTTTGAAAATATTGGTGGGCTGGTAATGCCAATCATCGTGAAGTTTAATTTCACTGATGGTACTAGTGAAGTGAAGCGCATCCCGGCCGAAATCTGGCGTAAGGACTACAAGAAGGTAAGTAAGGTATTCCCCTTCGAAAAAGAAGTAGTGAGTATTGAATTGGATCCTTTCCTGGAAACTGCCGACACTGACCGGAATAACAACTACTACCCTTCCCGGGCAGAAGAAAGCCGTTTCGATCTGTTTAAGAGCCGCCGTCGTGGTTCCAGAGAAAATCCTATGCAGCGCGATCGTCGGGCTAAGGAGAAGGCTGCAGAAGGCCAGAAGTAAGCATTCGGACAAGTCCATTTGTGAAATAAACCTTGAAGGGTCGGGCACTAGCCCGGCCCTTCGTATTTTGTGGCCATGCTCTCGGCCCTCTGCTTTGTGGCCGTAAATCATTTTCCGTATGCCTGATTATTCCAATCCGAATTTAACCATCATCAGTAGTGAGGTAATGCCTGGCGCCATTCGCTGGCGAAGTCCTTCCAATATCGCCCTGGTGAAATACTGGGGTAAACACGGGAATCAGTTGCCCAGTAATCCGTCCGTTAGTTTTACCCTGGATGGTGCCTCTACGGATACGACGCTTCATTATGCTGTACGCAAAGAATCGGGTGAAGGTGTGGATGTCACACTTTATCTTGATGGTGAACTCAACGAAGGATTTACGACGCGCACCAAAGGCTTCCTGGAGAAACTCCTTCCGGTGTACCCTTTCCTCAAGCAACTTAGTTTAATTATTAAGACAAGTAACAGCTTTCCGCACTCTGCGGGTATTGCCAGTTCAGCATCGGGCATGAGTGCGTTAGTGATGTGTCTGGTGAGTTTGGAAGAAGCATTGTTTACACCATTTGCAGACCGCCAGGAGTTTCTGGCTAAGGCCTCATATCTCTCTCGTCTGGGCTCCGGCAGTGCCTGCCGTTCAGTTTATGGGGGTGCAGCTGTTTGGGGCGAACTGAGCGCCCTGGAGGGCTCTAGTGACGAGTATGCCGTATCGGTAGCGGATGACCTCCATCCGGTTTTTCAGGACTACCACGACGATATCCTGCTGATCTCCCGTTCG
>CAZTTF010000165.1:0-27525 GCA_964616365.1 uncultured Lewinella sp. | reverse complement strand
CTGGCACGCAGCGCCGCGTTGCGGCGCGGGCAGCTGCTGGATGCTGCGGAAATGCGCTCCCTGATCGATCGGCTCTTCGCCTGCGAGCAGCCCCGGCTTGCGCCCAACGGGCGCAAAGTATTCGTGAAGTACGAACTCGACGCAGTTGATAAGGAGTTCGAATAGCCAGACCCCCTTTTTCTGAATCCGACACCACGCTATTGGTAGGCAAATCTGCCCCAATCCCGAAACAACCTGCTTCTTATCCGTTTAGTAACCTACCGGTTTATCAGATTCAAATAAAGCGTCATGCAGCGTTCCATTACTCCCGTAGTTAAATTTCTCCTCATTGCCAATGCGCTTGTTTTTGCGATTGTCACCTTGCCGAAGCAAATGGAGGTGATGACGCCCTGGATGAGTTTATATGAGGATTTCATGCTCCCGTACTGGACTAATCCTGACCTCCGGGCCCACCAGCTGCTCACGCACTTTTTTCACCACGCAGACCTGAGCCATATTTTCTTCAATATGCTCATGCTCTACTTTTTTGGCCCGGTCATTGAGGAGCGTGTAGGTCCGCAGCGTTTCCTTACGCTCTATTTTGTGGCTGCTGCAGGGGCGGTGTTACTGCACACGGGAGAAATCTGGTGGCAACTTGAAAATGAGATCGCAGTCTTTACGGCTTACGGTGGTCCGGCTGCCAGCCGGATGCTGGGAGCGTCTGGAGCCATCTCAGGCGTACTTGCTGCTTTTGCGGTATTCTATCCGTGGCAGAAACTTGAACTCTTATTCATCCCGGTGCCCATCGCAGCGGTCTATCTGATCGGTGGCATCTTCGTCCTGGACCTTTATATGGGGGTTATGGATTACAGCTTTGATACCACGGCGCGCTTTGCGCACCTCGGCGGCGGAATTACGGGCGCACTCCTGGCTTTTTACTATAAATCGTATCCCAATACACCCAATGCGCAACGGTGGAATTAGGTGGGTAATCTAACTTGAGGTTTGGCTAGCATACTTGGTTAATTTCGTCTGTTGGTCCTTTAGTCTATTAGACGGCCATGGATGGCTGCCTAATAGATTAAAGGACCAACAGACTTGGTAATCACGGGAGATTTGAGCATGGTCGTCAGCAACTTGCATTATTGCCTTATCCAAACCTAACGAGGCATAGCACCTCACGTTAAGGGCTGGCCTTCTCTACCCGCGGGCGGAGTGTGCTTCTTCCCACCATGAAGAGACTGCCTGGCATCTACTGTTTAATGCAAAGAAAAAGAACGCTTACTCAAGGTAGGGTAGTGGCTGGGAATCTCGTTGTGCTGGTGTTGGGCGCTTTTGCTATTTGTTCGGTATACGTCGAGGCTCCGGAGGATTTTGACTGGACAGGTATACGGGCGGACATCAGGGATTCATTGCCGGATGCTAATACGCTACACGGAAGGTTCGTTGGTATTGGAGGGAGAACAGTAAGGCAGTGGTATCGTCAGCAATGGGTAAAACAACATATAGCGCCTGAAGAGGCGAAAAAACTTTTGGGGCATCCTCGGGGGGCGGTTAAGGCATTGGCCGCTGAAAGTCTTTTACTGACGCAGCGTTCGGAGGCGTATGAGCTGTTGAAAATGGCAGGAAGTGATACTTTAAGCGTGTTTTTTTATGTCTCGGGTTGTGTCGGGAGACCAATGTTATTGGGGGAATATCTGCTGATGCACGTAGAACCCTTTGTGGACGGATTGCCACCTCCCTCAGAGAAGCGCATAAGGCTATCGCTTTCGGCGAAGGAAGCCAGAGCGTTAGGCCTGCTTTATAGTACGCTGCTTGAGCGACGCGAAGCACACCTCGACCGGTTGTTGAAGCAGTAGAGCAAAAAAAAGCCCGCTACCCAAAAGGGTGAGCAGGCTCTTGAATTGTAATTAATTCGCTTAGAGAGTAAAGTGACGATACATTAGGAATAACTCGAAAAAACCATATTAATCTCAGAAAAATCGTAATTCTTTAGTTGGGATTATGAAGTATGAGATACTTCTATTTTTAGAGAGTGGCGTCCCTGATATGAGGGGTGCTTAATTCTTTTTTACGCGTTGCGTGTGGATGACTTTTTCTTCCGCATCCCGAAGCTGTACGAGGTACATGCCCTGAGGCAGGTCCGTGATGTCGTACTTACCTCCTTCGATGAACTCGAAGTCGCGGACTTCGCGGCCCACCATATTGATGACCTTGATGCTAACTACCCGCTCAGATTCTCCAATTTCAAATGTGGAGGTTACCGGGTTAGGGTAGATACGGAGGTTCTCCGTTTTTGCCTGTGCGCTGAGGGCAAAAGAAAACACCAGAAAAAAGCAAGAGAGTAAAACGTTTTTCATAACAGGAAATCTTAGAGAGATAGAGAGAAATGTGTTTTAATACTGGTATGTGGATAGCCGCTCTCAGCGTGCTTTCTGTCTGTTCAAACCGGGGGTTCACGCAGAGGTGCACAGCTTTTTTCTTTTTCTGGGGAAAAAGTGTGATTTCTTTATTTTTTGGCGAAATACAGTCAAAAGAGGGTTTCAGAGATATTTTTTCTGCTTTCCATCCCCATCTTTGCACCTGCGGCCGCGCCCTAATTGACGATATTTCGTGAAAAACACCCTTTTGGGCTTGTTTTTGGGTTTTTTGGGTGTTCACGGTGTTTTTCAGAAAAATGGAAAAAACCGGGAATTAGCCCATTAGGGAGGACTTTAGGCAAGTATCTTAGCAGCCCTTACTGTCAGGCTTTTTGCTTTTGCACGGGCTGGCTAACCCTTATTTCACTCCTGATGTTATTAATGCATGGCTGAAGTCATTGAAACAAGTTCGGAAGAGCAGAATGGTCTGCGCAAGGCTTATGAGGATATGGTTGCCTGCCTGCAAAAGGAGCCCGATGATGAAGATCGGGAGCAGATGCTCAGTGCCTATAAGCTGGCGAATTACAGCCATCGGTACCAGCGGCGGAAATCAGGAGAGCCCTATATGTACCACCCAATTGCCGTAGCGCGCATTTGTGCGGAAGAGATTGGCCTTGGTCCCACGGCCATTTGTGCAGCCTTGCTGCACGATGTGGTGGAGGATACCCCCGTGACACTTGATGATATTCGCACAGAATTTGGCGAGCGGATATCCCTTATGGTAGGTGGATTGACCAAGCTTGACAGCGCCTACACCAACAAGAGCCAGCAAGCAGCCAATTTCAAAAAAGTGCTGAGTACGCTGATTGTAGACGTCCGGATTGTCCTGATCAAGATGGCTGACCGTCTACACAACATGCGGACGATCAAAAGCATGCCCGAGCACAAGCAGTTTAAGATTGCTGCGGAAACGAGTTACGTCTATGCGCCTTTGGCGCATCGGTTGGGCTTGTACAACTTCCGGTCAGAGTTTCTGGATTTGTGCATGAAGGTCTTGGAGCGGGATGAATACGATGCGGTTGCCAAGAAACTCCAGGAGACTAAAGCGAGCCGCGAGGAGTACATCCAGCGATTCATCGCTCCGATCAAAGAGCGGATGGATGAACTGAATTATCCTTACCGCATATTTGGCCGGCCGAAGTCGATCTACAGCATTGCCAATAAGATCAAAAAGAAGCAGGTTCCCTTTGAGCAGATTTATGACCTGTTTGCGGTGCGTATTATCGTCGATGTTACCGACCGTCAGGAGAAGCTGGCCTGTTGGGCGGCCTACAGTGTCGTAACGGATATTTACCAAGGGGTGCCGGAACGATTGAAAGACTGGGTTACCATCCCTAAGTCCAACGGTTACGAAAGTTTGCACACTACGGTAGCCGGCCCCGATGCGCGGTTTGTTGAGGTGCAGATCCGCTCGGAGCGGATGAATGATATTGCGGAGCGCGGCTTCGCCGCGCACTGGAAGTATAAAGGTGTCAGCGATCAACCGGACGTTTATGAACAATGGTTTGATTCGGTACGCGACATCCTTGATGATCCCAACAGTGATACGGTACAGTTCCTGGGGGATTTCCGGGCAAATAACTTCTTCAACGAAGAAGTCTACGTCTGGACGCCGGATGGCGACATGAAAACGATGCCCAAGGGAGCAACAGCGCTGGATTTTGCCTTTAGTGTTCATTCTGAGGTCGGCATCCGCTGTCAGAGTGTGATGCGGGACGAGAAGATCGTCCCCCTCAGCTACAAGCTACAAAACGGGGACCGTCTTAAGGTGGTGACGAGTAAGCAGCAAAAGCCTAAGGAAGATTGGCTAAAGATGGTGTTTACTGGTAAGGCCAGAGCTAAGATCCGGCAAGCGCTCAAGGCGGAGCGCAAGGAGCGTGGGGAACTGGGCAAAGAGGCTTTGCTCCGGAAACTGAAAAACCTGCGGGTCGACGATACCAAGACGGCCATTGAAGAACTGGCAGCTTACCATACCAATCGAAGTCATATTGACCTCTTTTACAACATTGCTACGGAGGCAATGTCAGTAGCGCAGGTACTCGAACCGTTTATCGTTGAAAACGGAAAGCTTGTGGCCAAGGCGGTTGAGCTGCCCGACATCAGTGAGGAGAAGGAAGATGTTACCCCCCGCAGGCCCCGGAAGCAACCGGGACATTCGAAACTGCTCATTAACGGGGAGCCGGGCGATCAGTTCGAGTATAGCCTGGCCACTTGCTGTAATCCCGTACAGGGGGATCAGGTGTTTGCTTACCTGACGGCCAATGCCGGGCTGAAAATTCACCGCAGTCGCTGCCCCAACGCCCAGAACCTGATGGCAAACTATGGCTACCGGGTTATGCGGGCGGAGTGGATCAACACTACCGACAGTAGCTTTGTAGTTAATCTGAAAATGACTGGAATGGATAGCGGTAAGGGCGTGATCGAGAGGATCAGCCGGGAGATTGCTACCATGAATCTGGATATCCGCAGTTTCAACATCGCCGGAAAAGATGGATATTTTGAGGCAAACATTAGCCTGTTGGTCCGCAATACGGACCAACTGTATCTCGTCATCAAGGCTTTGAAAAACTTAGAGTACGTTTCTACTGTTTCCAGAATAGAAGAGTGATGGACGTCACTTCAGGCAAGATTCTTGCCTGGTCGGCGCGCCCCAGCTATCAATTGATATCCGCAACCATGCAGACGAATCCAACTACCGACTTTGATAACGTTAAGGAGATTTTCTCCCGGCACCTTAAGGAACGTAAAGCCCGGCGTACACCGGAGCGCTATGCGATCCTGGAAGAAATTTATGGTCGGGACGATCACTTTGACGCTGAATCGCTGTATATCCACATGAAGACCAATAACTACCGGGTCTCGCGGGCAACGGTCTACAACACCCTGGAGTTGCTGGTTAGTTGTGACCTGGTCAAAAAGCACCAATTCGGTAAAAACCTGGCGCAGTACGAGAAAAGTTACGGCTACAAACAGCACGATCACCTGATCTGTAACGACTGCGGAAAAGTGCTGGAGTTCTGTGACCCCCGGGTACAGCAAATCAAGAATATGATGGGAGATATTCTCAATTTTGAGGTCACCTCACATTCTCTGAACCTGTATGGAAATTGTGCTGGTGGTTGCGAAAAGACCAAGGAATAACCGGAATCTTCGTCCAAACCTCTTTTGGATTCCTCTGGGTGCTTTCAATCATTGTCCTCTTCATTCGTAGCGACGTAGCGACGTAGCTATGGGAACCACACAGATCTTACCGTAACGCGAAAGCACATAAATCCTGACGACAGGTTTGGGGCTTTAAGCAATACGAGAGTGAACTTTCAGGGCTTCTTCAGGAAATGTTGTATTTTCGCACACTTGCTGATAATATCCAACAATAATTAAACAATAATAGCAGACTATGTCTTTCGAAATTACTGGTACACTCGTTAAGAAGTACGAAACAGAAACCAAAGGAGAGTCCTTTCGGGTGCGTGACTTTGTCATTAAGGCCAACGACGGAGGCCAGTACGATAACTTTGTAAAATTCCAGACTACTCAGGACCGTACAGCCATCATCGATAACTATAATGAAGGTGATGAGATCAAGGTGCATTTTGATTTGCGCGGCCGGCAGTGGCAAGAGAAATACTTCACTAACCTCAACGCATGGCGCGTAGAGGCACTGAATTCAGCTCCAGCGGCAGCGCCGCCGGCGGAGTCTTTCAACGATTTTCCCGCAGCCGGTAATGATGAGCCAGCTGCTGAAGCTACCGACGATCTTCCGTTTTAACGCTTATTTGGGGATTTACTTGCCATTTCCCCGCCAAGCGTTTGATCGGGCAAATAGCCTTTGACCAGTAGTTGTGCGCCTTGCTCAAGGAGTTAGGCGTACAACTGCCGGTTAATGGACAACCTTGTGACCGTTTTCCACGACCCAAAAGGCTTTTTTGCTGTTGTAACGGTGAAAAGGCTATTGTTTTAATCTAATCATTTCCCCCCATGGAACAGCTTACTACTCAGGAGGTTACTGTCAGCGCAGAAAGCATTTACCAGCCGTCTTACAGTAAGCCCGTGGAAGATCAGTACGTTTTTGCGTACCGAATTCAAATCACGAATAATGGCGCTCTTCCCGTTACCCTGCTCAGCAGGGTGTGGCGGGTTACGGATGCCGCCGGTGGCCGCCGACTCGTCGAAGGAGAAGGTGTCGTTGGTGAACAGCCCGAAATATTGCCTGGGGACTCTCACGAGTATACCAGCTGGGTGCAGTTCGAAACCCCCATTGGAACCATGGACGGCCATTACATTATGCGGAGAGTAAGCCGCAATGGTCAGGAGGAATTGTTTCCCGTAAGTGTTCCCCGCTTTTTGAATATTGCACCGGAGGTGCTCAACTAATCGCTTCGCTCCCGTAGCTCATCCCGGCTTCGCCGGTGGTTCCATCCGGAATTAAAGGAGAGTTGACTCCTATGGAACCTTATATTGGCAATCACTGCAATAACACCTACCCATGTCTACGATTACCACCGGCCTGCTCGGCCTGTCCATTGCCGATGCCATTGGCGTTCCCGTAGAGTTTCAGTCCCGGGAAGAACTGGATGCCAACCCCGTTACCAACATTCGCGGCTACGGAACCTACAACCAACCTCCCGGCTATTTCTCTGACGACAGCAGCTTGGCCTTCGGCCTGGCAGAAAGTCTAGCTGAGGGAAATTTTGATTTAAAGGACCAGGCGCAAAAACTAATCAACTATAAGTATGCCGGCTACTGGACTCCTGCTGGGAAAGTTTTTGATATTGGCAATACTACTAGCTTCGCTATTGACCGACTGTTTACCATGCTCCGTGACAATGAGGACGCTAAGTTACCCTACTTAAAAGCGCTCGCTCAGGAAAAAGACAACGGCAACGGCGCACTGATGCGCATCTTCCCGCTGTATGCCTATTTGCGTTATCGCCCATTGGAGGAATGGCTGAAACCCATCTGGCAGCATTCGGCGCTTACTCACGGTCACGAGCGTTCGGCTTGGTGTTGTTTATTATACCTCCGTTTTTGTCACCATGTGGTTAGCGGCCAAGATTTTTCGGGGGCACTAACACAGGCCCGGCGGGATGCCATTCAGATAATGGCAGGTAAACCGCCGAAGGCTGAATATGACGCATTGCACAAGTTACTTACAGCCGATTTTGCCACTTTACCGCGGACGCAGGTGCAAGGGAATGGCTACGTTGTCTTCAGTCTCGAGGCCGTCTTCTGGTCGCTGTTTAACGCAAAGGACTACCGGTCGGCCGTCCTGAATGCAGTGAATTTGGGGGAGGACACGGATACAACCGCCTGCATCGCAGGCGCACCGGCGGCCTTGTTTTATGGGCAGGAATCGATCCCTGCAAACTGGCTCGCTGCGCTCGCTCGACGTAGGGAGGTAGAGGCGCTTGGCGACAGACTTGAAGGGGTGGCGTTTGGCTAATTTTGTGCAACTATTGCCTTAGTTTAATAGTTAAGTAAAGTGTCCGATAAGTTGGACACCTAACTTTTTAGCTCACCCCGTTAACTCCCCCCCATGAAAGGTGCCATCCTTGGAGACATTATTGGTAGCCGACTCGAACGCAGCGGCCCCAAAACCACCGACTTTGACCTCTTTACCACCGACTGTCATTTTACGGACGATACCGTCCTTACCGTTGCCATTGCCGATGCCATTCTGAACCAAAAGGATTATGGCGAAGCGATCAAGGCCTATGCATTGGCTTACCCCGACGCAGGTTATGGTGGAACCTTCCGTAAATGGATGCGGGATGAACTAGAAGAGCCCTACCAAAGTTGGGGGAACGGCTCTGCGATGCGAGTCAGCCCGGTGGGCTGGCTTTTCAATGACCTGGAAACCGTTTTAACTCAGGCTAAAGCCACGGCTATGCCTACGCATAGTCACCCCGAGGGCGTTAAGGGTGCTCAGGCGGTAGCCGCCGCCATCTTCCTGGCCCGCCAGGGGGGAGGAAAGGAGGACATCCGCAAATACGTGCAGGAGACCTTTGGTTACAACCTCCGCCGCACGGTGGAGGAGATCCGGCCGGATTATACTTTCGACGTCAGTTGTCAGGGCTCTGCTCCGGAGGCGATCATTGTTTTCCTCGACTCCAGTAACCTCATCGATGCCATTCGTCTGGCAGTTTCCCTTGGCGGAGATACGGATACCCAGGCGGCCATGGCGGGTAGTATCGCTGAAGCATTCTACGGCGGGGTAGACCCCGCCCTGGAAGAAGTCATGCAGGCGTTTTTGCCTGCGGAGTTTATTGATGTGATAGGTCGGTTTGAAAGGGCCTTGCAGGTAGGGTAGTTAAGCAGGGTAATCGCAAAGTCTAGCTGTACGATTGGATGAACCTTATCTCCTGCGCTTTGCTCCGGACAAGTAACGCTCCAAGGGCCTCTCGGTAGTCGTTCCGAGAAAAAGGGAGGTCCTCCTAGACGTAAATGACGAACTCCTCGTAGCGTCCGGGCTTTGCAATTGCTCTGGGTAGTTAGGCTATTAACACACAGATCTGAGATTACTCGTTGAATTATGAATGGGTTGAGCCGCTGTGCGGCGAATGGAAAGGAAGGACTTTCATCCGCAAGCGGATGGCATATTTGCCGCACAGCGGCTCTATCGAGCTAAAACTGCAACTTGTTATGCATGCCTTTCGGGCGAGCCAAATTATGTTCAGTGGTATGTTAGTGATTTGTTGGTAAATTTATTCCTATGCCGAGCTTCCTGCTTCTTAGTTTCCTTCTCCTCGTTCCAGCCTACTCTTTTTCACAAAATACCGTCAAGGGTACTGTCATTGATGATAAAACTAGTGCCTCATTAGTTTATGCAACCATCAGTGTTGTTGGCCAAAAAGGGGGCGTTTACACAAATGGGGATGGCCAGTTCAAAATTAATGCTGAACTTGGTGATAGCCTACTGATCACAATGCTAGGTTATGAACCTTTACGTGTAGTTGCCCAATCCGATGAGTCCTCTTATCGTCTTCGATCCGTTAGTTACACCACGGAATTGGTAGTAGTAACAGACGGAAAAAAGAAAGCGCGCCGTGAAAAACTGGGAGATTTCAGGTCATCTAATTACAGTTATTCTGGCTGGTGGAAAGCAATTGTGGTGCAACGTTTAGGTGCGACAAACACGGAGAACGGTTGGCTTACAAAAGTATTTTATCGACTAAATGTACACGGCAGTCAATGCTCCGTTTATGCTCGGGTTAGGCTGTTTTCGAACAACGAAGAACAACCGGGAGAAGCGTTGTTGTCAAAGAATATTCTCATTAAGCTTAAAGGTGCAAAAACCAAATATGAGGTGGACATACAGGAGGAAAAGATCGCTTTTCCGCCGGGTGGGCTATTTGTGGGTATCGAGTTTCTAACACCTGATTCAGACTGTGAGAACGTTGAGGATAGAAAGCGACGGTTCTACGTTAAAATGGCTGAGACAGATCATCTAAAATCTTGGGTAAGGCCTTCTCCGGGAAGTTCCTGGCGAAAATTTGGAGACTGGGACAACGGGAGTTTTAATGCTTGTATTGGTGCTGAGGTGATATACTAAAGCTCGAGCTAATTTGTTCCCTGGGGCGCTGCCGCAGGGAACGGTCCCGCTGGATTGGGAGTGTGCAGGCCAAAGCCACACGGAACTAGTGTGCATCACCTTCACTACTTTTCTCCCTTTCCTCTGCATCCCCGCTTGAGGCGGGATCGTAACCTGCGTTCGCGTCCTTTTATCCATTTGAATGCCCTAATGGTCGTTCAAGGCAACGGAATGAGCGAAGGAAGCAAATCTGGTACGAAGGTGTGTGGTATATTAAACCTTGTTTTACACCCAAACCAAATACATTCATGAGACACTTCCTCTTTTTTATGCTGGTGCTTTTCTCGGCTGGCCTTGCCGCCCAGGATGCACCTGAAACCCTCAAGGGTTTCAAACTCCGTAGTGTAGGCCCGGCCTTCGTTGCCGGCCGTATAGCCGACATTGCCGTGCACCCCGAGCACGAAAACACCTGGTACGTAGCCGTAGCCTCCGGCGGCGTCTGGAAAACGAAAAATGCCGGAACCACCTGGCAACCAATCTTCGACAACAAGAAGGTTTTTTCTACGGGCTGTATCACCATTGACCCGAACAACCCAAGCACCGTCTGGCTGGGTACGGGAGAGAACGACGGCGGCCGCCACATCGCCTGGGGCGATGGTATCTACAAGAGTACCAACGACGGTAAGTCGTGGAAAAATATGGGCCTGCCAAAGTCAGAGCACATCTCAAAAATCATCGTTCACCCCGACAATAGCGACGTTGTCTACGTCGCCAGCCAGGGCCCACTATGGTCTTCGGGCGGCGACCGCGGTGTGTATATGACAACCGACGGCGGTGAAAACTGGGAGTTGATCCTTGGTCCCGATAACATCCCTGGCGGTAGCGAGTGGACCGGAGCCACCGACATTCTGATGGACCCCCGTAACCCAGACTTGTTGTACGCAGCTACCTGGGACCGTCACCGCACCGTAGCCGCTTACCTTGGTGGTGGCCCTGGCTCCGGTATCCACCGTAGTCGTGACGGCGGCAAAACCTGGGAGAAGCTCACCAGCGGTATCCCCCGTTCTAATCTCGGTAAAATTGGTTTGGCCATGAGCCCCCAGGATCCCGATGTTGTGTATGCCGCTATTACACTTGATCGCCGGAAAGGTGGGGTATTCCGCTCCGCGAACCAGGGTAGCAGCTGGACGAAAATGTCTAATGCCGTTGCTGGGGCAACGGGCCCTCACTACTACCAGGAGCTATTTGCCTGCCCCCATAACTTTGACCGTATCTACCTGATGGACGTTCGCGTGCAGGTGTCTGACAACGGCGGTAAAACCTTCCGCCGAATGAAGGAAACCCGGAAGCACTCCGACAACCATGCACTGGTCTTCCGCAAAGACGACCCGAATTACCTCCTGATCGGTACCGACGCCGGAATCTACGAGAGTTTTGATCTCGCCGAAAACTGGCGCTACATCGAAAACATGCCCATTACGCAGTACTACAAGGTGGCTGTTGACGACCGGGAGCCCTTCTATCACATCTTCGGTGGTACGCAGGACAACGGCTCTCACGGCGGACCCAGCCGTACCGATTCCCGTGCCGGCATCCGGAACGGAGACTGGTACAAAACCCGTGGAGGTGATGGGCACCAATCTGCCACTGAGCCGGGCAACCCCGACATCATTTACGCAGAGAGCCAGCAAGGAGCACTCAGCCGGGTGGATCTCAAAACGGGAGAAACCGTGATGGTACAGCCACAGGCGCGCGAAGGAGATCCACACGAACGCTTTAACTGGGATGCACCGATCCTCGTCTCTAACCACGATCCTAAGCGCCTCTACTTCGCCAGCTACCGCGTCTGGCGTTCCGACAGCCGGGGTGATGACTGGACGCCAATTTCCGGCGACCTGACCCGCAACGAAGAGCGCCTCGCTCAACCGATTATGGGTGGGATTAAAAGCTGGGATAACCCTTGGGACATCTACGCGATGTCTAACTACTCCACGATCACCTCACTTGCAGAATCCAAAACAAACGAGAACGTTATTTGGGCAGGTACGGATGACGGCATCCTGCAGTACACGACTGACGGAGGAGAGAACTGGAACAAGATTTGGGTGAAAGACCTCCCCGATGTACCGGAACGGGCATTCATCAATGACATCAAAGTGGACATGTACGACGAGAATACCGTCTACGTTTCGCTGGACAATCATAAAGAAGGAGATTTCAAGCCTTACCTATTCAAGAGTACGAACATGGGTAAGAGCTGGACAAACCTAGGTGAAGACCTGCCTTACGGAACCTTGACCTGGCGATTGGTACAAGACCACGTCAAGAAAGACCTCCTCTTCATCGCCACCGAAAATGGCATTTACGTAACCCTTAACGGTGGCGATAAGTGGCAGAAACTGGCGGGATCTCCAACAATTTCATTCCGGGACCTGGCGATCCAGAAGCGGGAGAACGACCTCGTTGGTGCCAGTTTTGGTCGTAGTTTTTACGTGCTGGACGATTACGCCCCGTTACGGGAAATGACCGAAGAGATGATGGAAAAAGAAGGGGCCCTCTTTGCCGTGCGTGATGCCTGGTGGTACAGCCCCCGCAATGACGCTCCGCGGGACGTAGGTGCTGCGAGTTACGCTGCCGAGAACCCTGATTTTGGTGCGGTATTTACTTACAACGTCAATACTGAATACGAGAGCCTTGCCGCTCAGCGTAAAAAGGCCGAAAAGGAGGCCATGAAGAATGGTGATCCGCTGACCTTCCCTGGTTACGATGCCCTCGATGCAGAGGCTGATGAGCGGAAGCCCAAATTGTGGTTTACCATCAGAGATGCTGCCGGTAATGTTGTTCGTAACCTGAACAGACCCCTCAAGAAAGGCCTCCAGCGGACGGCCTGGGACCTTACCTATCCTTCGACCTGGGCGATTCGTCCGGGGCAGTCCGGTCGCGGCTGGGGCGGTGGCTCCATGGTTCCTCCCGGAGAATACACCGTGTCCATGAGCAAGGAAGTGGACGGCAAAGTGACGGAACTGGCTGGCCCGGTTACGTTTAACGTCAAGCCACTGCATAAGCCTACTCTCGAAGGCATGGACCCCAATGAGGTGGTCGCCTACCGCGAACGCGTTAAGGAAATGCAGGACATGATGGCCGCAGGTCAGGAGAAGCTGGAAAACGTGCAGAATCAGGTTAAATCAATGGAGACAGCCTTATCCCGCGCTGCTGTAGCTCCGGGAGCTTTGAATGAAGAAATCATTGCGCTGCAGGATATGGCCTTGCAACTCAGTCGTCAGATGGAGAGCAGCCCCAGCCGCGATGAGGTAGGAGAGAAATCTCCTCCAACCATCCAAGATCACTTCTTTGTGGGTTACCGCGGATTAAGTACCACCTACGGCCCTACTCCGAATATGGAGCGTAGTCTCGGAATCGCAGAGAAAATGATGAAGGAAATGATGCCGAAAATCGAAGCGTTGGCTGCTAAGTTGCCAGCAATTCAGGCTAAGTTGCGCGCCGCAGGCGCACCGTACATGATGGGTGCGGGGAACTAGTACACTGTCTTAGACTATCAGCCGTTGAAGCGCAGCAGGACTTTAGGACCTGCTGCGCTTCTTTTTTTTGCGCGGACGCAGGTGCGACGATAGGGTAAGAGGCTAAGTGGAAAGTCTACTCTTTCAATGCTTCGAGTCGTCAAACGAGGTTTTTTCCTGCTGCGCCAAGTCAAAACAACTCGTTGGACGACCTCCGCTCTCACTTTGCGATCGCCCTGATGATAGGGGTAAAGGGCTAAGCGAGTAAAGAAAAACCTCCTTATCTTTCCTCCCAGTAAAGCCATAACGCTTGTTTGTTCGTTATGGAACCAGCGTTTAACCCCAACTCAGATGTTTCGTCTCCAAAATCCCGAATATCTATGGCTCCTGGCCACCGTTCCGGTGCTGTTGGGGCTGTTCTTTTGGTACTGGCGGCAGCGCCGCGCCGCGCTCGACCGTTTTGCTGACCGCGAACTGCTCGACCACCTGGCGCCGGGTGTTAACCGCCGTTTGCCCTGGACCAAGTTTACGCTTTTGCTACTGGCAATACCCTTGCTGGCCATCGCCATGGCCAATCCGCAGTGGGCGGCAGAGCGCCAGGAAATTAACCGTAGGGGAATCGACGTGATCATCGCCCTGGATGTCTCTAACTCCATGCTGGCCGAAGACGTCCAGCCCAGCCGCATGGAGCGTGCGCGCTACTTCGCTACCACCCTCACCGATGAGCTGGTTGGCAATAACCTCGGCGTAGAGCTGTTTACCTGTACGGCCTACATGCAAGCACCGCTTACAACGGACTACGCTTTCGTAAAATCAGTTATCTCTGCCGCCGGACCGTACCAGATCTCTGCTCAGGGAACCAACCTGGGAGAAGCAATTGCTACCGCAGAAGAAGCCTACGAAGAAGAAAGCGCCAATCACCGCGCCCTCATTCTGATCTCCGACGGAGAAGACCATGACGGATCGGCGGCGGCCGCCGCCGCAACGGCCCACGATGCAGGCCTGATGATCTATACGATTGGTATTGGTAAGCAGGAAGGCAGTTTTATGCCGATCGAAGGCCGCAATGGTCGCAAGGATTACCTCCGGACCTCCGGTGGTGGCCCCGCCACCACGAACGCCGACCCGGCTACGCTAAAAACTATCGCCGAGCGTGGAGGTGGCGCCTACTTCCCACTTACCGGAGATAGCAAGGCACTGGCGAACGCCATCCGTGCCCGCGTAGATCGTATCGAAAAGCAAGAGTTCGAATCCCAGACGCACTCTACCTACGACAGCTATTTCTACTACTTCCTGGGCCCGGCCCTGCTGCTGTTGCTCATCGACTTTACTCTTGGCCGTAAGGACAAGCGTAAGGCGGCAGCTTTTGACATTTAATCTCCTCCTGACCATGCGACATAAAATCCTCCTTTTCTGTCTCCTGTTCCTCGCCTCCGGCACTGCGCTGTATGCGCAGGACGGCCACCGTGCCCTCCGACGGGGAGACAAAGCCTACAAAGACAAAAACTACGAAGAAGCACGGCGCCAGTACGAAGCCGCCTTGCAGAAAAACAATACTGCCAAAGGAAATTATAATGCCGGTAACTCCCTGTATGAGCAGGGTAATTTCGAGGATGCCGCAAAGCGCTACGAAGAGGCTGCCGGCCTCGCCGAAGACCCAGTGATCCGCTCCAGTGCTTACCGGAACCTCGGCGATGCCCAGTTTCAACAGGAGAACTTTAAGGAAAGCATCGAGTCTTACAAACAAAGCCTGCGGATCAATCCCGACGATACCGAGACGAAGTACAACCTGAGTAAGGCTATCCGTAAGCTGCAGCAACAACAGCAACAGCAGCAGCAACAAGATAATCAGGACCAGCAGGACCAGGATCAGGAACAAGACCAGAACCAACAGGGAGAAGGGGAAGGACAACCCCAGGATGGTGACCAGCAGCAGAATCAAGGACAGCCCCAAGACGGAGAGCCTCAGCAGGGAGATCCCCAGGATGGTGACCCCCAGGACGGACAGCAAAATGATCAGCAGTCACAGTCACAGGGCCAATCTAAAGCAGACAAAAGCAAGGCCCCGAAAATGAGCCGCGAAGAAGCACTACGGCAACTCGCGATTGCCGCAGAGTCAGAGAAAGAAACCATGAAAAAACTGGAAGGGGGAGATCAATCTGGGTGCAAGAATGGTAAGGACTGGTAGCAAAGCCTGCGTGACTTCGATTAAAGCGTCTACTGAAATGTTGTTCGATAAGTATTTGTAGGGCTCTTCGGGCACTTACTTGCAACTTCCGTTGTCGACCCACTGTTTCCGCTTTTCCGTTCCTTTGTGCTTCAGCAGTGGCCTATGTCTGATATCCGTAGTAGTCTTAGTAGTCTCTTTCGCGAGAACCCCTATAAATACCTGTTGAGTACTGCCTGGCATTACGCCGAAGGCATGCGCATGCGGTACATCATCATTTACGGGATGTTCACGGTGGTGAACATCCTGGGCTCCGTTATGCCGATCGTTTATGGCTATTACGTCAATTTCCTGCAGGAAGGGACCGGAGATTTGCTGCAGGGAACGCTGTACTACGTGCTTGTTTATGTGGGGGTTATTCTGGCGATCTGGTGTTTTCAGTGGCCCGCCAGATTGATGGAGCGACGAATGGCTTTCGACATCAGTCAGAAATTACTGATGGAAAGCTATGATCGTATTATTCACCTGCCGCTCGCCTGGCACCGCGAGCACCACAGCGGAGACACGATTAACCGGGCTCGGAAAGCCTACGAGGCTTTAAAAACTTTCTTCGATTACGGCTTCGCCTATTTTCAGACCATTACCCGGATGATCCTGGCACTGGCTGCTATTGTCTACTTTTCTCCAGTTTTTGGTGCGATCGCCTGTTTGTTTGGCGCGGCGATCTTGTTGGCAGTGCTGGCCTTTGATGCTCCGATCATTAAGGCGAATAAGGATACCAATGACCGGGAGAACGAACTGATGGCAGGCTTTTCTGATATGCTGACCAACATCATTACCGTTACCACCCTGCGCCTGGGGAAAAGAACAGCGGCCTCCATCTTGCAACGCATCCGGAATATTTGGCCCCCCTTCCTCCGTAATACTAAAATCAACGAAGCCAAATGGTTTACGGTCCAGGTGTTTGTGGGCCTGATGTATGCCATTTTGGTCCTGGGTTATGTATACCAGCACTATACCCCCGGAGAGGTCTTTCTGGTGGGCGGCCTGGTCACGTTGATCGGTTACATCACCCAGTTTTCCGGAATGTTGAACGGCCTGACGGCACAGTATAATCAGATCATCAAATTCCGCTCGGACCTGGCGGCCATTGAGCCGATATACGCAGACTTTGCACAGCAGTCTATTCCTGCCGCAACGGAGCCGATAGACCGAAACTGGCAGGAGATAAAAGTGGATGACCTTAACTTCACCTACGGCGAAGATGGAGCAGGCCTGTTCGGGCTCAGTCTCCGGCTGCAACGGGGGAAGCGGATTGCTCTGATCGGCCCCTCCGGGTCCGGTAAGACGACCCTACTTTACACCCTGCGGGGACTTTACCCTCCGGATAAGGTTACCCTGCTCTTTGACGAATCACAGCACCCGCGACCGCGCCCCGAATTGTTTGAGCAAACCACCCTGATTCCTCAATCTCCCGAAATTTTCGAGGAAACCCTGCGCAACAACCTCACCATGGGACTGGAACGGACAGACGAGGAGTTGGAACGGGCCATCAAAACAGCGGTGCTCGAAGATGTGGTGGAGCAAGCTGATGAAGGGCTGAATACCTTCCTCGCCGAAGGAGGGGCCAACCTCAGTGGGGGGCAACGCCAACGCCTCAGCATCGCCCGCGGATTACTCGCGGCCGATACTTCGACGCTCTTGCTGCTTGATGAGCCAACCAGTAGCCTGGACCCGCAAACTGAAATCCAGGTCTACGAACGTCTCTTTGCCACCTTCCCGGATAAAACGATCGTCTCCACCCTGCACCGCCTCCATCTGCTGCGGTTTTTCGATTACATCTACTTCCTCGAAGATGGAAAGATCGCCGCCGAAGGAACACTGGCGGAACTACTGAAGACACGCGCAGATTTCCGGGAGATGTATGCCGACCAGGTGGGTACGAGAGAGTAGGTCAAAGTTCATCATACAGATGGCAGCGTTGCCCTACTACTTGACTATCTACTATTTGACTACCAACTGCGTGACTATTTGACCATTTGTGCTACTGCAAGCTCCAACCTTCTTAGCTGTTAACCGTATAGTTATCGTTCATTGCTATTCAACGCGCTTTCTAGCTCCTATTTCCTAACTAGCTCCTAACTCCTAACTCCTAACTCCTAACTCCTAGCTCCTAGCTCCTAGCTCCCAGCTCCCAGCTCCCAGCTCCTAACTCCTAACCTATGGATTCTCTAACCCAAATTGTTCTCGGTGCTGCTGTCGGGGAAGCTGTACTTGGCCGCAAGGTTGGTAACCGGGCGATGCTCTGGGGAGGTATCTGCGGGACTTTACCGGATCTGGACGTATTAGCTAATGCCGTCAGCGATCCGATGAGCGCGCTTGCCTATCACCGGGCATTCACGCATAGTCTTGCCTTTGCCGTGTTGATGGCGCCGGCGGTCGGCTTGGCGATCCACCGGCTTTACGGAGGAAGGGAAGGTCCGCTGAAAAGCAAATGGGTATGGCCGGCCTTGCTGTTGGAGTTTCTGGTGGTACTGTTGGTGGGTAGTTACCTGATGCCGATTGAGGTGTATAATATTCCCCAGATAGCGGTGATCATCACCTTGGTTTTCGGGGCTATTTTCGGGGTTGTTGCTATAGTGCGCTGGTTGCGGGGATTTCCGGATAAGACGGAGAACGCCGGCTGGAAAGGCTGGACGTTATTAGCCTTTGGCGCCATTGTTACGCATCCCCTGCTGGATTGCTTCACGGCCTACGGCACCCAGATTTTGCAGCCATTGGCTAAGGCGCGGGTGGCCTGGAATACGATTTCGGTAGCCGATCCCATCTACACCCTGCCTTTTTTGCTGTTGTTGATCTGGGCGCGGACGCAGGTGCAGGGGAGTGATTGGAGAGCGAAGCTTAATCGGGCCGGCCTGGTTATCTCATCGGTCTACCTGACCCTTACCATCGTCAACTATTTCAACGTTGACCACGTCATGGAGGATTCTCTTGAGACGGCTGGCATCGAGACGAAAGCCCACGTTATTTCCCCCAGCATTCTGAACAACATTTTGTGGTCGGGTACCGCGCGGGAGCGCGGAACGGATATTTTCTATTTTAGCCAATACTCCCTTTTTGATAAGCAGCGGACCTTTCAGCCCTTCGTGCGCATCGATGGGCAACACGACCTGTTGGCCCCCTACGCCGAAGACCGGGACGTGCGTATTATCCGTTGGTTCACCAAGGAGTTCTACGGCGTAATGCCCGGCGATGGCCCGGGCGGCTTGCAGGTCAACGACCTGCGCTACGGCCTGTTGAATACCGACGCGCCAGAGGCGCGCTCCAGCTATATTTTTAGCTGGGAAGTGGATACTACGGTACACCCGGTTCAGGTCCGACAAGAAAATGCCGGCCCGCGGGAGGACGTTGATATGGGCGGAATGTTCAGCAGCTTGTGGGAACGCATCAAGGGAGTTTAACCACCGTGAGGAAGGACGTTCTATTAGGGCAGGTCCCACTGGCTGTTGAACGGATACGCTCTACACGTTTTGTGATTTTGTTGCAAGGCGGATACAAACTGTGACCACTGAATGGAAAATTAGATTGGCGACAAAATTTTGAATAGCCTAGCATTTTGGTGTCTATCAGCCTCCCCTATAAGGTTATCGCAAGGTAAGAGCGGAGGTCGTCCAACGCGTTGTTTTGGCCTGGCGTAGCCGGAAAAACATCGTTTGACGACTCGAAGCAAAAGAGTAGACTTTGCGATCGCCCTGGCCTCCCTTACGGGTATGTAGCGGATAACAAATAATGCAATAGCTTTGGGGGAAACGCTACGCTACTATTCATGACCTACACCAAACTTTGCTGGGGGCTCCTGCTGCTCAGTCTGTTACCTGCCCGCCTTTTCGCCCAGTCTGCGTTGCAGACAATCATTGAGGCCAACAAATCGGATTTCAGCGACTGGGCTGATGCACCTGATGACTACGAGATACAAGTCCTTTATACCAGGATTGACCGCCAGGAAGACGGTACGGTCAAACTGAAGACGGAAAGGTGGGGCGCCAGCGATACGAGCCAGTATTTTTATCCCGCGTCGACGGTGAAAATGCCGGCGGCTATTCTCGCTTTGCAGCGGATCAACGAGTTGGGGGCAACGGGGCTGACGCCCCAAACCTTGCTCTTCCACGGCACCGGCACAGCACCTGCGTCTGCGCCCCAAACAACGGTCATTGCCGACACCAGTTCGGCTTCCGGTTACCCTTCCGTAGAGCACTACCTGCGGAAAATTTTTCTGGTAAGCGACAATGATGCTTACAACCGGTTGTTTGAATGGCTCGGCCCAACGTATATGAACCAGGCATTAAGGCGGGCAGGCATTACCGGTGGGCGTTTGCAGCACCGGATTGGTGTGGGTGGTTTTGATACAGAAACACATGCCTGGCTCAACCCGGTAAAGTTTGTTAGCGGGGCTTCCGTTCCGCTCCAGATGGGGGAGCGCCACGATCTGTTTTATGATCCCCTGCCCCACGTCCAGGGGCAGTTCAGAGGATCAGGGTATACCACTAACGAGGGAGAACTGATTGCATCCCCTTTCGATTTCAGCCACAAGAACTACTTGTCCGTGCAGAATCTGCACGACATTGTACTCAGGGTAATGATACCGGAGGCAGTACCTGCACACCAGCGGTTCAACCTGACGGAAGAAGACTACGTGATGCTGCGCAAGGCTATGGGAGAGCGCCCCCGCGAAAGTGACTACCCCCGTTATGATAAGCCGGATAATTACGTCAAGTTCTGGATATATGGGGATCAACCCGAAACGACAGAGATCCCGGACGCCCTCAGGATTTACAACAAAGTCGGCTGGGCATATGGTTACCTCACCGATGCCGCTTACATCAGAGATGAGGCATCAGGCGCAGAGTTTTTACTGGTGGGTACGATTCACGTAAATGCGAACCGCATTTTTAACGACGGAAATTACGAGTACGAGGAAGTTGGCCTGCCCTTCTTTGGCGAACTTGGCCGTGCAATACTGGCGCATGAGCGTAGCCGGCGGCAATAAAGAATGGCCGATGACCGAACACCAAGAATGCTATTTGATTTGTAGTAAGTAGACTTTCAACGTGGAAGATGAGCTTCCCGGAGCGTAAGGAAGTGTTTACGTTGTTTCCTTATTGCTTGCGGAGTGCAGTCTTACGGGAATCATAAGAATACCCGGAAAATACCCCTAAATTGAACTCTGTACCGTTGAGGTATAGTGACCAACCCATTAAATATCCGTTTAAAATACAGGATACAAACCATACTACTAAAGTACCTCAGGCCACAGCGCCTGGGATTAATAAAACCAGCATGAAGATCAATTTTCGACACGCCCCTTTAGCCCTGTTACTCTTTTTGAGTTCTCTTTTCTTTCAGACCTGTGCCGTAAATCCGGTAACCGGTAAGAAGCAGGTTTCTTTTATCTCGGAGGAAAGGGAAATTGAGATGGGCAAATCTTATGACCCTCAGGTGGTCGCCGAATTTGGATTGTACGATAACCCTCAGCTACAGCAGTTCATATCCCAAAAAGGAATGGCGATGGCCCGCACATCGCACCGCCCTAACTTGCCGTGGAGTTTCAAGTTAGTGGATAGCCCCGTGGTAAATGCTTTTGCTGTTCCGGGAGGCTTCGTGTACTTCACGCGCGGCATCATGGCACACTTCAATAATGAGGCACAATTTGCGGGTGTATTGGGCCACGAAATTGGTCACGTTACTGCGCGCCATACGGTAGCACAGCAAAGCCGGCAGCAGTTATTCGGTGGGTTGGCAATGGCTGGGATGATTCTCAGTCCTGAACTGGCCAGCCAGGGGGAGTCCGTAATGCAGGGCATGCAGCTGCTCTTCCTGAAGTATGGGCGTGATGCAGAAAGCCAATCAGATAAACTGGGAGTTGAGTACAGCACGGGCATTGGGTATGATGCCCGGGAGATGGCTGGTTTTTTCACTACGCTTGATCGCCTGAGTGGAGGTAGCGAAAACCGTATTCCTACATTCCTGAGCACACACCCAGATCCGCTCAATCGTGAGCAAAATGTGAAGTCTCTTGCAACTCAATACCAGGCGGTAGATGCAACGACGGACAAATACGACGTTGGCCGTGACCGTTACCTACGGATGATTGATGGCATGATCTATGGCGAAGACCCCAAGCAGGGCTTTACCGAGGGAGGGTCTTTTTACCATCCGGACCTACGTTTCCAATTCAAAATCCCTGGTCAGTGGCAGCTGATCAATGCGCCAACAATGGTACAGATGGTCAGCCCTGACCAAAAGGCCATCATGCAGATGACGCTCGCACAGGGATCAGACCCACAGGCCGCTGCACAGCAGTTTGTTCAGCAAACCTCTCTTCAGGTAGCATCTTCGAACAACAACCGGATTAATAACCTTCCGGCGACGACCGTTTTTGGCGATGTGGTACAGACGGATCAGCAGAGCGGTCAAACCCAGACGATTCGCGTAATGGCAAGTTTTATTGCTTACGGCGGCAATACCTACATGATGTTAGGGATGGCGCTTGCGCAGGATTTCAATCGCTACTCCCGTGATGTGGAATATTCCATCAGTTCGTTTGCGGAGCTGCGCAATCAGACGTACATCAACCGCCAGCCGGAGCGGATTAAAATTGTTACGAACCAACGGGCACAGAGCCTACAGCAAGCCCTGCTTAGTTCGGGTGTGCCGCAGGCCCGCCTGAATGAGTTTGCTATCCTGAACGGCATGCAACTTAAAGATCAGCTTTCTCAGGGAATGCTCTTTAAGTCATTCTCTGGTGGCCGGTAAAGGCCTGGCGTTGAACGCTATGAAATCCCATCCGAGGCAACGTCTTCGGGTGGGATTTTTATTTGGTGGACAACTTAGTGGGGAGGAATAGCCCTCCGGAGCATAGCCGGTATCAGTACGATATGATGGCGCGGCCGCGGGGGGCAAAGTAAAGCAGCAAGAAACAATGAATTCAAGCTATACTCCCCGCGGTCACCAGAGGTGAAATTTGTGACGAGGCTATTTTTGTGACCAGCAAGGCAAAAAACGTAGGCATGGCCACCGTCACGGCGAGGATTTTTAACGCAGCTGGGGGCAAAAAGAGTCCGTCAAAAATAACCTGGGGTGGCCGAGGGAAGTATATGTTTGCCGGATGGAAAAGCATCTTGTAGAGATTAAAGCCCGCTCTTCCCGGATTGATGAACAGCGTAGCCTGTTACAGGCAAAGCATGCTGACTTCCGGGGAAGAGATCATCAGGTTGATCATTATTTCTTTGTGCCTGAGGGGCGACTAAAGCTTCGCCACGGTAATATTGAACAGAGCCTCATTTTCTATCAGCGGAACAATCAGGCCGGACCTAAGGATAGTTCTGTGGCGCTCACGCGTCTTGCTGACGAGGCAACGGCCGAGCAGCTGGCAGCTACATTGGACCGTGCCTTAGGCACGTGGGTAAAGGTGGATAAATACCGGGAGATATACTTTGTGGACAACGTCAAAATCCACCTCGATGAGGTAGTAGGACTTGGCCAGTTTATCGAGATTGAAGCTATTGGTAATACTCCAGCGGAGCGGGAACAACTGCTTGAGCAGTGTCAGGCGTTTATGCGTTACCTCGGCGTTCAGGAAGAAGAGTTGGTAGAGAACAGCTACAGTGATTTGCTCAGCGAGCAAAAGAAATAATTAAAGCTGGTTCGCCTTATGTATTATCCCGAATGGGAAACGTGGCACCTCTCGAAGGGATCGAACCTTCAACTCAGCGGTTTTGGAGACCGCCGGCAACCACCACTTGCTGGAGAGGCTTTTGCACGATATCACAAACCGCGATAGCAAGTGATAAAGCCCTAAATCGCTTTGACTCAGGTATAACAAATCTGACTTAAGTGGTAACGACAGGGATCGAACCTGTGACCTTCCGGGCTTCAACCGGACGCTCTACCTACTGAGCTACATCACCTTGAAAATGGCGGTAAGTGAGGGGTTCGACCTCCGAAGGAAGCAGCGCAGCTCACCCCCGCACGCTTGCACGCGTCACTCCTTAGCAAGGAGGCCCATTACCAACTTGTAGTGATTGGCGATCAAAATTCACCGCAGCTTGACTTGTTATCGCGGCTTCTGGCTGCCCAGCCGGAAGTCCACCGTAGCTAAGGCTATGTTGAACTTCAGTCCGGTTGCCAGCAACCACGCTAACTGCGCCAAGCTATTGTGAATTTCAATCACCAACCACTAGCAACTTACCGTGGGAGACATTGCCCGGAATCGAACCGGGATTGTAAACGCTTTGCAGGCGCACCCCTAAACCAGTATTGGGTACAATGTCGTGTGCTCCGGTCCAGTGATAGAAATTCTGGCAATGGACCGCAGCACGGTGTGCGGAAGATGAAGGAATCGAACCCTTATCCTAAGAGATAGCACGGTTTTCAAGACCGATTAAGCACCATTGCTTGCCATCTTCCTAATTAGTCTGGTAGTTTGAAAATCAGGTCTGCCGACCACGAAATTTTAAGACTATTATGTACGGGTAGCCCGATTCGAACGGACACCTCCTGGATTCCAAATCCAGCGCTCTTGCCAATTAAGCTACACCCATATGATTGCTTGGTGTGTTTTGTCCGCTAAACTCCAGGGACAAAAAAAGCCGTCTGGAGTTATCTCCAGACGGCCTTCCGATCATGCTTGGGCATGCTGCGGTTGGTTACCGGCGGGAGCGCGGATAAATAGCGGGGGACCAACTGGGGGAAAAGAAACAGCAGAACATGATGGCGTTAATTGTGGGATAACTTTTGAATGTTACAGGCATTGCCTGGGGCGGTGTTGTCCGCCTTGCCCACTAATAAGGCTGTAGAGGGCCTGAAAAGTTGCGGGAAGGAATTTTTATTTTCGGACAGTTAATTTCGGTTAAACTGGTGGTTTTGCACAACGAACTGTAAGTCAATGGAGTTAGCCCTGTATTCCTCCCGCCAAAATATCCCTAAAAAACATCTTCCCAATATGAAACCCTTTAACTTCTCCTCTCCCTACTCCCGTATTGGCTTCTTCTTAGCTGCTGCTGTTTGTGCTGGCGCACTTCTGCTTAAAGGCGATAAAACTCCCGAAGTAGACGTCTACGTTTTAGACAACACCTCTCCGGCAGAGCGGCTTCCCTGGAAACTCGTTGAACCACCCGCGATAGACTTTGAGGACTTCGACCCTGGTGCTGCTGATATCCCCAATTTCCGTGACCATGCGGCTAATGCTCTATTTGGTGAGGCCAAAGTACCTTGCTTTGAGGTGAAAATTGATCCTTCCGTCCCTGGCGCTGACATTGATTACCGTACAGATATGTTCTCTGGCAGCTCCCTGGTGACCAGTGAGGCATTTGCCGAAGCCCTTAAACTGAAAATGTCGGAAGCATTTAAAGACGAAGTATGGGCCCGTGATGCCAAGTGCTTTGCCGGATCTTTTGTTGTTAGCTTCTCCGTCACGGAATCAGGCTACCTCGGTTCTACGATGTTGGTGCATCACCTGCGCGGACAGTCTTTTGATGCTGGGCACGGCGTTCTTGATGTATTGCGTAGCCTGGATCGTGAGGGAATCCGCTGGCACGACGGTACCAAAGGTGCCGGGGAAGTCCGTATCCCAATTAGCTTCAAGTTAGTGTAATGAAGTGAGGTTTGGGGGTAGCTACTACTGTAAACGGCCAATAATCAATGTGGTGGGGCTGACAAGTAATGGGTCCTGCTAGTAATTTAGTCTGGTATGCTGTTAGGACAGCTTACCAGACTAAATGGATAACATACTGATGACCAACAGACGTGTTTTTAGGCCACTCGACTTAGTAAAACTCAGCCAAACGGCCCAACCTTCACGTTATAATACAGGCTGGCTTATTCGAGCTTCCGATGTGCATGCTCTGCTGGTGTCTAATACCTGGCACCTGCGCCCGCGCCCCAATACGGTTAATTGAGTCGCCAGAAATAGGGGGTGAACAGTACGAGTACGGTAAAAATCTCCAGTCGGCCGACGAGCATGACGAAAGACAGGAACAACTTGACGTGTGGAGGTAACCAGGCGAAGTTGTCGACGGGGCCTACGTCCCCGATACCAGGGCCAACATTACCCAGGCTGGTGGCCATGGCGCCGATGGCGGTCATGAAATCTAGTCCCATCATCGCGAGGATGACGGAGCCGGTAACAAAGAGCGCGAGATAGAGCAGGAGGAAATTGAAGACATGGGTAATGATTTTTCCCGGGACAATCTCCTGGTTAACCCGTAGCGGCACGATGGCTGAGGGATGGATGATGCGCTTAAATTCCAGAAAACTGTTTTTAAAGAAAACCAGGTGTCGGATCAGCTTGATTCCTCCGGAAGTTGATCCTGCACAAGCACCGAGAAAGAGGAGGACGAAAATCATGAGTTGAGCGCTAGTGGCCCACTGGCTGTAATCTGCCGAAACGAAGCCGGTGGTCGTAATGAGGCTTACCACCTGAAAGAGGCTATCGCGAAAGGCCCGTTCGAAGTTCTCCACGTCTGCACCCAGGTAAACCTTAGCGGTAATGATCAGGGTAAGTATTACGACGATTCCAATGTAAGCCTTTAGCTCGTCGCTTGCCCAAACATCGTTCCAGCGGCGTTTTATGCTCAGGTACAGGACGGCGTAGTTAACTCCGGCGAGGAACATGAATACGGTGAGAAGGTACTGGATAGCGGGTCCAAAGGCTGCTGCGCTGGCATTGCGGGTGCTGAATCCTCCGGTTGCCATGGTCGTCAGGGCGTGGTTGATAGACTCATAGGTGTTCATGCCAAACAAGCGGAGCATGACGCCCAGGAGAACGGTCAGGCCAACGTAGATGAGCCATAACCGTTTTGCGGTTTCGCTGATGCGGGGGTGAAGTTTGTCGGAAGTAGGGCCGGGTGCCTCTGCGGCGAATAATTCGATGCCTCCAATGCCGAGGAGCGGGAAGATGGCAACGGTCAGTACGATGATGCCCATGCCTCCAATCCACTGGGTGAGGCTTCGCCAGTAGAGCAGCCCTTTGGGCTGCGCTTCGATGTCCGTAACAACGGAGGCTCCCGTTGTAGTCATGCCGGAGACTGTCTCGAACAGTGCGTCTGGAACGGAGGTAAGGATGCCGCTGTAGAGGTAGGGTAGCATACCGAAGGAGACCATCGCCAGCCAACTCAGGGCGACAATGAGATAGCCTTCCCGTTTTCGGATGGGGATCCCTTTGGGGTTTTTGATCAGGAACATTAGCCCGCCAGCGGCGATGGTGGTCAGACCCGCCAGCAGCAGCGGGCGAACATCTTCTCCGAAATAACCACTAAAGGGGATGCCGGTCCACATCATCGCACCAACGATGCATAACAGAATACCGATAACCCGGGCTATTGGCCGGAAGTTGATCATTGATCTGGGCATTAGCGGAACAGTTCTTCAAGGCGCTTAATTGCACCCGGCATGGCCATGACGATTACCTTGTCCCCAAGCTGAAGCTGGGTTTCTCCGTTAGGGATCAGGGTCTCTTCTCCTCTGATTACTCCTCCGATCAGTGCCTTGTCGGGGAAGTGTAGGTCTTTAAGCTTCTTCTTGGTCAGCTGATTGGTGCGGAGAATATTGTATTCAATGATCTCGGCATCTACGCCGTGGAGACTGGTAATGGCTTCAATGCTTCCTTTACGGACGTGTTGGAAGATGGAGTTGGCTGCGAGGAGTTTTTTGTTGATCAGTGTGTCTACGCCGATATTCTGACTTATGTGGATATACTCCTTATTCTCTACCTGAGCAATGGTTTTGAATACGCCATGATTGCGCGCGGTTAGACAGCTGATGATATTGGTCTCGCTGTTTTTGGTAAGGGCAATAAAAGCGTCCATCCGATCCAGGCCTTCTTCCTGTAGCAGGTCAATGTTGGTGTATTGT
>CAZTTF010000164.1:0-7828 GCA_964616365.1 uncultured Lewinella sp. | reverse complement strand
GTAAAGCAAACAGAACATCCAGCAATCAAAAACAAAAAACAGACTCAGGCAGCAGGGTCAATTACTGGTCTGAGCTGCGCTCCCCCACCCTCAGTTTAGCGCTGCGGGCACGGGAGTTACGCTGAATTTCTTCAGCGGTCGGTAGCACAGGTTTCTTCGTCAGGACTTTATAAGGGCGGTCAATTTTCCCGTAAAAATCCTTAATGACATCTCCTTCCCCGTTACCGGGTTTGAGGAAATTTTTGGTAATGCGATCCTCCAGCGAGTGGTAAGAAATCACGACGAGTCGACCTTTGTTTGGTATCAGTAAGTCGGTGGCCTGGGCCATTAAATCAGTAAGTGCGCCGATCTCGTCGTTGACTTCTATCCTCAGCGCCTGAAACACTTGCGCCAGGTAGCGGGGCCTGGTGCCGCGTACCAGCGGATCACAAACATTCAGGAAGTCCTGAATGGTAACGATCGGCTGCCGTTCACGGGCCTCAACAATTGCCTGAGCCAGTGTACGCGCGTTCCGGACTTCGCCGTACTGTCCGAACACAGTCTGCAAATCATCGGCTTCGTAATTGTTTACGATGTCGGCGGCAGTGCGGTCGGCAGTCTTTCCCATTCTCATATCCAGCTCCGCGTCGAAACGGTAACTGAATCCCCGCTCGGCCTGATTGAACTGGTGGCTGGAAACCCCCAGATCAGCGAGTAGCCCATCAATCTGGGTCACTCCGTGCAGGCGCAAGTAGTTGCGCAAATGGCGAAAGTTGGCGGCTACGAAGGTGAAGCGTTCGTCGGCCAGGGCATTTGCCGCAGCTTCCTCATCCTGGTCAAAACCGAACAGCCGGATAACCATATCACCAGCACGTTCGAGGATGAGGCGGCTATGGCCACCCCCACCGAAGGTTACATCAACGTAAATTCCTCCAGGACGAAGGTTCAGATAGTCCACGCATTCGTGGGCCAGGACCGGGATGTGGTATTCAGACATCGTTACAATGGCTGGTTTCCAGGGACCCCTGCTGAACTACCGAACAAGTCAGCACCAAGGGCCATCATCTCCTCAGGAGAGACTTCCATGCTCTGGTTATATTCAGTTTCCGTCCAAATTTCAATTTTGTCGTTACGGGCCGTGAGCACGAGGCTCTTCTCTCCATTCGCGTAGGACTGCAGCCTTTTGGGCAACAGAATACGGTCAGCAGAATCAAGCGACACCTCATTGGCACCGTTCCAGAAAGCCTGCGCGTAACGTTTTACGCGGGGGTCCAACTCAGAGCGCTGATTGAGCTCGGCTACGAGCGCATCCCAAATTGGCTTTGGGTACAGCGTCAGGTGTTGATCCCACCCTTTCCGGATAACGAAGGTCAACTTCTCCGTATCCCCCAACTTCTTCATCAGATTACTCGGCATGCGAAAACGCCCCTTGCTATCAAGGGATACGTCAAACTCGCCGATCAGATCGTAATGAGGGACCATAGTGAAGTTGCGGCAGGACCTAATTATCCCACCTTGAATGTAAAACTACATCCTTTTCCCACAAGTTCCCACTTTTAGACACTTTTTTATCCTTTTTTTCTTCACATCAGATGAAGAAAGTAAATAAAAATGCCCATTAACACCTCAAATAGTTGTTAAAAAACTAATTTATAACCAAAAAGACAACATAAACAATCATACTCAGCTTCTAAATCACCACGTAAGCCCGTATTTGAAATTTTATACATGACTATAGGTTGTGGGAGAAAGTGTCTAATCCGGTAGTAAAAAATGGTAAATCGGGGTCAACTGATGCTATAGCAGCACCTGAGTCATGGTTTACTACCCTATTGAGCAGGCAAATATAAACAACAAATAGTGTAAACATTCAATATTAACCAACTTAACCAGTGTCTTAGTTTTTTGTCCGCTTGACCCGGTAACCATTAAAGGTTTCCGCGGCTCTACGCTGAGCAGCGTAGATAATGATGGGTAAGCCACCCGAAATCGACGCAATAAATCCCAGGTTCCACATCGCAACCGTAGCGCCAATTCCTGCGGCAACCCCGATACCGGTCACGATAAGGTTAGGTTTGGCCTTAATGTCATTTACGTGAACTGTTTTAGACTCGTAACAGTGACTACAGCTTAATCTGAAGGTCTCCCCCTGTTCTTTTTCCAACTCTACCCTATCGGTAGCCATTGATCTAAAGGGGCTGTTTTCGTGACAGGAGGGGCAGGTGTAATATTTAGAAGTCATCGTAAGTGCATTTTTTTCAAAGATAGTCTACGCCGTCTTTCTCAATTCAGCTACTTGGTTAATACGCCACTCACTTTAATCCTCCAGGTTATATAAACTGAGCGTTTTCCGCGTACTTGCTTTATACTGGATAAAGGGCAAACGCATCAAAAGCTGAAGCATATAATGAGGAGCCGCTTTGTACAACCCGAAAACAAGTCGTTCAGACATAACATACGCCCTCTTTAATCCCATCAAAGATGGTTTAAAGAGGCTCATTCTATATCTCAGGCTACAATAGAATTCAACGCGTTTACCCTTATACAGGAGCTATACATCAAGGACAGGACCACGGAAATTAATATATTACCATCATCACACCACCTAAACCCAGAAAATGCGTTACGCCACACTACTCCTTTCCTTATTGGCCCTTCCCTTGATGGGCCAACACGAAATAACTTCGCTAAGCACCTTTGAGACTGACATCATCGATTTCCGTGCTACCTCAAGAGGTGTTGCCCTCAGAGGGTTATTTATTTTTCCTGCGCGAACTCAGTCAGAAGGCATTGAGCTATGGGTATCAGATGGAACTGTAGCTGGCACCCAGCTCCTGGCAGACTTGTTTCCCGGTGAAGGCAGTAGCATTCCACAAAGCCTCTTTGTTGCGGACTCTATCGCATTCTTCGAGGCCTTTACCCCATCTCTGGGTACAGAGTTGTACCGTACTGACGGTACGCCTTCAGGGACTATGTTAGTAAAAGACATTTTCGAAGGGGCCGATTCAGGGCTAGCTTCCTCTACTGGCAACAGATTCTATCAGTGGCAAGACAAAGTATACTTCGCCGCCCAGAATGCCCGTAACAACGTGGAGTTGTGGGCAACTAACGGAACGGATGAAGGCACTACGCAGGTGGCTGACATTGCTGTTGACCCTGCGCCTGGGTTTGACTTGAGTAGTAATCCAGCAAATTTTGCAGGGAATAGACATTTCCTCTTTTTCACCGCCGACGACGGCATATCGGGTCCAGAAGTTTGGCGCTTTGACGGTAACGACTCGCTCCAGATATCTGACCTAACGATGCCCCTATTTGGATCAGCCCCCTCCAACCTCACGATCCTAAGAGACAACCTGTATTTTGGTGCAGGCCCCGGGGCCAGTGAGAGCGACCTTTATCGAGTCTCAGCACTTCCAGGCGCAGACACTACGCCTGAGTTGGTTTTTAATTTTGAAGGTGCCGGTCTTAGCTCTGCCCAAAGCCCCGCCGGTTCGTTTGCTACCTTAGATAGTTTAATCATTTTCCCTGCAGGGACGGACCTGGATATTGATGTATGGGCTAGCAACGGTACGATGGAAGGAACTTATGTTTTAAGAGACGTACCCTCCGAAGGAGGCATTGACAGAATCACCCCCTATGGATTCACCTCTACCCCCGAAGGTATCTACTACGTTGATCAATCTGTGGAATCAGGTCTTGAGCTTTGGCTTACTGATGGGACGGAAGCAGGCACCTTTCAAGTCAAAGACCTTACGAGCGGATCAACCGGATCTTTCGAACGACCAGCCTATCTACACAATCACTTGGGTAGGCTTTACTTTACCGCAAATGGGAACGCCGACGGCTCTGTCAACCTAACCGGTCAGGAGCTGTACACCAGTGGAGGTACGAACTGCACTACTTTTCTGGTCGAGGACCTACTTACCGGTGAGGCAAGTGGGGGACCGTATCATTACACTTCAGTAGAGGACCAACTCTTTTTCTTTCGCAGCGATGCAGCTGGCCGCGCCGTACTAAGCGTATTAACTGGCCAGCCCATTGCCCCCGATTTTCCTGAACTCAAGTTCGCGATAGACTCTTTAACCACTTTGAACTGCTATGGTGACAGTGATGGCTACGCAAGGTTTACTGTGAGTGGAGGAGCAGCTCCTTATACCTTTCAAGACAGCACCAACCTCTCTGGGGTATTCGACATAGATAATCTCAATGGAGGCAGCTACAGTTTCCCTGTCTCTGATTGTCGGGACAGCATTGTCATGGTGACTTTCGAGCTACTACAACCCGACTCCTTAGAACTATTTGCGATAAGCATTACTGGACAGAACAGCATAGAAGGGGGAACAATTGAGCTCGGTGCCGCTGGAGGAAGACCTCCTTATGCACTAACATGGTCAGATACTTCATTGACGACAACATCGAGAGAGGACTTAAATTTCGGCACCTATATAGCTACCCTTGTCGACGCCAACAATTGCGTAGTAACCGATACTTTTCTGATAGAAGACCTAACCTCAACAGTTAATCTTACTCCTTCTGATTTCCTCGTCTATCCGACAGTGAGCAATGAGCAGATTAACGTGAAAATGAAAAATGGCTATGCTATCCACCAGGTTGAAATTCACGATCTCACGGGAAGGATGGTATCATCTCGCACTACACTCTCCGGAACGATGTATACGCTACCCCAAAATCTGCTCCCTCGGCGCAATGGCATCTATCTCCTTTCCGTCTGGACCCAGCAGGGTAAACGGGGAGTGGTAAGGATAATTATTGCACGGTAATACAATGGCATGTGTCTGTCCAGATAATAGCTGCTCAGTTAAGCAGTATCACACTACTGCTTGGCTACCTTGCTATTTAACTATCAGTCTACTTGCCTACTACCTTACCCTACAACGAAGTTCACCATCCGCTTGGGCACCACGATCACCTTGCGGATCGTCTTGCCGTCCAGATGCTTCGCCACCTCGGGGTGTGCCTTTGCCTCCGCCTCGATATCGTCTTTGGACGCACCGGCGGGGAAGTCAAGTGTTAAACGGGTCTTTCCGTTAAAGGCAATCGGATAAGTAAAGCTGTCTTCAACCAACCACTTCTCTTCCACTTCGGGGAAAGTAGCATGGTGAACACTGCCCGCTCCACCCAAAGCAGCGAACAATTCTTCGGCCACGTGTGGTGCGAACGGTGCAATCAGACGAACCATTGGCTCCAAAGCCTCCCGCTTGGAACACTTGAGCTTGTTCATCTCGTTGGTGGCAACCATGAAGGCAGATACACAAGTGTTGAAGCTCAACTTCTGGATATCTTCGGTCACTTTCTTGATCAGGGTATGAAGTGCCTTCATCTCCGCCTTGCTCGCTGCTTCATCCGACACCTTGAGGTTACCATCTTCGCCGACGAATAAGCCCCAGAAACGCCGCAGGAACCGGTACACACCGTCAATGCCTGACACTGACCAGGGCTTCGCCTGGTCAATCGGGCCAAGGAACATCTCGTACATCCGGAAACAGTCTACTCCGTAGCGGTCACAGATATCATCAGGGTTGATGACGTTGTATTTCGACTTGGACATCTTACCCATCTGGTAAGCCAGTTCAACGTACTGACGACCATCTTTGTCGGTCGCCCAGGCAATGCCTTCTCCCTGCTCCAGGATCTTACGGAAGTAAGCTGCATCCTGCGCTTCATCCTCTCCTAAAGCGTCAATCGCTTTTTTGTATATCCGGAAGCTGGCTTTGTTATCGACACTTGTTTCCTCCACCATCCGTAAAGGAACTTTGCGACTTGTCTCATCACCTTGCACCAGCGTCCCCGCCCCGATACCTTCTACCTCAATGGCAGTACCTGCTTCCAGGTCAGCCCCTACCCAAACGGCATGACTTTCGCCATCCGCCGTTTGCAAAAGCCCGAGCTTGATGCTCGTAATCGGCGCACCGATCATGCCCTGGTTAAGGAGCTTCTTGTAGGGCTCCCGCGTGGGCACCTTCCCCAGGTCGAAGAGGAACTTATGGATCAAGCGGCTGTAGAGGATGTGGCTTACGGCGTGCTCAGCACCGCCGACGTAAAGATCAACATCCTGCCAGTAGTCCGCCACGTCTTTAGCGACGAACTCTTCATCATTGTTTGGGTCCATGTACCGCAGGTAGTACCAGTTGGAACCGGCAGTAGCGGGCATAGTATCTGTTTCGCGGCGGCCGGCAGGGCTGTTAACCCAGTCAGTGGCCCGCTCCAGGGGAGAGACCCCGGAGACGGCGCGGAAGTCGTCCATCGGGGGCAATTCTACCGGCAGGTTTTCCGCGGCGACGGCGTGCGGGATATCGTCTCCGTCAAAAACGATCGGCCAGGGTTCTCCCCAGTAGCGCTGACGGCTGAAGAGGAGGTCGCGAATGCGGAAGTTCACCTGTTCTTTACCGATGCCCATTTCCACGAGACGGCCAGTCGCAGCCTTAATGGCTTCAGGCACTTCCATACCATTCAGGAAGTCGGAGTTGATCATCACACCGACCTTATCCTTATTGGTAGCACCGGGGTATTTACTCTTATCGATCACGTCGATGATCTCGATGCCGAACTTCTTGGCGAAGCGCTCGTCGCGGTCATCATCCGAAGGAACGGCCATGATGGCCCCCGTGCCGTAGTCTTTCAGTACGTACTCCGAGATGTAGATCGGCACCCGCTTTTTGGTAAACGGGTTGATACAGTAGCTACCGGTGAAGGCACCGGTGACTTTGGTTTCCTGCTGACGGTCAATTTCTGAGCGGCTGCCGACGTAGGCCTGGTAAGCAGCGATTTCCTCCTGCTGCTCCGGGGTGGTCAGTTCGGCCACAAAATCATGTTCCGGCGCCACCACCATGAAGGTCGTTCCGAAGATGGTGTCGGGGCGGGTGGTAAAGATCTCAAGCTTTTTATCAGAGCCTTCGATATCGAAGAAAGCCTGGGCGCCGGTAGAGCGCCCGATCCAGTTGCGCTGCTGTGCTTTAAGTCCGTCGGAGTAATCAACAGTATCCAAACCAGCCAACAAGCGATCAGCGTAGGCCGTGATGCGCAGTTTCCACTGCACCATCGGCTTTTGGGTAACAGGGTGGTTGCCCCGTTCAGAGCGACCGTCTTTTACTTCATCGTTGGCTAATACTGTGCCAAGCGCTTCACACCAGTTGACGTAAGAGACACCCCGGTAGGCCATCCGGTAGTTCATCAATACGTCTGACTGCTCTTTGGTGGACATGGCGTTCCAATCCGCGGCACTCAGGTCGAGCGCTTCCGTTTCGGCGGCGGAGATACCGCTGGTGCCGTGGGCGGACAAATGAGCAATGAGCTCGGCAATGGGACGGGCCTTCTGGGCCGCCGTGTCGTACCAGCTTTCAAACACCTGGGTGATGATCCACTGGGTCCACTTGTAGTACTTGGGGTCAGAAGTATTCACTGCACGGTCCCAGTCAAAACTGAGCGCCAGTGATTCCATCTGCTCCTGGTAGCGTTTGGTATTAACGGCCGTGGAAACACTCGGGTGGACGCCCGTGTCGATAGCGTATTGCTCGGCGGGCAAGCCAAAGGCATCAAAGCCCATGGGGTGCAAGACGTTGAAGCCCTGCTGCCGCTTAAAGCGGCTATAAATGTCTGACGCAATGTAGCCTAGTGGATGTCCGACGTGAAGGCCAGCACCCGATGGGTATGGGAACATGTCCAGGACGTAGAACTTGGGCTTATCCGTGTCGTTAGTGGTCTGGTAAGTCTTATTGCTTTTCCAGTAATCCTGCCACTTTTGATCGATGGTATTAACGTCAAACTTCATGGGGTATCATCTTTGCGGTCGCAAAGGTAATGTTTGCTGCGGAGGTTTTAGTTTGGATTA
>CAZTTF010000163.1:0-22644 GCA_964616365.1 uncultured Lewinella sp. | reverse complement strand
CTTGCGCTTAAAGAAAACCAACGATAAATGTCCAACGCTGACAACTTCCGCCAAGTAATTGAAGAAGGGTACACCTTTAAAGGGCCAAGCTTCACCCTCGGCGGCGCTATGCTCGGAGAAGAAACCCTCACCGGTTCTTTGGTAAAAATACCGCTGGGTACCCTGAACCGTCACGGCCTGATTGCCGGGGCAACGGGTACTGGTAAAACAAAAACCCTGCAGATCATTGCCGAGCAGTTGAGCAAAGAGGGCGTCCCCAGCCTGTTGATGGACATCAAAGGAGACCTCTCCGGTATTGCCGTTTGTAGTGACGGCCACCCCAAAATCGATGAGCGGCACGCAGCAATAGGCATTCCGTTTTCAGCCAACGGTAGCCCGGTTGAGCTGCTTTCGCTCTCCGAAGAACCAGGCGCGCGCCTGCGCGCCACGGTAGTGGAGTTCGGCCCCGTTCTCTTCTCCAAAATGCTGAACCTTAACGATACTCAGTCAGGGATCGTCGCAGTAGCCTTCAAATACGCCGAAGAGAACAAACTTCCCCTCCTTGATCTGAAAGATTTCCGCAAGATTCTCCAGTGGATAACCGGTGAGGGTAAAAAAGAAATCGAGGCAGAATACGGCCGTGTGAGTACGGCCAGTACGGGCGCCATTATGCGCCGCATCGTTGAGCTTGAAACCCAGGGTGCAGAACAATTCTTCGGCGAACCCAGCTTTGACGTAGAAGACCTGACACGGCTCGATGAACTCGGCCGGGGGATTGTATCCATCATTCGCCTGACGGATGTGCAAGACAAGCCTAAACTGTTCTCCACCTTTATGCTGCAGCTCCTCGCCGAAGTGTATGCGACCTTCCCCGAAGAAGGTGATCTCGACCGGCCCAAGCTGGTCATTTTCATCGATGAGGCCCACCTCGTCTTCGAAGAAGCTACCGATGCGCTGCTCGATCAGCTGGAAGCTATCATTAAGCTTATCCGCTCGAAGGGAGTAGGTCTCTTTTTCGTGACCCAAAACCCCGCCGATATCCCCAGCGACATCCTGGGGCAGTTGGGCCTTAAAGTGCAGCACGCGCTGCGTGCTTTTACGGCAAAGGACCGCAAAGCGATCAAGCTCGCCAGCGAGAATTACCCCCTGACGGATTTCTACGATGTTGACCAGGTGCTGACGGAGTTAGGAACCGGTGAAGCACTCGTAACCGCGCTGGACCGCAAGGGGCGTCCGACGCCACTGGCCCGGACGATGCTCCGGGCTCCTGAGAGTCGCATGGACGTGCTCACCCGGTCTGAGATAAAAGACCTGGTAACCCACAGCCCACTGGTAAAAAAATACAATCAGGACATCGATCGGGACAGCGCCTACGAGATCCTGGAGGCGAAGATGCAGGCTGCCGAATCGGCAGCACACCAGGAAGAGATCAGAAAGCAGCGGGAAAAAGCAAGCCGCAGCGGTGGTAGCCGTTCACGCCGCAAACAAAAATCTATGTTCGAAGAAATCATGAGCAATACTACGACCCGGCAGATTGGCCGGACAGTAGCACGTGAGCTTACGCGCGGACTACTCGGCGCGCTTGGCATCAAAAGGCGCTAAACATTGCTTGCCACTACCCGCTTTGCACCTGCGGCCGCGTCAGAACATGTCGTGCACGCAGGTGCAAAGTGCGGTTATCTAATATTGACTAACCAAGGTGATCCTCCCCCCTGAGGCATCCTGCCGAATAAACAACTAAAATCATGGCCAACCTCATCGCCGAAGCCCTGGCACAAATTGCACAGCTCCCCACAGAACAGCAGAATGCGGCCACCAATTTCGCTTTCCAGACCGCCGTTCCTTTCGTCAAGACCTCCCGGATACACTACGAAAAAGTGAGTCCTCAGGAGTGGATTGCCCACGTCCCCAACGAACCTGACGTTCGTAACCACTTGCAGCAGGTGCACGCCGGCGCCATGATGACCCTCGCAGAATCCGTAGCCGTAACCATGATGGCTCAAAGCCTGCCACCTGATCGCTTACCTCTGGTAAAAAGCCTGGAAGCAAAGTTCGTCCGCCGGTCCTCCGGCACCATTCGTGCCATTGCCCGCCTCACCGACGAGCAACTCGAACTGATTAAAACTGAGCCTAAAGGCGAAGTCGTCATCGAGGTGGATATCCGCGATGAAACAGGAGAGGTTCCCGCCGTCATTACCGTTATTCCGGCGTGGACGATGAAGAAGTAGTAGTTAGGGGTTAGGGGCTAGAAGCTAGGAGCTGGGGGTTAGGAGCTAGGAACTAGGGACTAGGAGCTAGGGGTTAGGAGTTAGGGGCTTCATCAGATACCTCTTTTGGCCTGGCGTGGTCACCTAGCGAGGCGAAATATACAGCCGGACGAAAGTTCATCGGATGTCTCGGCACGGCGGAGTGGTACAGAGAAGCTTATGTCATAAAAGAAATAACCCCCAAAATTTAAACCATGATCCACCTAGGCATTATCGAAGACGAGCCCATCATGCTTGCATCCGTTGAAGAGTGTTTTGAAGCCTCGCGGGACGTCAACGTAGAATTAGCAGCAACGAGCGTTGAGGAATTTCTCGAGGGAATCCCTGCTGACAGCCCCTTGAACACCATCCTGTTGGACATTATGCTCCCCGGCATGAATGGCATCGTAGGTATCCCGCGGCTATTGAATCTCTTCCCGGATCTTGACATCATCATGCTGACCAACTCCGACGATTCGGATAATATCTTCCGGGCACTGCAAGCCGGTGCCTTTGGCTATATCAGCAAAAAGCGGATGAACCCCAACATCATCCGGGACGCCGTCTACACCGTCCACCGTGGCGGCAGCTACATGAGCCCCAGTATTGCGCGTCAGGTAGTGGCCTTTCATAACCAGCAGAGCCGCAAAAAAGTCAATCCGGAAACCCAGCTCACTCCCCGCCAACTAGACATTGTGCAGGGCCTGGTCGACAACCTCAGTTACCGGGAAATCGGAGAGCGGCTCGGGATCAGTATTGAGACAGTCCGGGACCATATCAAAAACATCTACCGTAAGCTGCGGGTCAACTCCAAAATGGAAGTCGTCCACAAAAAACTCAAGGGGGAGATTTAGTGGGTAGTGGGGTTATCGCTTCCCTGAAGCCCCAAACTATTTTAACGCGAGGTTTGGCAACGATGCTTAGTTTTTCTTGCTGAAGTGGCCCAAACAATTATGTTCTGGTATGTTAGTCTGTTGGATGATCATGACTGCCCAACGGACTTAATGATCACGGAAAATTAAAGCATGATAGTCAGCGACTTGCATTATCACCTCGCCCAAACCTGACGTTATTTTACCACTACGCCTTCCTTCATGACGAAGTCAATCTTTTCGAGGAGGTAGATGTCTTCGAGCGGATTTCCTTCTACGGCAACGATGTCTGCCAGCATGCCAGCTTTCAGCTGGCCGAACCGGTCTTGCTGCCCCAGCACCAGCGCGGCAGTACTCGTCGCACTGATGATCGCATCCATTGGTGCTACGCCGCATTCTACGAGGTAACCGAACTCCTTGGCATTTTGCCCGTGCGGGGAGACGCCGGAATCTGTACCAAAGGCAATCTTGACGCCTTTCTTGTACATTCTGGTAAAAATCTCCCGCTGCTGACTACCGATGCTGATGGCTTTAGGGACAATAATCGCCGGAAAGAAGCCCGGCGTTTTAGCTTTTTCCGCCACGAAAGAACCGGCGCTCAGCGTCGGGACCCAGTAAGTGCCGTATTCAATCATCAAATCAGCCGTTGCCTCGTCCATCAAGGTGCCGTGCTCAATGGTGGTGATGCCGGCTTTAATGGCCCGTTGCATCCCCTGAATCCCGTGAGCATGAGCAGCGGTATGCATGCCATACTCTTTGGATGCAGCCACGATGGCTTCCAGTTCCCCGTCGCGGAACTGCGCGCCCTGTCCGTCTTTTGCTACCGACAGGACACCTCCCGTAGCCGTGATCTTGATACAGTCTGCACCATTTTTGTAGCGCGTTCGGACGGCCTTCCAGGCCTCATCGACGGAGTTGATCACGCCGGCCGCAGGCCCGGCGTCAAAGGCAAGCTCTTCGTTACGACCGTTGGATGGGTCGGCGTGGCCGCCGGTGGTCGCAATGGCTTTCTCCGCCGTAAAAATGCGGGGGCCGGTGATGTACCCCGCGTTGATGGCATTACGCAGGGAGATATTCACGCCGGAGCCGCCCAGGTCACGGACGGTCGTAAAGCCTGCATCAATGGTCCGTTGCATGTAGGTGGTGGCGCGGAGCGCCACATCAGCAGGATTGAGGGTGAAGCGGTCGATGTAGGCTTTAGGATTCAGCTCGGACTCCACGTGGACGTGGAGGTCAATAAAACCGGGCATCACGGTGCTCTGCTTCAGGTCAACCGTCTTTGCACCTGCGGCCGCGGCTACATATCCCGCCTCTATTCGCTGAATCTGTTTGCCTTCCACCACGATCGTGTGTTCGGTCAGTTCCCCACCCTTGCCATCAAGGATGCGGCCACAGTGGAGGTAGGTAAGTTCGTTTTGTCCAAAAAGGGAAACCGGCAGACAAAGGGCCAGCAATAAAAAGAGGCGAGTAGTAACATTCATGGCCAAAAGATAAGGCACCGCTTGCAATCCGGCCGTTTCAGGGCTACTCAAGACCAAACTCTGCCCGCTTCTTCTTGGTCAGGCTCTGCACGATAAGGTCGTAGCTGTGGTCGATCAGTTCCCGGACAAATTCGTCGCTGAGGTCTCCATCTTCAATGTAGACCGTGTTCCAGTGCTTCTTATTCATGTGCCAGCCGGGTTTGATCTCGGGGTGCCGCTCCCGGAGTTCCACCGCCCAGTCGGGGTCGCACTTGAGGTTAACCCGCAGATCGACTTCGTCGAGGCCAGTCAGGGCAAACATCTTCCCTGCCACCTTAAAAACCAGGGTGTCCGGGCCGAAGGGCAGTGTTTCGGTAACTGCAGCTTTACTACTGCAGTGAACGATGAGGTCATCAAGAGTCATAGGCTGAGGATTGAACAGGATGCCGCAGGCAAGGCACTGAAATTCAGGTTATTGTGTACTAAGGCGAGGTTTGGCCACGATGCTTGGTTGCTGCTTGCTGAAGTGGAGCAAATACTTATTTTGGTCTTGTAGATTGTTAGACGGTCATGACTGCCTAACAAATCAAAACACCAACAGACTTGGTGATCACGCGAGATTAGAACATGATCGTCAGCAACTTGCATTATTGCATCGTCCAAATCTGACAGCATCCTAATCTTTATAGAACAGAACTTCCCTTTCTCCGCCCGCCTTCAGGTAGCCTCGGTACATTCCCGGCGTGTTAAAAGGCATGGTAATATTACCTTTTGCGTCCATGGCAATTAATCCTCCGGTGCCTCCGGCATTTTTCAGCGTCTCGTGGATCACTGCATTTGCCGCATCGCTAACGGAAACATCTCCGTAGGCCATACGCGCGTGCACATCGTAAGCCACGGCGTAACGGATGAAGAATTCTCCCCAACCAGTACAGCTTACTCCGCAGGTAGCATTGTCGGCATAGGTGCCAGCGCCAATAATCGGGCTGTCCCCGAGGCGATTGTAGCGCTTATTGGTCATCCCCCCCGTAGAGGTGCCTGCGGCCAGGTTGCCTGACTTATCAAGGGCGACGCAACCAACGGTACCATATTTACGGTCAATATCCTCGATGATCCGATTGCCCTGCAGTTTCTCCTGTTCCACTTTCTCCCCTTCGAGTGCTCGTTGGAGGGCATCCCAACGGAACTCCGTGTGGAAGTAAGCCGGATCTACGGTTTCCATCCCCTGCTCTACGGCAAAATCGTTTGCTCCCGATCCCGAGAGTAATACGTGCTCTGACTTTTCAAGCACTGCTCTGGCGGCACTGATGGGGTGTTTGATGGTTGTCAGCCCGCCAACAGCGCCGGCGTTCTGGTCGTGGCCAGTCATAAAGCTGGCGTCCATTTCGTTGATCCCCGCATTAGTAAACACAGCACCCTTTCCAGCATTGAAGTGGGGGCTATCTTCCAACACCCAGATGGTAGCCTCAACGGCGTCGGCAGCAGATCCACCTTTTTCCAGTACTGCTTCGCCGGCACTCAGGGCGGCATTCATCGCTTCCCGGATTCCGGCTTCTTTTTCCGGTGTCATGTCCTCAGGCAGGATGGTGCCGGCTCCACCGTGGATAACGAGGGCAAATTCAGGCGGTGCGGTTTCCGCGGCAGGCATTTCATCCATAGGTGCTTTTTCGGCTGGCCCACAAGCGAGTAAACAAATGGCCAGGAGGAGGAACATCAGGTTTTTCATGGCCGAAAGTTAATGGGGCGTGGCCGCAGGTGCAAGGTGACGGAGGAAATAGCCAGGATAAGCGCTACTTCTTTTTTCCCGGCTTCCACGTGAATTTATACGCCAGGGAGAAGACCGGGGCCCCAAAAATGCTCAGGCGGTAGGCAGCGAAAGGACTTCCACTAAACAAGTCAAGTCGGGGCGTTGACGCATCCCGCGGTTGAAAGAACACGTTGTAGGCATTTGCCCGTCCGTAGAGGTTGTATACGGTGAACACCCAGTCGGCCGTCCATTTAGTATCCTTGCGTTTAAAGTTGTGGATCGTCCAGCTGAAATCCAGCCGATGATACAGCGGTAAGCGGTCATTGTTCCGTTCCAGGAACAGCGGGACATCTGCTCCACCGACCTCCACGAAGCCGTTAGGGACAGTGTAGGGCCGATTCGATTGCAGCACAAAATTAAAGCCTAGCTCGTGGGTTTTCCCCTCGTCCAGAATCAGGTTAGCCGAAAACGAGTGGGGCTGATCGAAGTAGCCCGGGTACCATTCTCCCCGATTGATCCGGGTGTTAAAGGAATTGCCATCTACTCGATTCTCTACCCGGGCGTAGGCATAGTTGAGCTCGCCCGTCAGGCGCCCCGTTCGGTTGGTGGCCGTGATCTCCAGGCCATAGGCGCGGCCTTCGCCGCGCAGCAGGTCCGTTTCGACCGTCGGGTTAAGGAAGAAATCAGCACCGGGCTTATACTCCAGTAGGTCTTGCAGCCAACGATAGTAGCCTTCTACCCGCAGCGAAGTTCCCCCATTGGGGAAGACGTGGGATATTCCGCCCGACACCAGATCGGCTGTTTGTGGCACCACATTGTTGTCTGCCACCTTCCAGCGACTGGTGGGCAAGGGCGTGGTCGCATTAAAAATGTTCTGCAGGTACTGGCGGGACCGGGCATAACTCGCCTTAAGGCTCGTATTTGTCGTCAACTGGTAACTAAGGCCAAGGCGCGGCTCAAAACCAGCGTAGGTAAACATCGTCTCGCCGGCACCAAAGGTTTCGGCCCCAATCAGGTTCCGGGGCGTAATTTCTTCGCCTTGTGTATAAAAACGCTGTTCCCCCGCACCCAGCTGCCGGTAGGCCGTGTAGCGCAGGCCTGCGCCTACGGTCAGCCGCTCCGATACTTTCCATTCATCCTCGATGAAGGCCGATAGTTCCAATCCTTGCTCATTCTCCAGGTCGAGCGGACGGGCGTTCTGGCTGACGCCAGGATCGAGAGTGCCGGGAGCCAGAACGTAGCGATCGGCTTGCAGGCCAATGGTCCAGGCGTGGGTGGCCGATTCATCGCGGGCCAGTGCAGTTCGCACTGTTTGCTGATCGATGCCGGAGGCAAAAGTGATCAGGCTTTCGTCCACCTGCGGAAAACGCAACTCGGGCGCATAGTGGGCATTGGTTACCTGGGTCCGGATGGAATAGTCTTCCCCCAGCAGGCGCGTCCATTCCAACCCACCGTTAAGGGTGAGGTAGCTGTACTGGTTGGACGTACTGGGCAGGCCACCGATCGAGGTCAGTAAGTCCACCTGGTAAAAGTCTCCGGCATAAAATCCGGTCAGGGTAAAGAGGTCTTTGTCGGATGGCCGGTACCGTAGTTTGAGGGTGGCGTCGGCAAAGCGGGAGCGGGTGCCCTCGAGCCGATCGATCAGGGAGAAGGCAAAGTCGTTGAGGCCGCCCCTTGCGGCGGCGAGTAGGCTCCACTTCCCGCTGTTCCCCAGCGGGGTTTCAATTCCGAGGTTACTCGACACCAAACCAATGCCTCCCTTGATGATGGTTTCGTCACTGTTCGGGGTCTTGGTCCTCACGTCGACAACCGAAGACACCCGTCCGCCAAACCTGGCGGGGATGTTGCCCCGGTACAAATCGATACCACCAATGGCATCTGGGGTGAAGACCGTAAAGAGACCAAACAAGTGCGTCGGCGTAAAAACCGGCGCTCCATCCAGTAGCAACAGGTTTTGGTCAATGGTACCTCCCCGCACCGAAATGCCGTTACTCGCTTCACCGGCAGACGTGACGCCGGGCATCAGTTGCAAGGTGCGCAGCACGTCCCGCTCCCCCAGCACTGCCGGAATCGACTCCAGCTCTTTGGAAGAAAGGCGCACCACACCCATTTGCGGCCTTTTCAGGTCGAAGCGAGCGTCCTGGTCCGTAACCACAACGGTTTCCAGATCGGTAGCTACGGGTTCCATTCTGATGGTGAACCGACGGCTATCATTGAGCAAGACCGTTTTCTCGTAGGGGGCATAGCCGGTATAGGAAGCACGAATGGTGTAGCGGGCCGGTTTTAGCTTCAGGGTCAGCTGGCCACGATCATCCGTGGTGCCGGAGGCACCGCCGGGAGACAACTGCACAGAAACAAAGGGGAGACGGTCCGAGGTACTCAGATCAACCGCCGTAATGTCCAACTGAAGTTCCTGGGCGCGGACGCAGGTGCCAAGGAAAAGGACAAAGAGAAAGAGGAAATAACGCACGGGGCTGGATTCGGTGATGCTACTGTTGGGGTTGCAAAGAGAACAACAGGGTGACATCACCCATTTTTGGTCGCTTCGGCAGGTTAAAGGAAACAAGCCAGCACACTATAACCAAGTTTTTTGTGCATTCTGTTGGTCGCACAGCAACAATTCATCATAACGCTCAGAACGCAGGATGGGCTGAGGCCCAATATTATAGGAGAAGATGGACTAAGGTCCATCGTAACGGGAGGGAACGGACTAAAGTCCATTATTACGATGACGCTCTACCCTGAAAATCATTAAAGGCCAGGCAAAAGAGCGTCCCCTTCGGAAAGCAAGTGGTATTCTATTGCAGGGCGATCACAAAGTCTACTCGTTTTCAATGCTTCGAGTCGTCAAACGAGGTTTTTCCGGCTACGCCAAGCCAAAACAACGCGTTGGACGACCTCCGCGCTTACTTTGCGATAGCCTTGTATTCTATTGCTTTTCCAGTGGTGTCCCTACTACAACCTGACCGCCAAAGCTGGCCGGAAAATGTTCCATCCCGGGAAAACCCAGCGGAATGTCACCACGGTTGTGCGGGATGTAGTTTGTCTTAAACAGGTAGTCCCATACGGCAAGGGTCAACCCGTAGTTAATGCCGTGGGTATGCCCTTCGGGAAGGTCCCGGACATGATGCCAGAGGTGCATCTCCGGGCTATTGAACAAGTAGGGCATCAGGGGGCGAAGCAGGACAGCGCCTGCACCAAAACCAAGCCCTGCACCTGCGGCCGCGCTCAAAAAGCCAGGGTCGCTGAGCAAGTTGGTATCAAAACTCCCCGTGCCGATCACCAGGCCAATCAATCCGCCAACGATGCCGCCGGTAAGCCAAAAGGGAAGGCGTAGATTGGCGTGGTTATAGTGACCCCACGCGAGCGTGAACAGGTGAATGACGAAGAAGTCATACAGCCCGATACCCAGCAGGGCAAGGGGCAAATACTCCAGGGTCCGGTAGATTACGGTTTCCATCCAGTGGAAGCGGAGGTGGGCTGCAAACCCCATTTCTTCTACGGAGTGGTGCACCTTATGGAAGTTCCACAGAAATTCATTGCTGTGCAGTAACCGGTGTACCCACCACTGAACAAAGTCGCGGACCACAAACCCTACCACCAAGATGGCCCAGAGAGGCCAACGTTGCATGGGATTACTTGCTTGCAGATCAAACCCTCCCGTAAGCCAGGCGATACCGTCGTTAAACAAATCGACCACTACACTGGAAGCTGCGTTGTAAACAACCAGTGAGAACAGGAAGAAATTGAAGAACATATAAAACAGATCGAGAAAGAAATCCTTTCTCAGTACCGCCTGTTGCTTCCTCCAGGGAAGCAGTACCTCGAGGATAAAGAACACTACCGATACAAAGATCAGCATGTAGAAGTAAGAGTTCCACTGGGGATTAGTGATATCATTCCACAGGTAAGCGGCGTAATCCCGATAGGCCGTAACGATGAGGTCAAGGTAGTCTTGCACGACGGATCTGCTTAAGCTTAATGAGGTAATTTACTGCGCAACGCGCCGTATACGAAGGTGCCGAAGGTAGCACTGAGGATGATGAGACCAGCCACCCAGATGCCCTGTCCGAGCAATACAAACATTGGTCCAGGACAGGCTCCGGTCATCGCCCAGCCTAATCCGAAAATTGTCCCTCCGAAGAGGTATCGTGGCACACTGAAGTCTTTATCCTTCAGGTTCCATTCTTTCCCTTCAACGGTTTTCCAGTTGAACTTTCCGGACAAAAATACACCAAAAGCACCGACGATGACCGCCGTTCCAATGATGCCATACATGTGGAAACTCTCGAAGCGGAACATCTCCAGGATTCGGTACCAGGAAATAGCTTCGGATTTTGTCATAACAACCCCGAAGACGGTTCCCAGCGTTAGGTAAGTCAGGTAACGCATCAGTATCTAAAGTTGAAAGATGAGGGGTAGAATGAGCCAGGTCATGGTCAATCCACCGATAAAAAATCCGATCACTGCAATCAGGGAAGGGAGTTGCAAATTAGAGAGGCCGGTAATTGCATGTCCGCTGGTACACCCACCTGCCCAACGGGTACCGAAGCCAATCAAAAAGCCGCCAACAATCACGACGATCATACCACGGAGGGTAAACAGCTGGGCGGGAGCAAAAAGCTCAGCGGGAGCAAAAGCAGGAAAGTCTGCGTTTTCGCCTGGCGCAGCCAGCCCCACCTCGTTCAGGTAGGAGATTGTCTCCGTTGAAAGCTGTACGGGGTCCGGATTAGGGATTACGTAAGAGGAGATTACTCCTCCTAGTATTGCCCCGACTGCGAAGACGAGGTTCCAACGCTGGGCTTTCCAGTCAAAGTTAAAAAAGGCTACCCGACGGCCGGCGCCGGCGATGCTGCACATGGTCCGGAGATTGGAAGAAAAACCAAAGGTTTTTCCCGCATACAGGAGGGCAAACATGGTGGCTGCTATCAGCAGCCCGCTAACTGACCAATGCCACGGGCCAGCGATTAATTCATAAATGTTCATTGGAATATCTGAGGTTCTGAGGGGATAGTTTATGGTTAGCGCACACGAGAAGTACTAAGCACAGGGCAAAGCAGAATAACAATGACAAAGCCAGATCAGACACACAAAAACAGTGCTTTAGACGTATGGCGACAATTGTCTGCTACTCACGCTGAGTATCGCTCTGCCACAAAGGTCCTGACGGCACACGAATTACTTTGTGACTTACATCACCAAGTCCATAAACACTGAATCATTGACGTAAAAATGACGGCAACTTTCAGGCACAACTATGCTTGCTCGCACCAGGACCTTCTACCGTATGCACCAACGCCGGCGGTTGAAGGCGCCGGAGACCTTAGGGTTTGATTGGGCCGTAGGCTAAGACATAGAAGTCTCACCCTACGCCTACCCTATCCTCCCCAGCCTTCAGGAATTTCGGCGAACCTGCCGTCTACCTCACAGGGAGCTCGTGGTGGGATGCCGGGCGCAAACCTGATCAGGCGGTCAAAAGGCACGGGGATCCCCGTGTCCGGGGTACGGTCGATGAAAGCGCGTTTTCGGGCAACGGAACCTGCGCGGAGATAGCCTAATACCGTTTTACCCGTGGGGTCAAGGTTGCGAACGTTGCCGTTGAGGGCAACGGGAATGGTAGCATTCAGGCCAGAGTTCCCCAGCGTAAGGTTTTCAATGACCTTACCGTAGGCATAGGCATCTTCGGTGAGACTGTATAGTACTCCTTCAACGAGCAGTCCACCGTATGCATCAAAGGGAATACCGCCGATTTCAAGATTCCGGATGGTACTCCCGTTGGTCAGGTCGTCGTTGCGGTAGATGGCCTCATTGCCCTCCGTTACTTTAAAGCAATCATCGGTATCACAGAAATAATCGTAGCGGATGACGGAAGGATTGGGAACACAGCCTCCCTGAGCGGGGATGTACTCCCCGCGTTCGCAGCTCAGGCAAATGATCACCTCCTCAAAAAAGCGATAGTCGAAGCCATAGTAGTTTTCCTGATCGGGCGGATCATTGTAGTCCAAAAAGATCTCGAAACGGGGGATGAAGCGTTCGCGTCCTTCATCGAAGGTAGAGTTTTGCTCAAATTCGAGGGTGATGCCCTCCAGGTTGACGGGCTCCGGGATTGCCTCCGGATCGGAGACAACCATATTGCCATCCGGCAGGGTAATCTCGAACCACCAGGTCTCGCCGGGGCTGGCTAAAAAGCCAGCGGGTGGATAGTAGCTGCCGGGTGCTGTTTCTTCCTCGGGGTTAGCTAATACTTCCCAGGCAAAGGTTGCCCCACCCAGTTCTTTGCTGACTACAGTTGCCCCGAGCACCGGGTCAAATGCTTTCACCGCCTCCCGAAAATTAGATAGCTGGATTCGCAGCTTGCTCGGCTCCTCGCCTGCCAGTATTTGCCCCTCGACGAGATAAAAAGGATCTTCCAGCTGGAATACCGGTGCCGTAGGGTCTACGCAAGCCCCTAAACAGAGTAATACAATAGCCAGGTATCCAATTCTAGTCATAACTGATGCTTGTGGGCAAGGTATAGATGGCAGAGCTCCAGATGACTTATGACTTTGACCAATAGTACATTAACGTGAGGATTGGCAAAAATGCTTGGTTTCCTCTTGTTGACATGGATCAAGTACTATGTTTGGTTTGTTTAGTCTTTTAGGCTGTTAGGCGGTCATGACTGCCTAAAAGACTAACAGACTTGATAATCACGGGAGATTAAAGGATGATAATCAACAACTTGCAATATTGCCTCGTCTAAACCTGACGTTACATTATCTACTAGCCTCCCCAGCCTTCGGGGACTTGCGCAAAACGGCCATCTACCTCACAGGGTGCGAGTGGGGGCACAAAGGGACCGGAAGAAGGCTCTGGCCTAATGACGGGGTCAAAAGGTAAGGGGGTACCTGTTTCTACATCACGCTCCAGGTACTCCCGCTGCCGGCTTGCTGCAGCAGCCCTCAGGTAACCGAGTACTGTTCTCCCTTCAGGGTCTACATTACGGACATTACCATTCAGTGCTGCAGGAATAGTAGCGTTGAGACCGGCGCTGCCGGTCGTCAGATCTTCAATCACTTTACCGTAATCAAAAGCTTCTTCGGTTATACTGTAGAGGATGCCCTCTACCAACAACCCACCAAAAGCTTCGAAAGGGATACCTCCGATCTCGAAACCAGTGATCATACTGCCATTTGTCAGTTCATCATTCCGGTAGATCAACTGATTGCCCTCGGTCATCTTAAAGCAATCCTCAGTATCACAGAAGTAATCGTAGCGAAAGATGTTTGGTCTTTCGATGCAGCCTCCTTGCTCTGGCCGGTAGACGCCTCTTTCGCACTCGATACAAATGATTACCCTTTCGAAGAAACGAAAATCGAAGGCGTAAAAATTCTGCTGGTCCGCAGGGTCCGTATAATTTAAAAAGACCTCGAAGCGGGGAATGAAGCGGTTACGTCCTTCATCGAATACCGATTGCTGTTCAAAGGTGAGGTTGACCGCGGTCAGATCGACTGGCGGAGGAATAGTTTCTGGATCGGAGGTTACAACAGTTCCGTCCGGTAGAACGATGTCAAACCACCAGGTTTCGCCAGGCAGGGCGACGAAGTCTGCCGGGGGATAATAAGTTCCCGGATTGAGTTCAACGGCCGGATCAATTTCCACCCAGGTGAAGGCACTTCCCCCTTCTTCCCGGCTGATTACGGTAGCTCCCGGAATCGGGTCAAAGACTTTATTGGCTTCGCCAAAATTTGAAATCTGAATCCGAATACTACTTTGGTCACTTTCCGCTAGGATCTGACCTTCAACGAGGTAAAAAGGGTCCTCCAACTGAAAGGCTGGAGCCGTAGGGTCCAGACAGGCAGACAACACAATGGCTAACGAAAGGAAGGAAAACAGGCGGTACATCTGATTGGCTTTGGGGTATCAATCCGGGATTCGGGTGTACAAAGGAATACAACTAACGCAGCCTAAGTTACCCTGAAGATAGGAAGCATAGGCTGTTTCGTAAGGGATAATCTCAGGATTATCGTATACCCGTCACATTTAGGAAGAAGGGTAAGCGGCCGCGGAGGTCTGCAACAAGCGTTGCTTCCTCAGCCAGGAGGTTCACGCCTCCGAGCAAAGCCTGGTAATCCGCATCGATTTCCACCGTAAGGTTGGCCCCGCGAATCGGAGCGGCAATGAAGCCAAAGGGGAGGCTCAGGGGTAGGTTGCCGGGCAGGTCAACCCGCCGGGTAGTGCTGTCAGCCAGCATGAGTACCTCAAGACTACCCAAAAGATAGCCGTTACCGTCATTAAAATTCAAGAGCCCTTCCTGAGTTCCCAGCGGAGAACCGGTAGGAGCATCGGGAGGATACACCGCCGGAAAATCATCTGCCATTCCAAACAAACCCTGCACCTGCGTCAGCGCCTCCGTACCTATCTGGATAGTACCCACCGCTGCCGTTGTTGACCCCGAATTTTCGACGAGGGCCAGGTTAGCATTGAAATTAGTTAGGAGAGTATCTCCCCCTTCGAGAACATTGGTTTCAATTTCGTTGAGTGCCGTAATGGTACCTGAGGTGGTAACCACTTGTAGTTCGGACAGGTAAAATCGTAGCCGCGTCAGGGCGAACGCATTGCCGACGCCATCCACCAGGGTATCCAGGCTAGCCAGCGTTGTGTCTCCCCAGATCCGATCCACGTCCAGTGAGAGCTGAGGGAAAGTACAGCAGCCATCGGGGCAGGCCTCATCGGCCCGCTCGTCAAAATTGGTAGCGTCCGGGTCAAGGCACCCGATGCGGTCTTCGTAGCAGGAGGACAGTACCAGCAGTAAACAGCACAGTATTCCGGGAAACAAAGTCGATAAACGCATACGTAAAATGGATTGGAGCATAACAAAGGTAAAAGTCCGCTATTCGATTGACGCCCTTGTAAGGACAAACGCTGCGTCAGGCGGCAGATGATTGCTTCTCCTTTCTTACGGCAAGTGCTTCTACTGCGACAGCCGTAAGGATTAAAGCACCGCCCAGGACGCCCATCAGGGTTGGCCACTCGCCAAAAAGTAAAATCCCTAGCAGGATACCATACACCGGCTGAATGCAACTCAGAATGCTAACGGTACTTACGGTGAAATAGCGGAAGCAAGCCAGGAAGAGGCTATGGCCAATGGCAGTTGTCAGCAAACCTAAACCAATGAGATAGGGCCAGGCTGCAGCTGTCGGGGTTGCTTCGTGAAAGAAAAGGAAAGGTAAGACGACCACCGTGGCCACGCCTGCCTGATAAGTCATAAGAACGGAGCTATCGACACTGTCCACCTGCGTTTTCATCAGGAGGTTTCGCAAAGAATATATGAAGGCTGACAGCAGGCCGAATAGCATGCCTACCGTCGCGCCGTCTTTCAGGTCAAAGCTGGGCGCAAGGAAGTAAATGCCCAGCATTACCAAAGCTGCAAGCAGCAAATGTCGGCCCACGAAAGGCTTCCGGAAGAAAAGGGGCTCCAGCAGCGTGGTCATTGCCGGGAAGGTAAAAATGGACAACATGCCGATCGCAACGCTGGAGCGTTGCAGGGACTCGAAATAAGTCAGCCAATGCCCCGCCATTAAGAGTCCGGCAAGCAGGACAATGCCAAGTTGCTTCGCATCCCGGGTCCGAAAACTCGCTCCGCGGTACCAGCAGTAAGCCGCTAACAAGACCAGGGCAATTGCTGCCCGCCACCATACCGCCACTGGCGCTGCCAGGGGAACAAACCGCCCGAGGATGCCGCTGGTACCGACAAACACCATGGCTATATTTATCTGCAGGAGGGGAGAAATGGTAGGTTTCAAATTATCGGCAGCTGGTTGGGGCGCAAAGGTAAGCGATTGCAGCAGCTGTCAGTAAAAACCGCGCCATTCAAGCATTTATTCCAGCACGAAAAACCACCAATATTCCGGCTTCAGGCACCTGAATTGAAAGCTAATTGTCATTTTATTTAGACTTATTAAAGATAATAATTAAAGTTTCTTGGCAGTTTCTGGCAAGCATTCTACTTTAGTATTTTTATTAAGACTAATTATAAACAATGAAGCAATTTCTACTTTTTCCTCTCCTACTTTTCCCCTTCGCGAGTGCATTTAGCCAGTTTGCCGAACTAAGTCAGGGAGCTGGATACGTTAATTCCGTCTATTTAGATCTTGTTACCGGTGAGCAAACGGCTGTGCCGCTTACCTCGTGGGACATTGCCTTTAATGTGGCCGGACGCTCCTTCGGCATTTTTGTCAATGAAGGAACTCCAGCCGCCAGAGCGGATGCTCAGGGCGAAGTAGCGCTGTACTTTAGCAATGACGCTGATTTTACTACGGCAGATACTGCTAACATCGTCGGTAGGCTGTATAACGGTGAAAACGACTGGGAGGACGGTGCTTTCAATGCCGCCGCCAATCCTTCGGATCCTTTCGACCTCGGATGGGGAGACTATAGCCCGGCTACCCAAACGGGAGTTGGCTCACGGGTATTTTTCATCAGTGACCGTGGAGGTAACTATCACAAAGTCTTTATTCAGTCGCTCGCTGGTGGAGAATATACTTTTGTCCACGGTCCGTTGGATGGTGCTGTAACCGATACCGTCCGGGTTCGTAAGGCAGATTTTAGCGGCAAAACACTAGCCTACTTTTCCTTCTCCGATGGTGTGGTAGACCTAGAACCAACGGACTGGGACCTGCTCTTTACACGCTACGTTACCCCGATTCCCGACGGAGCTAACATCCTGGATTACACCGTAACCGGGGTATTACAAAATACCGGAGTAAAGGTGGCAAAAATTACCACTGATGATCCGCTTTCGGTCCCGGTTCCAACGGATGATGACCTGTATGAGGAAGGACTAACGACGATTGGACATGACTGGAAAGCCTTCAACGTCAGTACCCTGACCTGGTCCATCCCTGATGACATCGTCTACTTCGTCTCCACCGAAGATGCGCTTTACCGCTTACAGTTGATTGACTTTACTGGAAGCTCAAGTGGTACTACCACCTTCGCTCTACTGCAAGAAGGTGCCACGGCGACGACTACCCTACCGTCTTCACTCATCCGCAGTACCCTTTATCCTAACCCAGCCCGTGACCTGATCACGCTAGAGGTGGAAAGTTTGGACGCGGCTGCGGACCTCAGCCTTGAAGTGATCGACATTAACGGAAGGACACTCATGGCATCCCGCGTCCGCGCCCTTAACGTCGGGCAGAACTGGATTCCGCTCAACCTTACCGACCTGCCCCCCGGCAACTACTTCATACGCCTTTCGGGTGCTACGGGCATTGTCTCCAAACACCTCATCAAGCAATAAGCCTTTCCGAGTTCCGGGAAACCCTGTTGCGAGATCTTCTATCGACGAATCGAGCTTCGGTCAAGCAACCTGAATTAAAAAACCAATACCCCATGCGATTATTCTCTTTCCTTCTCTTTCTACTTGTATTTGCTGCCTGCCGCCCGGCTGATAATGCTGAAGTCGGCATCCCAGAGATCGCGGAAGACGTTAGGATCATCTCCCTTGACGGCACCCTGACCGAGGTACTCTACGATTTGGGGTACGGCGAGCAACTTGTTGGTGTTGATGTAACGAGCACTTATCCCGCGGAGGTCCATGCCGTTCCAAAAGTGGGCCACATTAGCCAACTTAACGTTGAAGGACTGCTCGCCCTGCAACCCACCCTGGTTTTTGTGGATGCGGACAATGTCGCAAAACCAGCGCTAAAAACCCTCGCAGCGGCGGGCGTCAAAGTTGTCCCGGTCACTTCAACTGCTGAGCTGGATAACGCATTAAAGATCACAGATCAACTGGCGGCCCACCTGAAGTTGTCCGCCGATGACCTCAAGACCTACAAGGGCCAGGCTGCTGCTAAAATAAGTGAATTCACCGACCGGACGGTAGCCATCACCGCCCCTCCGGCCCGGGTGCTGTTCATCTACGCCCGCAGCGCTAAAAACCTAATGGTAGCTGGTACTGACACCGAGGCGGCAGCCATGATCGACATTGCCGGAGGCCAAAATGCCATCACCAGTTTTTCCGGTTTCAAACCACTGACCCCCGAAGCGCTCGTAGCCGCCTCCCCGGATGTCATTTTGATGCTCAACTCAGGCCTGGAGAAGCTTGACGGCAAGGCAGGTCTGGCCAACATCCCCGGCATGGCCCAAACGCCGGCCTACCAGCAGGATAAAATCGTAACGATGGATGGTCACTACTTGCTGGGGTTCGGTCCCCGCGCCGCCAGCGCCGCTCGTGAACTTTCGCAGCAACTCTACCCAACCGCGGTCAAGTAAACCAAGTAGCATGTCGAAACCTGTACTTACTTGCTGCACGCTGTTGCTCCTGCTCGTGGTGTCTCTACTCACCGGCCTAGCAGCTGGTGCTTATGACCTTTCATGGACCACGCTACTGCAGGCATTAACGGGTAACGCCTCCGAGCTGGAGCATTTTTTGATCTGGCAGGTTCGCATTCCCCGCCTGCTACTGGCCGTTTCTGTTGGAGCAGCACTGGCCATTACCGGAGCGGCCACCCAGGGCCTCTTTCGAAACCCTCTGGCAGAGCCGACTTTGATTGGGGTGTCGAGCGGAGCAATGCTCTTTGCGGTACTGGCCCTGGTGTTGAGTTCTGCCCTGTTTGCTGGGTTCCCTGCGTGGGTTCAACAGGCTGGTGTAAGCCTGGCGGCCTTCGTCGGTGCCTTACTGGCAACGGGCTTTGCCTACCGTCTCGCTACCCGGGAGGGACGCATCAACGTGGCAACCATGCTGTTGGCGGGAATCGCCGTTGCCGCCCTCGCCGGGGCGGTCACCGGATTGATGATCTACCAGTCTACCGAAGAACAGCTGCGGGACATCACTTTCTGGAGCCTGGGCAGCCTCAGTGGAGCGACCTGGAAGCAAGTCTTCATTGCCGTTCCCGTTGTCGTAACTGGAAGCGTATTCCTCCTCCGCGACGCCCTTGCGCTTAACGCCTTTCTGCTCGGTGAGCAGGAAGCTGCCCAACTCGGTTTTGCGGTACAGCGGGTAAAGCGCCGGGTAATTATCTGGACCGCGCTAATTGTGGGCGTAGCCATCTCGCTTACGGGCTTGATTGGCTTTATCGGGCTCGTGATCCCCCACTTGCTTCGCTTGTGGTTAGGCACCGACTATCGCCAACTACTCTTGTCTTCAGCCCTGTTGGGGGCTGTTTTCCTGTTGCTGGCTGATACCCTTGCCCGTACGGTCATTGCCCCTGCAGAATTGCCCATCGGAATCCTGACGGCACTGATTGGCGCACCCTTTTTCCTTTGGTTGCTGCTCCGTGAGCAGCGTAAATCTATTTCACCATGATCCTCGCCCGTAATCTGAGTGTACAAATTAGCGGCCGCAAGATTCTCGACAAGGTTAGTTGCAGCATCCGTCCTGGCAAGGTGACGGTGGTCATGGGGAAAAATGGCGCCGGAAAATCTACCCTGCTCCAGCTGTTGGCGGGCCACGATTCGGGGGGCGCAGACGCAGGTGCAGTGTGGTTAGACGGAAAGGCAATGGGAAGCATCTCTCCCCGGGAGCTGGCCCGTTGCCGGGCCGTGTTGGCACAGTCCGTCCACCTGAGTTTTTCCCTCCCGGTACGCGAAGTCGTAGAACTTGGTTGCTACAATCGCTACCACGCGCTAACTACCCAGGACCGGCAAAATCTGGTCGCGCATTACCTCGAATTACTGGGAATGACTTCCTTTCGGGACCGGGCCTTCCCCACCCTGTCGGGGGGAGAACAAAAGCGTGTACTTCTGGCCAAGTGTCTGCTGCAGCTCGACGTAGATAACCCCAATGTCGCGCACAACCGCTACCTGCTACTTGATGAACCTACCGCAGCTCTAGACCTCGAGCAACAATATAATTTTTTGGACCTAGCCACCCAGCTGGCGCGCAAGCGTCAGGTAGGAGTCCTGGCCGTACTACATGATCTCAACCTGGCCGCTCGCTTTGCGGATGAGCTGGTATTCCTGCGGGCAGGAGGCCTCACTGCCTCAGGTCCACTCTCCTCAGTCCTTACCCAAACCAATATCCGTACCACCTTCGACGTGGATTGTCTCATCCAGGATCACCCCCATACCGGTGGCCCCCTAATTACTCCTTTACCATATGGAACAACCAAACAACTTACCCCTGCGCACGCGTCGTGACCAACTTAAATCTGCTGAACCTCGCTTACGTTCCCGGGATCTCGCCCAGCGCCTCGGCGTTAGTGAGCTCGAACTTATGAGCCTAGATCTGGGCCCCGACCTCATCCGCCTTGAAGGTGATTTTCGCGAATTGTTGCAGGACGTGAAAAAGATGGGCTACGTTATGGCCCTAACGCGCAACGACAACGTTGTACACGAACGAAAGGGCGTCTACGATAACGTGACTTTCTATGAGGGCGCTCACAACATGGGGGTCGCGGTCAATCCAGACATTGACCTACGTTTCTTCATGAATGAATGGAAATATGCGCTGGCGGTAGTGATGCGGCGGCCGCAAGCTCGTGACTTGTACGGTCTTCAGTTTTTCGATGCTTACGGCGTCGCTGTACACAAGATTTATACCACACCTAAAAGTGATATCACTGGCTGGGAGGCTATTGTCACAAAATATCGGGGAGAACAGCAACCAGTCGAACTGTCCGACAGAGCGCGCCCCGCAGCGGGAGCTGAAATAGCTGATGCTGATGTTGATGTGACCGCTTTTCAGGAAGAATGGCGCAATCTAAAGGATACCCATCACTTCTTTGGAATGCTCCGGAAGCATAAAGTATCCCGAACGCAAGCCTTCAGGCTTGCCCCTGAAGGCATGGTTACACCGGTGCCGAAGCTCGCCTTTGAACAGGTGCTGACCAAGGCGGCAGAAAAGCAGGTCCCCATCATGTGCTTCGTCCATAGCAGTGGATGTGTCCAAATCCATACCGGGCCAGTGAAGCACCTGAAATGGATGGACAAATGGTTCAATGTACTGGACCCAGCCTTCAATCTCCATTTAGATACCTCTGCGATTGCGCAGGCATTTGTAGTCCGTAAACCAACCGATGACGGGGTGGTTACCAGCTTGGAGTTATTCGATGCTGAAGAGCAACTCATCACGTATTTCTTTGGTGCGAGAAAGCCAGGAAAACCCGAGTTAAACGACTGGCGAGAGATTATCGCCGACCTGGTTGGTGACACGGCAATCCTCGCCTAGCGGCTCTATAAACAGTACTGGTTTGAAAGCTTGCGATAGTAACCTGTGGCTATTATTGCAGCGTTAAGGGCTAAGCAAGCTTTCAACCGGGCAGGATAATCTCCCCTAATAATTTTTATGGTGGTTGTAGTCTACGGTGAAGTCCTTGTAAAGGGCTTAATAGACGACTCTATGCATAAGAACAACCAGCGTATCCGAGTTAGGTGTATCCCGAAAGGACTAAATCCGACGCTAACACCAGCCTCAAAATGAATTTTATCTCCCCCAAATCATGCGTATTCTCCTTTACCTCTTAGCTTTTTTCCCAGTGATCCTCTTGGGCCAACATACCGACTCGATTCATTTGTCTATTGATCTCGACGATGTAGTTGTCACTGCCCAGTACACCCCGACCGAGGCTCGTAATGCGGTGCACCAGGTACAGGTAATCAATAACCGGGAATGGAAAGAACAGGGGCTGCTTAACCTCTCGGAATTACTCCAGCGGCAACTAACATTCTCCGTTAACCCTGACCCTATCCTCGGCAATGGTTTGGCTATTCAGGGATTGGGTGGGCAGAATGTCCAGATCATGATTGATGGAGTGCCGATTGTTGGGCGCCTGGGGGGAAACATTGACCTTACCCAACTGGATCTCACCCGCTTTGCCCGGGTGGAAATGATCACGGGAGCACTGTCAGCCCGTTTCGGCAGCGATGCTGCCGGGGGTGTCATCAACTTAATCACCGCTAAGGAACAAGCCAATGACTGGCAATGGGAAGCAGGAGCGCAGTACGAAAGCGTTGACCTTGATCAGCAGTTCTTCCGCCTCGGCCGTAAACTGGAAGATTTCAGAATCAACGGTGGCTTGAACCGCTACCGGGCACGGTTTGGTGGTGAGCAAAACATTCGGGAGGGAGGTAGCCCCTGGAACCCAAAAGCACAGTTGGGCTATGACCTCAACTTAAGTTACCGTCCCAATGACTCGCTAAAGATACAGTACAGCTACCGGGGCTTCGACGAGACGGTCTCCTTGCTTGGGGAAGTCCGCAGGCCGCAGTTTCGCCCTTACGTTCAGGATCAGCATTTCGATACAAGGAGGTCTGATCACGCCCTGGTCGGCAATTATCGCATTAGTCCTTTGCTCACTGCTGATCTATCAGCTGGCTGGAATGCTTTCAGTCGCCACCGGCAAATAGTCCGTACT
>CAZTTF010000162.1:0-5189 GCA_964616365.1 uncultured Lewinella sp. | reverse complement strand
GAAACGGAAGACTTCGGCGTGGAGATGAAAGCCGATGATAGCCCCCTGACACGCGCCGACAAGGCCGGCAATGATGTTATCGTTGCCGGGTTGCAGGCGCTTGAATTTCAGGCGCCGATCATCTCCGAAGAGGGAAAAGATATTCCTTACCCAACCCGCAGCCAGTATGAGCAATTTTGGCTCGTAGACCCTCTGGACGGGACCAAGGAATTTATCAAGCGCAATGGTGAGTTTACCGTTAACATTGCCCTGGTAGAAGCCGGGAAGCCAATTCTTGGGGGCGTCTTCGTACCCGCAACGGGGGAGCTCTATTATGCCGCCAAAGGGCAGGGCGCCTGGAAGGTCGTCGCCGATGGGATTGCGCAGCGCATCCACGCTGCTTCCTTTACGATGCAGGATGTCAATCTTCGGGTCGTCGCCAGCCGCAGCCACCTCAACGAGGCAACCCAGGCTTTTATGGATCAGCTCAATCAGCCTGAAATTGTCAGCCGGGGGAGCTCGCTGAAAATCCTGGAGTTAGCTACCGGGGCAGCCCATCTCTACCCTCGCCTCGCTCCTACCATGGAGTGGGATACAGGCGCAGCCCATGCCATCCTGCTGGAGGCTGGTGGCAAAATGGTGGATGACAACACTGGTAAGGAACTACGCTACAACAAGGAGTCGTTGCTCAACCCCTACTTCATTGCCTACGGCAATGTGCGGGAGGAGTTGCTGGCGTGTTAGCCCGTTCCCCACGCTTTAGCGAGTAAGCAATCTGCGGTACTAAAAACACGGGGAATTACTCCCGCGTCAGCCAGCCATACAATACCGGAACGACCAACAAAGTCAGCAGCGTCGAGCTGATCATTCCGCCAATGATCGTCCAGCCGAGGGGGGACCACAGGCTGGTCGCCTGTGCCGTCAGCGGAAGCAGTCCGAGGATGGTCGTCAGCGTCGTCAGGACGATGGGGATGAACCGTCGTTCACTGCCCTGGCGGATGGCCTCACCGAGGGCGAGACCTTCGTCCCGAAGTTGGTTCATGTAGTCAACCATGATGATTGAGTTATTGACAACGATGCCAATCAGGGAAATGAAGCCTACGAAAGCGAAGAAGCTGAAGGACCAACCCGTCAGCCAGAGGGCGACGAAGGAGCCCGTGACTGCCAGCGGTATGGCTGAGAACACGATCAGCGGCTGCAACAAAGACCGGAACTGCAGGACAAGTACGGCAAAGATGGCCAGCATGGCCAGCACCAGGATGATGCCCAGTGTCCCGAAGGTGGCTTGCTGGTCTTCGTATTCGCCGCCAGCGGAGTAGCTGTAGCCTGCGGGCCAGTCGAGTTTGTCCAGTTCGTCAATAATCTGTTGGGTGATCTGGACGGTCTGGTCAGCATTGGTGACGTCGGCGGTAAGGCTGGCAATGGGTTCCAGGTTGTAGTGACTCAGGGAAGCCGGACTGTTGGTAAAACTGAGGTCAGCCACCTGTTGCAGAGGTACCTGGGCGCCAGTGGCCGTAGTGAAATAAACGCGGTTGAAATCTTCAATACCTGGTTCTTCGTTGAAGGGGATGCGGACGTTGAGGGGGTACTCCTCGCCGCCGGCGAGGGAGACTTTGTCGAAGTCGAGGCCAGAGAGGGAAACAAGAACTGTCTGGTCGAAGTCGAGAGGGGACAGGCCAATGAGGCCTGCCTTGTCGCGGTTGAGGTCGATGGAGAGGTCGGTCTTTCGGTCTAGCAGGGCGTTTTTCAGATTGATGATGCCCGGAGTGGCAACCATAACCGCTTCCACTTGCCGGACAAGTCCTGCTACGACTTCTTCGTCGGGGCCACTAATCCGGAATTCGACGGGGGCCTTCACGGGCGCGCCGTTCTTCAGCTCCTGAAACTCAATCTCTGCACCTGCGTACGCGCCCAGCGTTCTTCGTAGGTCCCGCAAAAGTGGGTAGAACTGATAAGGGTCCCAGCCATCAAGGTTAACCATTACCTGCCCGATGTTTTTATTGTAGTTCGGCGGGAGACGGTTGTAGTAAATGAAGGGGTTGCCGTGGCCAATATTGGCAGTGTAGTCCTTGACGTAGTCAATAGAATCCAGTACGGATTCCACATAAGCTACGGCTGCATCGGTTTCGTCGAGACCGGTTCCTGGTGGGGTTTTTACGTCAATCAGTAGCAAGGGCTTGTCTGCGGTTGGGAAGAAGCTTACCCCTACGCTGGGGAAGAGGGAAACAGCACCAACCAGCATTGCCAGCGCGGCGATGATGACGATGAGGCCGCGCCGCAGGCCCCAGTCGAGGGTTGGGCGGTAAACTTTTTCGACGAATTTTTCCAGCATACGCTGGGGCCAGGGCGCCCGCCGCGCTTTACGGTAGCGTAAAATTTTGGACGCTACCAAAGGCGAAAAGGTTAGTGCCAGGAGCAAGGATACGCCAAGGGTGAGCATCACGGTTACGGGTAGGGATTTCAGGAATTCTCCCGGGCCGCCGCCCAATTGTGTTAGCGGGAAGAAAGCCAGCAGGGTAGTGACCGTTGAACTGACGATGGCCCAACCCACTTCTGCCGTACCTTTTGCGGCCGCCTCTGCCGGAGCGTAGCCCTGACGCAGATAAGCATTGATGTTTTCCACAACCACAATACCATTGTCTACCAGGAGCCCCAGTGCAATCACGAGGGCCGCAATGCTGATTTGCTGGATCGCAAACCCGGCTCCATTCAAGAGTGCCAAGGAGATTAGGATACACAGCGGAATAACAACCATCACGATGACGGATGAACGGAAGCCAAGAAAGAGGAAGATGATGATGCCAACGAGGATTACCCCCTGAAGCAGGTTGCCGAAGAAATCTGTTATTCGGGAACTTACCGCAGGAGCCTGCTCAAAGGCGGTATGGATGGCTACGGTTGGAGGAAGCGCAGCTCGTGCGATATCCAATTGCTCATGGATACCCGCATTTACGTCAATGATGTTGCTGGTGCCTTCAATTAATACGGAGAGGAGGATGGCCCGTTCACCGTTGTAGCGCGCACGCCACTGGTCATCGGCGTAGGCAAACTGGACGTCAGCCACATCGCGCAGATAAATGATTTTCCCATTAGCGCTACCAATAACCGTCTCCCGTAGTTCGTCCAGGTCTTCGTAGCTACCACTAGTTTTAATGCTGAAATTGCGACTGCCCGCACCAAGGTCTCCACCAGGCACGTTCGCATTATTCTGCTGTAAAACCCCCAGAACCTGCGCTGGCGGGATGTTTTGCGCGACGCAGCGCTGGAAGTCAAGACTGACGCGCACTTGCCGTTCCGGGAAAGCCTCCGTTTTTACTTCCCGGACCCCGGATACCCGCTCTACCTTTTCCTCGATGTCTTCGGCAATGGTCTCCAGTTCATGATAGGGAGCAGCAGGGCTGGTCAGGGCTATTTGATGGACTACCGCCCGGTCTTCCTGTTTAAACTGTTCAAATTCGTAGAAGACAATTCCGGTGGGCAGTTCGTCGCGAATGGTATTGAGCTCCCGCTCAATTTCGGTCCCCTTTTCGTCCCAGTCGCTGAGGCCAAACTCGGCTTCAATCCGGATAATGGCCAGCCCTTCGGATATTTCGGTTACGACCTGGGTGATGTCGTCAATATTTTCAACGACGTCTTCCAGCGGGTCAACAATCAACTCTTCCATGTCTGCCGGGCTTGTGCCTGGATAGACAACCGTCAGGAGGTACACGGGGAGGTTGATGCTCGGGTCTTCCGAGCGGGGCATGCTCTGGTAAGACAGTACACCGATCGCGGTTGCGATGAGGGTGACGACGAGGATGAATGCGCCGTTTTTAACGGACCAGTTTGGTAGAGTCATGGCTTAGTTAAATTGCAGATTACGGTAGGGTGAAATGCGTGCAGTACTACTGTTTGACCAGGCTGGCGCCTTCGGTGAGGTAGGCTGCTCCTTTGGTGATTACCTGCGTAATCCCTTCGAGCTCAGCAGCGGGGACGACGAAGGCGTCGTCCAACAGGCGGGTGAAGCGAATGTGTTTTGCGGTGGCTTTACCATCCGGACCGGGGTGAAAAATGGTGACGCGCTTGCCGGTGCCCTCGACGAGGGCTTCCATCGGAATACGGTAGTGCGGTGGTGTTTGGCTGGGGAAGATGCTGGCGCGCCCGATAAAGCCGTTGCGGAGGGTCTTTCCTTGTGGGTCAAGGGTGAGTTCTACGTCGAAGGTCCCCGTACGGGGATCGGCAGCTGCCGCAATTTCAGTGACGGAGGCCGGCACTACGGCACCATCGTATGCATCAAGACGCACCTCGGCCCGGTCGCCAGGTGCCAGCAGGAGAACGTCGCGGTCAGCAACGCCCACCCGCAGGACATAGCTGTTTTTACCTTCGCCGATGACCATGAATACGGGCGCTCCGGGGCTGATAAGTTCACCTCGTTCGGCGAAGCGCTGCACAACCCGGCCACTGACGGGGGAGGTGATTTTAGCATAAGTTTGGTTGAATCCGGCGATTTCGAGATCAGACTTGGCCACGTCAAGTGCCGTAGTCAGGTCGTCAACATTCTCCTGGGTAGCTGCATTGTCCGCCAAGAGCTTCTGGGTTCGTGCCAGGTCGCGCTCTAGTTTAGTCACCGCCTGGCGGGCTTTGTTGACCTGAGCATCAATTTCGGTGGTTTTAAGCGCTGCCAGCGTTTGTCCGCGACGCACGTACTGCCCCTCTTTGACGTTTAGCCGGTCAATGACACCGCCTATTTTGAAAGACAAGCGTGCTTCTTCTTTTGCGCCGATTGTCCCACCGGCCTCGATCGGTATCGGTGTTGATTCGGGTTGGATGTCAACGATCTGTACGGGAATCGGAGCATCTGCTGGGGTAGCGGAAGGTTCCTGACCGGGATAGTCGGTTTTACAGGCAAAGAGAAGGAGGGGAAGGAAGAAGAGAAGGATACGGGACATTGGGAAGGAAGGATTAGTAGCGTGGGGAGTTCATTATTCGCCGAGTGCGGAGAGCAAGGCCGCATTGGCCTGTAGCATTCGGAAACGGGAGAGGTTTTCGTTGAGCCGGTTGGACGTCCATTGGTTCCGCGCATCCAGGAGTTCGATCAGGATGGCCTGTTGGTTGCGGTACCGGGCTGCTATTACGGCATATGTCGCCCGGGCTGCCCGGGATCCGGCAGCAGCAGCATTGAATTGTACGCGTTCATTTTCGAGCCTTTGGTAAGCCTGAAAAATTTGTAG
>CAZTTF010000161.1:0-10097 GCA_964616365.1 uncultured Lewinella sp. | reverse complement strand
CAAGTTCTTCCTCGGTGCTGGTAAGTGGTGGTGCCAACCGAAAGCTGGCCGGGTTGGAGAGGAAAAAGAAAGTGATCACCCCGCGTTGCAAACAACGGTCGACCACCCGGTAGGTGATTTCTTCTGAAGGCAGATCGATGGCCAACATCAAGCCTATCTGCCGAATCTCCTTTACCAGCGGGTGATCCAGCAAGTCGACGATCATTTTGCCTTTGGCAGCAACAGTGTCCACTACCCCATCGGCAATCACGTTGACGGAGGCCAAAGCGGCAGCACAGCATACTGGATGGCCACCAAAGGTGGTGATGTGCCCGAGCATGGGGTTGAAAGACAAGGTTTTCATGACCTCCGGCCGGGCGATGAAAGCGCCCATGGGCATGCCTCCTCCCAGGGCTTTTGCGAGGCAGAAAATGTCGGGGGTGATTCCGAACTGCTCGAAGGCGAAGAATGTCCCCGTCCGGCCAAAGCCGGCCTGAATTTCATCGAGAATCAATAAGGCTCCGGTCTCATCACAGCGTTTGCGGAGTGCCTGCATGTACTGCTGGCTGGGAATCCTGACGCCGGCGTCGCCCTGAATGGTTTCTACGATGACCGCAGCAGTTTGGTCGGTTATCGTCGCCAGTTCTTCGGCTTCATTGAAGGCGATAAAACGCACCTCTGGCAACAGGGGCTCAAAGGCGGTCCGCTTCTTCGCATTGCCACTTACGCTGAGCGCACCGTGCGTACTGCCGTGATAGGACTTATGACAGGCGATGATTTCTTTACGCCCCGTATACCGTTTGGCTAGCTTCAGGCTGCCCTCCACCGCTTCTGCGCCGGAGTTTACAAAGTAGACGGAAGACAAGCCCTCCGGCAAAAGCTCGCCTAAGCGCTGAGCGAGTCGGATCTGTGGCGTCTGAACGAATTCGCCGTAGGGAATGACGTGGAGGTAGGCATCCAGTTGTTCCTTGATGGCGGCAATCACTTTGGGATGACGGTGCCCTACATTGGCCACCGCCAGGCCCGAAATCATGTCGATGTAGGCCTTTCCGGTCTTATCATAGATGTAAACACCTTCCGCCCGGTCCACTTCCAGCGTAAGTGGATGTGGGTTGGTCTGGGCCAGGTGGGTTAAAAATTCAGTCTGCAGCGGAGAAGCTTCCACACGATTCGGTTTGAATGAACGGTACCGACGCCGGCAATCGTTGTGCGCTTCACCCCAAACGAGGTTCAGCCGAAGATCACAAGCGTGCGGTTTTCAAGCCGCAAAGGTAACGTCTTCTCTCCTCGGTTCGGGTCATCTAGCAAGACCTATCCAGCACAATTACACAGTCTATGCTCTCATCGAGCCGCCAGACAAAGTTTTCTCCCGCTACTCCAGGTAAAGACTACACGTCGGACGACCTCCAAGCTTACTTTTCGACAACCACCAACCTTATTCCGCCTTACTTCGAGGCATGGCCCTTCAGCGTTGCGAGCCAAGCAACGAGGTCCCGGACGCCTTTGCGGTCCAGCCGCCCTTCGATGGGCGGCATGCTGGACGGCAGCGTTTCTACCTCAGCGATGTTCGCGGTGGCGAAAGTCTTGGTCTCCGTTTTCCCGACACTGATGGTGAGCGCCTCGGCAGTGCGCTCCCGGACTATTCCCGAGAAGACGGACTCATCCTTAAGCGTAACCAAAACCGTCTCGTAGCCCGGCGCCAGCGCAGCACTTGGGTATACGATAGAGGTCAGGATCTCCTTTGGGTTCATTCTCGCCCCAACACCTTCCAGGGTTGGCCCTACATTACCGCCGTATTCAAAAACGGCATGACAACGTGTACACTGCGCCGAGGAATTCCAGTAGAAGATGCCGCTTCCGGCATCCTTATTACCTCCTTCCAGGGCATAGGCATAGTACCCTAAAGAATCAATGGTTTTCAGTTCCTCCTCGTAGGCATCCATTGCGACGATCAGGTCCTCATCCTCCCGGGCGGTAATCGCCTCTACCAGGTCGAGGCGTAAGGCTTCAGGAAAATCATCCTGCTTTAGCTGAGCGAAAAGTTCGGAGAGCAGAGCGGTACTCTCTGCGGTTTCCAATCCACCTAATCCGGCAAGCGCTGTTTGCGCTTCGTTCGTTGTTCCGTTGTCAATCACCTCCCGGTACAGATCAACGGTCCGCTCAGCGGCGATGGCTGATTCTGGCAATAATTTCAGTGCGCGGGAGCGTACTTCACTGGACTTGTCCTGCAAAGCCAGCAGAAGCAGTTCATCGAGGTTGTCCACACCAATCGCACTCAGGGCCGTCAGTGCCGCAGCTTTGATTTTAGGAGAGGCATCCTCGCGCAACATTTCTTCTACCGTAGCAGGATCAGCGCCCAGGCTGGCGGCCGCCTGCAAGGCGGCCAGGCGAACATCCTCTTCCTTGCCCCGCAGCAGTGCTTCCGAGACGGCCGTATAAGCTTCGGCGGCGTAGGCGTCATCACGCGTGACGTGGCCGCGGAAGCGGCCGGTTACCCGATCAAAGACCGAAGGGGCTCCCCAGGTGGCCAGGGCAGAAAGTGCTTCGGCCCGCATGGCCGGAGCAGCATCCTCGCGCTGAATGAAATTGAGCAACAGATCAACGTTTTCTTTTTCGCCGATGCGCAGGTTAGCACTGATCGCGCGGCGCAGTACGACTTCGCTTAGCGCGCCCTCCCGGTCGAGCATTTCTGCCAGCTTGGGCATTGCTCCGGGGATGGAGAAGTCGTCATGAATGGCGCGGGCGGCCTCCGCCACGATGTAATCATCCCGGTCAAAAAGGAAAGTGAAGACCTTGTCCGAAGCCATCCTGCGCAGGGCTACAACGGCAGCAATACGGACGGATCGGGAGGGGTCATTCGACAGCTTCGCCAGGGCTTCTCCGTCGCCAATCCGGCCGAGGGCAATCATCCCTGCTTGCCGCAGATAGATATCCTGGTCGTCGTTTTCACGCAGGAGCTGTACGATGGCTTCCACGGCGGGGCCGTGGCGGAGGCGGCCGAGTGCCTCAGCAGCAAAAAACTGGACGCGGGCAGAACGGTGTTGGAGTAAATCAATGAGTTGCGCTTCGCCTCCGGCAACACGCTGGTCACCGACCATCTTGGCCGCCTGAGCGATGATCTCTGGCCGGATATCCGTCAGCAGGGGCAACAGTACCGCGCCGTCAGTGACGCCGTAGCGGACCTGCTGGGCCAAGCCCCAAATGGCATGGACTCTGGCCATCTCATCGCCGGGGCTGGTGGCAACTTCCTGCAGGGTCCTTGCTCCGGCCCGGCCCATGTTCGCGAGCGCGAACTGTGCCTTGCGGCGTACGCGCTGGTCGGTATGACTGAGGAAAGCCTTCAGTTCTACGGGGGACAACTCGGTGAAGTCACTCGTAACCAAGTTAGCCACTTCTTCTCTTGCTGCATCCCCGGCACCTGCGTCCGCGCCGGCTACGTCCAACTTCCAGATTTTGCCTTTCCCCTTAGCCCCCCAGCCGTTGATCCAGTCACCAAAGTAAAGTGCTCCGTCGGGACCAAAGTCCAGGCCAGTTGGTAACAAACCGCGCACAATTTCCTTGGTGGTTCCCAGCTTAAAGCCGGCACCTGCAGGCTCCATGGTAAAGGCATGAATTGGTGAGTTGCTGGGGCCTCCCCGGAACTCGGCAACAAAAAAGTGCTTTGCCCAATCCGGCCCGAGGCCGGTCCCCGGATTGTAAACCAGGCCGGTAGGACCATTCACGTAATTCTGGATCGGGGGTAGGAAGTAGGCTGCCTGCTGGTCGTTTCGGGGGAGGTGCATGGCTTCATCCATCCAGACCTTATAGTCATTGTTTTTCGGGTCGGTATACTTTCCGTACTGCCAATTGATTCGCCAGCCGGTATCGGAGCCGTCAATCAGGTACACCAAGCGTTCGCGCTCTCCCGGATGATCCCCGTCATTATCTACGGTGATGAGGTTGCCGTAGTCATCAAAAGCGAACTCATGGGTATTTCTGACCCCGTGGGCAAAAATTTCAAAGTTGCTTCCATCCGGGTCACAGCGGGCCACTACTCCCCGGTTGGGGTTTTTCCAGTGCTTCCCTTCCTGGTCTACCACATTGCTGCCGATGTCTCCAATGCCCCACCACAGTCGGCCCTGAGGGCCGATGGTAGCCCCCGACATACCGTGGCCACTAAAGCCAATGTGAACACCAAAACCAGTTGCCAGTGATGTTTTCCGATCGGCTATACCGTCCTTATCGTCGTCACTGAGTTTCCAGAAGTCAGGAGCAACATTAACGTACACTTCGTCTTCGAAGACCGTAAGTCCATTAGCTACGTCGGTCACCTCGTCGTTGAAATCAGCAATAAACTGCTGCGCACGATCGGCGACCCCATCGCCATTCCGGTCACTAACTGCCCAGACGCTCTCCTGCTGAACCGTCAGGTCCTGCCAGTCCTTGACTCCGTCATTATTTAGGTCTTTGAGGTGCAATTCGGACTGCTCAGCACCGGCCGCAAAGGTCTTGCGCAGAAATTCGCGTCTTTCTTCTACTGTTTGCAGGGCCATGATATCTTCGGTCCAATCCATGTGTCCGCGCACGTCAAATTCGGAGTTCTTCATTCGCTCGGCGCGGGTATAAAACACCCTGCCGTCAGGGGCGATGCTAATCGCGATAGGATCAGTGACCAAGGAATCGGCAGCCCACAAAGAGAGGGCTAAAGCAGGATCAACCTGTACCGAAGCCGACGCTCGTAGGGTTTTCGCTTCCTGCGCAGCCGTGGCCGGATCAATCTCAATTATTTTTTCTTCCGTTTCGGCTTTTGCGGATGTGGGCGCGGACGCAGGTGCAGGGTCTACACAAGCAACGAGCAAACATCCCAGCAAGGTTAGCAATATGATTCGCATGATGAACTGATTAGATAGAACCCGTTTGTACTTTACTTAGCTGATTGCCCCGAGCATGAAATACTGCGCAGCAAAAAAGTGTAGCCGGATTCGTGGTGGCATGATAAATACTCGGCTAAAATAACGCTGGCTCGGGAGCTATTGAAATGACATCCAACTTATTCTCTTAACCCACGGCCTTGGCTGGCTAAATGGGACAACTGACGACAGAATTAATTTCTTTTTAAAATTTACTTGCCACAACAACCTTTGCTACACTATCTTTATTCTACCAAATAAAACATCATGACTGCCCACCACACCACACAACAGGATTACGCTGCTTACGCACCGGCCGACTATGCCGTGTGGCGCAAGCTTGCAAGCCGCCAGATCACTGCTTTAAAAGCAGTAGCCTGTAAGGAATACCTCAATTGCCTGGCGGATCTCTACCCTATCCTCAGCCCTGACCACCCACCCCGTTTCTCGGACCTCAACCGGCAACTAACCAATGCACACGGATGGTCCATCAAAGTCGTACCGGGATTCCTGCCCGTTGATGAGTTTTTCAATCTTTTGTCTCAGCGCCGGTTCTGTTCCAGTACCTGGCTCCGCTCCGAACAGCAGCTGGACTATCTGGAAGAGCCAGATATGTTCCACGATATTTTTGGGCATATCCCCTTGTTCCTGGACCATGATTATGCCGAATTCGCCCGCAAGCTGGGCGCACTGGGGGTTAAGCACCAGCACGACGAAGACAAGGTGAAGCAACTGCAGCGCCTTTACTGGTTCACGATTGAGTTTGGGGTTATGTACCAGAACGACGAACTTAAATTGTACGGTGCCGGCATCTGTAGTAGCTACGGAGAAACGAAGCACGTCTACGATAATCCTGACGTGGAAGTTGTCCCCTTCGAGCTCGACGCCGTCCTGGCGCAGGACTTTATCATTTCCGAAGTCCAGATGAAATACTTTGCCATTAATAGTTTTGCGGAACTTTGGGCGGTAGTCGACGAGCTGGAAGCGCGCTGGGCCTAAACAGCAGCGAATTAAATATTTACCGCCTTGTTTGTATGATATCGAGCAAAGACTTACCTTTGCGCTCCCTTACGAACCTTCCGGCCGGCTTTGCCGACCTTCCATAAAGATAAAGAACGATGAAAAGAACGTTTCAACCCTCCAAGCGCCGTCGTCTTAACAAGCACGGATTCCGCAGCAAAATGGCTACCAAGAATGGCCGTAAACTCCTCGCCCGTCGTCGGGCTAAGGGTCGTCATAAGCTTACTGTAAGCGACGATACTTACAAGAAGTAAACAACCCCGCCGGATTTAATCCGGAAGGTTTAATCGTAGAGCCCTCCTCCGACAGTGTCGGAGGAGGGCTTTTTGTGCTCCCCTCGTCCACCCAAGGTGACCGCGGAGAGTATACATTCAAACAGGTCCTCTATTAACGCGAGGTTAGGCAACGATGCTTGGTTGCTTCTTGTTGAAGTGGGCTGAACACTTATTTGGTTTATTTCGTCTGTTGGTCTTTTAGTCAGTTAGGCAGTCATGACTGCCTAACTGACTAAAAGACCAACAGACTTGATAATCACGGGAATTAAAGCATAATAGTTAGCAACTTGCATTATTGTCTCGTCCAAACCTGACGTTTTATTAAGGACACATTACGCCACTATTAACGGCGCGTACGACTTAACGAAATAGCTGATACGGAGGATTACACGGTTTCATAGCGCGCACGGACGAACATGAAGATACCATAGGCCAGCAAACCTGCCCCTACTATTGCGAGCAGTGCTGCTCCCATAGTGTTTGTTTTCAGGTACGTTAAGGCTTCACTGATGCCGCGGAACTGGCCGGCGTCATCCATCATGCCTGCACGGAACAGGAAATAAGCAATAACACCGTAGACTACTGCACGGGCAGCCAGCCCCGCCCGGCCTGCCTGACGGTAGGTCGCTTCTTTCTCTTCTGACAATTGCTGTCCCTCAACACCGTCCATATGTTTGTCTGCAATGGCGCGGTACAGCTGGTACAAACCAACTCCAGCAACAACTACGCCGATCAGGATAACAGCGATATTTCCCCAACTCTGCTCCAATAGTCGGGCGATGATGTCTTGCTTGTTGCTCTGACCAGCATTGCCGTTTCCAAATACTTTACTGAAAGCATAAATACTTAGGGTACCGTAGGCGGTGCCACTGAACGCCCACCCTACACGCTTGAGGGCTCCCGTTTTTCCGTCTGCCTCATCACCGGGGTTTTTGACTGCCCGAAACCACCGCCAAGTACAGTAAGCCATCAGGCCGGCCCCGATCACAAAAAGCAATACCTGACCAAAAGGGTTAGTCCCGATCCAGTCGATTACGGCACGCGGCCCGTTGGTGCTGTCCGCTGCTCCAATTACGGTAGCAATAGCGAAGATCCCAATCAATAGATAGACCACACCTTTCGCGAGATAGCCGGCAGTAAATAGTCTGTTCTGAGTGTTCTTGGAAATCGTCATAATGTTTGTGATGTTAGTTTCTATTATGACCGCTTCCCGTCTGCTCAGGTTCGATGAGCCTCGACCACCAATCTTTTACGATTATCTTTTCTCAGCTACCAAAATCAATACCGCACGATTAACTACCTTTGCGCACGTTGCAACGGGAACCCCTCGGAATAGTCCGCAGGCACCCGCACAAAGCCAATTTCAATGGCCGTAGACGTACTACTCGGTCTCCAGTGGGGAGACGAAGGAAAAGGCAAGATCGTAGATGTTCTTGCGCCTCAATACGATATCATCGCTCGTTTCCAGGGCGGCCCTAATGCAGGGCACACACTTATCTTTGACGGTCAGAAATTTGTCCTCCACACGGTTCCTTCAGGGATCTTTCGGAAGGGGCTACAGAACATCATCGGCAACGGTGTAGTAATTGACCCGATTACGCTAAGTAAGGAACTCGACCAACTTGACGCCGCCGGCGTCAGTTATGGAGACCGCCTCTTCGTGGCGCGCAAAGCGCACCTGATTCTCCCCAGCCACCGGCTGCTCGACGCCGCCCGGGAAAACGCCAAAGGCGACCGTAAGATTGGTTCTACCCTGAAAGGGATAGGGCCGACCTACATGGATAAAACAGGGCGCAATGGCCTCCGCGTTGGCAACATTCAGGCTCCGGACTTCCGCCAGCGCTACGAAGCGCTGAAGCAAAAGCACCTGGATCTCGTAGGGCTTTACCCCTACATTGAGTTCGACCTCGCAGCAGAGGAAGAAAAATGGTTCGCCGCCATCGAGCGCCTTAAGAACCTCCCCATTGTTGATGGAGAATACTGGATCAATGACGCCATTAAGGCAGGTAAGAAGATTCTCGCTGAAGGTGCTCAGGGCTCTATGCTGGACATCGATTTCGGCACCTACCCCTTCGTTACTTCTTCCAACACCATTACGGCAGGTGTCTGCACGGGGCTAGGAATCGCTCCCCAGCAGATCGGCGAAGTCATTGGCATCACAAAAGCTTACTGTACCCGTGTTGGTGGCGGGCCCTTCCCGACGGAGCTTCTCGATGAAGTTGGAGAATTCCTACGTGCTGAAGGACACGAATTCGGAGCAACGACTGGTCGCCCCCGCCGTTGTGGCTGGATCGACCTGGTCCAGCTCCGTTATACCATCATGCTAAGTGGCGTTACACAGCTGGTCGTCACTAAGGTTGACGTGCTCAATAATTTCGAAACCCTGCAGGTTGCCGATGCTTACCGCGTAGACGGCGAGTTATCTCACAGCCTGCCCTTCGACCTTTGTCACGAGAACTACGAGCCTGTTTACACGGCAGTCCCTGGCTGGAACAGCAACCTGACGTCCGTTAAGGAAGAGGCTAATCTTCCCCAGGCTTGTATCGATTACGTACGCTTCCTCGAAGAGAAGCTCGGCACCCGCGTCAGCATGGTGAGTACCGGTCCGGACCGGGAGGAGTTGGTTACCCGCTAAACGTAAGGGTATTCCACCAGTATTTAATGAGGTTCCTCAAGGAACCCGGGACTAATTTGCCCGATTTGTAGGGACAGGGCATGCCCTGTCCTTACTATCCCCAACTGAAGACGCCGTAATTCCAGAGGAATTACCGACAGCCCCCCCCTAGTACTAGAAGTGGTTCCAACCCTGCGCCGTAATCGGATGGATATTTCCGCCTACGGTATGCAGCTTAACGCCGTCTTCTTTAGCGACAATCTCTCCGGAGATGTAGATATCAGGTAGAAAGCGCACCTTGTCCACATCCTTAGGATCGACGGTGAATAGCAGTTGGTAATCCTCCCCGCCGGAGAGGGCACAGGTAATGGGGTCAAGGTTAAACTCAAGTGCCTGCAGCTGGGCTTCCTGAGCAATAGGAACATTGCCTTCTTCCAGGATGGCGCCAACGCCACTTGTTTTACAGATGTGGAATAGTTCGCTGGCAAGGCCATCGCTAACGTCGATCATGGACGTTGGAACGAGGTCGTTTTTCGCGAAAAGGTCAACCATGTCTGTTCTTGCCTCTGGCCGGAGAATCGCGGCATACAGATCCTTGTTCTCGGGTTTCATTTCTGGCTGCATCTCGGGGTTGGCGAGGTAGACTTGTTTTTCCCGTTCCAACAGCTGGAGGCCGAGGTAAGCACTACCGAGGTGCCCCGTGATACAGATAAGATCTCCGACTTTGGCTCCGCTTCTTCGCGTAATGCGCCCCTTAGGGGCGCGGCCAATGGCTGTCACCGACAAGATCAGCCCCTTGTTAGAGCTGGTAGTGTCTCCCCCCACCAGGTCTACGCCATAGTTCTCACAAGCGGCTTTTACGCCGCTGTAGAGTTCTTCCAGTGCCTCCACGCTGAAACGATTACTGAGGGCCATGCTGACGGTAATCTGTTGTGGACGCGCGTTCATCGCACAAATGTCCGAGACATTTACGGCAACAGCCTTATAGCCCAGGTGCTTCAGCGGTGTATAGGCAAAATCAAAGTGGATACCTTCCACCAGCATGTCTGTGCTCACCACGATTTCCTCGTCGCCGCCGGTAGCAATGATCGCAGCATCGTCTCCAACGCCCAGCACCGTAGACGACTGGCGGTTTTTGAAACTCGCTGTCAGGTGATCAATCAGGCCGAATTCGCCAAGGGTGTTTACGTCAGTTCTGGACATAGTTGTTGCAGTTGTTGCAGTTGTTGCAGTTGTTGCAGTTGTTGCAGTTGTTGCAGTTGTTGCAGTTGTTGCAGTTGTTGCAGTTGTTGCAGTTGTTGCAGTTGTTGCAGTTGTTGC
>CAZTTF010000160.1:0-16180 GCA_964616365.1 uncultured Lewinella sp. | reverse complement strand
ACTTACGGTATAAACCCCTGCCTCAAGGCCAGTCCGGACAGTGTCTGCAGTACTGCCATCGCTCCAGGCGTAGGTATAACCTGGCCGACCGCCACCGCTAAAGGTGACGATCTCGCCGTCTCCAGCTCCGAAACAGCTTATGTCCATTTCAATGTTGTCAAGGACGATTTCCGGAGGGTCAACAATGTCAATCGGAAAAATGCCCAGGCAACCGTCCGCATCGCGGGCCGTAACGGTATAATTACCCTGCGGTAAACCCGTCTGCGTATTAGCATTTTGGAAACCATCTCCCAGGCCGAAGTCATACTGATAGGCTGGTTGGCCGTTGGCCAACTCAATAGTGATGGTTCCGTTAGCATCTCCTGCGCAGACCGGCTCCGTAGATACTCTCGCCCCATCAACCAGCCCCAGCTCCAGCTCATCTACCGGAATGTCCTGTTCCACCAGGCAGCCATTGATGTCACGAGCCACCACATTAACCACCGTTACGGGAAGGTTTTGCAAGCTGTTGCCCGGGCCAAAACCGGTATTGTTGAAGTTGTAGACGTAAGGACCTTCCCCTCCACCGGTGACGGTGAAGGTGAGTGCGCCGTTGGTCCCGCCGGCGCAATCCGGCATCGTGATCAGGGTATCAAACGTAAACGGTGGCGGACCTCCGACATTAAAATCCAGTACGTCTTCGCAGCCAGACTCATCACTGACGGTAACGAGATATTGACCCTGGGTAAGGGTATTGATATCCTCGGTCATGTCCCCGTTACTCCAGCTGAATGTTACCGTCCCCGGAGAGAAATTACTCGTTGCCGTGAGGTCAATAACTCCGTTTGAGTCTGCCGGGCAGACAACATCCGTAATGACAGCGCTTCCGGTGAATTGCCCGTCGCAACAAATAACATTAACCTCCTGCTGGTTAATGATCTCGCGGCAGGCCCTACTCGTCTCGATGGTAAGCCGGACTGCAGGTTGCCCCGGCTGACCGAAAACGACGGAGTGTGGCCCGGGACCGGTAGCGGTACGAGGCGTGGCCGTGGCCCCAAAGTCCCATTCCTGGCTGACAATCGGGTCGAGGCTCTGAGACTGATCCTCAAAGACCAGCGCATCTCCGACACAGACTTGTGAGGAGCTGAAAGAAAAAGCAGGCTCCGGACCAACAAAGGTCCCGTCGCCACCAAATTCAATACTAAAACCATCGCCGGAGCCAGAAAAATTCATAATAACCAAGGCATAGCTACGGCCGGCAACCATGTTGATGCCCGAGACAAAGTTGTTGTCTCCGGGGTCACAACCACAGTTCTCCAGAACATCAGTCTCTCCAAGGCTCAGTCCGGTCGCTCCCAGGCAGGGGAGGTTAGCAGCTCCCTGACCATTTGTTTCTCCAGAAAACATTTGCCGCAGGACGACCTTATCGTTACAGTTATCCAGTCCTCCCGGAAGTTCAAACAGGACAAAATCTATGTCTTCATTGAAAGCTGCTCCAAGCGGAGTGATGGCAAATTCAAGGCTTCCTGACTGATCACAGGTCCACTTATACCAGGCGGAGTTGAACTCTTCGGGGAAAATCCCACAGCTGATGTTATTGGACAGGATATCATCCCGGACCTGTCCTGTCCCCTGGAGAAAATCAACCGAAAAAGGGCTCTTATCACACAGGATGACGCCAGTGCCACAATCGCTGCTAGGTTCGGGTACCGCATCAAACTGGTCCAGACACAATTCAAAGGTGCCGGAGTTACCATTTCTTGCCGTAACGAGAATAAAGTAAGTATCTCCTACTACCAGGTCGTTGTAAATAATATTACCCCCATTAAGGAACTGCCCGGAACCGGGTGGAGACTCAAAGGGTGAACGACAGCCAACTGAAGTGAGGGCATTACAACTCCCCTCAAAGAGCGCAAACTGGGGGGCATTCAAACTCCCGCGTGGTGTGCCATCGACATTACCCGTCACCTGAATATTGACGGAGTTTTGCAGTGCCGTGAAGCTGAACCATACATCCTGAATCTGGTCGCGCTCATCAAGACAAATAGGATAATCATTGACGGGCAGGGAGGCCGTAGAACCGACGTTACTGAAAGCACCCGCTCCGGAACAATAGCTTAGTTGTTCCGGAATTGGTTCAGCATCGATACACTCATCATTAGCTTGTTGCGCCGTGAGCAGGGCAGGCAGACACAAGAACAGCAGGTATAGGTACTTCATAAGGCTGATTCGATTGGCGTAAGGGTTCGTAGGTATAACTACTATTTGGACCGCACAGGTGTTGAAACCGTTGGCTAAAAAGTGTTCGTTTCAGCACTTTTAGCGGTTTCCTAACACTTTCCCCTACCTTTCGGATGTGAAAAAGTGGATACCCAACGCAATTACCCTGCTGAATCTGTTTTGCGGCTGCGCCGCAATTATCAATATTCTGGACTACCAGTTCATGGTTGCCTTTTGGTTTCTATTTGCTGCTGGCTGGTTTGATTTTGCCGACGGCCTGGTAGCGCGGCTACTCAACGTCACTTCTGAACACGGCAAAGAACTGGACTCTTTGGCTGATATGGTAAGTTTTGGGGCCGTTCCTGGCATTATTTACTATACCCTACTTTTCATTGGACAGAACAATGCACCTGCGACCGCGCCCAACCTTGCCCTTACCACAACACCGGTAGTTTGGTCATGGTACGCCGCACCAGCGTTACTCGTGGTGCTTTTCTCGGCCCTACGATTAGCAAAGTTTAATTTAGATACCCGCCAGACGGAAAACTTTATGGGAGTAGCGACGCCCACCAGCACTGTTTTCGCAACTGGCCTGATGTTGATCTACGCCCTGGATCCGTTTGGCTGGGCCACCTGGGCACTGAGCCCATGGGTCCTCTACCCTGCGATTATCGCCTTCAGTTACCTCCTGGTCAGTGAACACCCCATGTTTTCTTTCAAGATCAAAGGCAAGCAGTGGGCTGGCAACGAGACACGAATTATCTTTGCGGTTCTTGCCATCGCCCTGCTCCTTGGATTACGGACGGCGGCCTTTCCCTTCATCGTTGGCGTGTACCTGATCATTAACCTCGTCTCGCCCCCGAAAACCTCCGCTTCATGAAGTTTCTCGCCCACATCAACATCATGCCTAAGGCCGAACTCCTCGACCCACAAGGCAAAGTGGTCGTCAAGAACCTCCCCAACATCGGCATCGACGGTGTAGACGACGTCCGTATTGGCAAGCACGTAACCATCAGCCTGTTCGCTAAAACGGCCAAGGAAGCAGAAAAGAAAGTAGAGCGTGCCTGCTCTAAGCTGCTCGCCAACGTGATCATGGAGAGCTACGACTTTGTAGTTGAGGAAGTAGAGTAAAAAACAAATGGCAGTAGACAGATGGCAGTCTGGCCAAGTTGTCTACTCTGCAATCTACCTTTTAGCCTGGCTAACGTTATCTGTTACCAACCTCCTGATGGGGCGCGGACGCAGGTGCAGTGTTTATTTAGTTCCGGATGGCAGTGCAAGCTGTAAATGCAACAGTGTTATCAGGCTGGCAACGAATTGGCCTACAGATATAAGTGTATCAGTTTACCGGCTTTAAAGTAGACTACGAGTGCGCCATCACGCTCTGCTGGCGTCATGATGACTGCCGGACTTTTAAGCAGTACGCCCGCTTCAACATCACTCCCCAGAATATCTCCGGTAGCTGCATCAACCAGGGTTGGTATAAGCCAGCTCCCTTCATGAAGCAACCCAACTTCTGCGACCCAACCCAAATCGTCTGAATCTAATCTCCGCAGAACGACCGAAGCCGGGGAAGCATCAGGCCTACTGATGGAAAATCGCACAGCGCATTGCCCCGCTCCAGTATCTCTCATGAAGGTTACCTTATCTGCAATACCGTCACTATTAAAATCCTGGCCACTACATACCAGCGTTTCCGCTACGCCAGCTCCGGGGCTAAGTAAGGGTTGAAAACAAGGCCCCGATGGAGTAGTGGGAGCAACCTGCGCAATGGCAACATCAAGAGCCCGGCAAATCAGTGGTGCCTCCTCTACGGAGAATTTTGCACGTAGGCTATCCAGATCGACCCCATCGTTTATTGGTGAAGCCAGTTCTGACAAGATGATTTTACGATTCATCGATTCCAGCGCTGAAAGATGCTCCAACACCCACTGCCCATGATGCTCTGTTATCAGAAAAAGCACTTCATTGAAGTACTCCAGGAATTCTACGTTACTAAAGCAGGACACATCAGTAAGCTGCAGAAATGCCAAAACATCGTCTCTGTTTAAATCTTCCAGACGTGCTTCATAGGCAACAATGACATTAACATCGCATACTCCCGGTACGGGAGTGACGAAACCTTGTCCGCCCACCTGTAACATGCAAAAGACAGCAAAAACCATACGAAGTATCATGCTCCTAAAACGTGCAGGATGTTTGCTGATTGTACAATTGAAAATCAGCCATTGTTTTTGGCGGGATATCCGGAGCACTTAACCTACGCCCATTAAGTCGTCAGCTGGCATTGCTAAGCCATTTACCGCTCAACCACGGCTATCCTTTGCGTGTTTCCTTTACATGAAAGGACCGAATAATTTCAACCCCCTAACGCCGGAAGAAGCACGCATCATCCTCCATAAAGGCACAGAGATGCCCTTTACGGGAGAGTACAACAACTTCAAGGTGGACGGTGTATTTGCCTGCCGCCAATGCGATGCGCCATTGTACGACAGCCAGGACAAATTCAGCAGTGGTTGTGGTTGGCCAAGCTTTGACGATGAGATCCCCGGCGCGGTGCGCCGGGAGCGCGACGCTGATGGCCGGCGGGTGGAGATTCTGTGTAACAACTGCGGTGGCCACCTTGGGCACGTCTTCGAAGGAGAGCGGTTTACGGAGAAAAACACACGCCACTGCGTCAACAGCATGTCACTCAGGTTCATTAAGCGGGAGAAGTACAACGCCATGCTTGAGGACAAGCCAGAATGAAAGTCAAGCCTATTACTCGGGAGTGGCTGTTTTTGGGGACGAGAGTACCACCTGAGACAGCTACCCGGGGTAATTTCTACCCGCACCGGCTTTGCCGGTGGTAGCGTAAAGGCGCCCTCTTACCAGCAAGTTTGTGCCGGAGGAACAGGCCACGCAGAAGTCGTGGAAGTGGTCTACGATCGCAGAAAGCTCTCTACCCGAGCATTACTCACAACATTCTTCACCCTCCACGACTTCACGAAAGACCGCCGTTCCAAAGATGGGCAATACCGATCCGTAATATTTTTGCGCAAAGACGATTTTAGCGCTTTGGATCAAGAAAGAACGGCTCTTGAAATGTTGGCTCAGCTTAGGGCTAGCAACTATCCCCCTACAACAGAACTCCGTTGGGAATCTGAATTTTATCCTGCCGATTCCCGTCATCAACAATACTGCAGTAGCCGGGGGATTGTACCGAAAAAGCGGCAATCTGAGGAAATTAATAAAATTTTAACACTTTAATTGGGGACAAACTTTCTCTAATTGAAGGTAGGGCAATGGGGAAAGTAAATTCTGTTTCAACCTCATTTGCGGATGGAAATAGGGAGGAAATTCCGTTTGGCCGTGCTTTAGCTTGCACAACCATCCATTTGCGGAACCACATTATCACACTTTTCCCAAGTCTTAGGCGTTGAGCAACAAAGGCTTAGCGACTAAAGCCTTGCCTCGCGGTAGCAGATCCCCGTATCTTTGCGGCCGCTTAAGTAGCGCAGGATATTTTTCTGCGTTGCGAGGTAAGACAAAGGTCCCCTGAGCGATGTATGCGTAAAGTGATGTGGAAGCAGACTAGTCATCCCAAACAAATCCCTGCTTCTAATTACTGAATTCATGCACAAGAGTCCTTGAGGCTCATCCCTGTGTTTTCCAAAAAGCGTGTCCCCAGCACGCACGACATGCTGATCGAGGAGCCTCCCATGAACATTAGGCGTTGAGACGGTCAGTAATTATTGAACGAAATTTTAATTGATGGATAAGCTATTTAAGTGCTTATGCCTTGCCCTGTTTGTGGTAATGAGCCTAAGTATGAGAGCTAATGCCACGGATTCTTCGCTTTCATCCACTAATCCCGAAGCTGAAATCAGCCGTCGCTTGGCGGGACTTGAGCTTCCCCTTTACGCTGCGGCATCCGATGCCCACCTGCAGCGTAAGCTAACGGACTACCTCGACCGGGGTAGCCGCAGCACTGAGCGAATGCTCGGACGTGCTAATCAATACTTTCCGGTTTTCGAGTACTACCTCGAAAAGCATGGAATGCCCGAGAGCTTAAAATACCTCGCAGTTGCCGAGTCAATGCTGGTTCCTCGTGCCGTATCTGGTGCAAGTGCTGCTGGCTTGTGGCAGCTTATGCCTGCCACTGCCCGTGAGATGGGCCTACGGGTTGATGGTGTGATTGACGAGCGACTTGACCTCTACCGGTCAACGGAAGCAGCGGTGCTGATGCTCAAAGGACTTTACCAGCAGTTTGGCGACTGGCACCTTGCCCTGGCAGCCTACAACTGTGGTCCTGGCCGGGTACGGCGCGCGATCCGCTCCGCAGGTGGACACACCTACTACCCGAAAGTAAAGCGCTTTCTGCCCCGCGAGTCACAGAAGTACGTTGCAGCTTACGTTGCAGCAGCCTACACGGTAAACTACTACGGTGATTACGGCCTGACGCCAGCAAGTTACCTTTTGGAAGAGGACGTAGCATCGCTCACGATCCACCAGAAGCTCAACCTACGCCACTTGGCCAAAAACTGTTCGCTATCCTACAGCCAGATTCGTAAGATGAATCCAAGCTTCTTGCTTGGCTACATCCCGCTGAATGCCGTTGGTTACCGCCTGCGTGTTCCGCTGGAGCACAAATGGACCGTAAAGCAGTACCTCTGGGGCCGCGCTAACCTCGTCGAGCTAGACGTAGACCCAGAATACCTGTTCGCGGATCAGGTAGCTGCGGACCAGGGCTTTTCAGCACAGTCGTTTTTCTTCCTGGGCATCAGCCCTGAGCGTTTGCTCGGCAAAACGACCACCGCAATGCGCTTCGCTGAGCAACAGCTCAACTACCAGATGTTTAAAGATTACCAGGCAGTTGCTATGAACTAGTAAGTGTTTATTTGGTAAAACGAAAGCCCCCCGCAGTTGACTGCGGGGGGCTTTCTATTTTGTCTGATAAGTGAGCGAGAATGCTCAGGAGAAGCATACTAGCGGTAATCCTTCATGGCCCGATCAAGCTGCCTTTTATTATCGCGCGCTTTGATACTGTCTCGTTTGTCGTAATTCTTTTTACCCTGTACCAGGACAATTTCGACCTTAGCAATTCCCCGCTCATTCAGATAAAGCCGGTAAGGCACGATGGTAAATCCCTTCTCTTTGGTCTTTTTCAGCCACTTATTCAACTCCTGCTTTTTCAACAACAGCTTACGGGGTCTGCGTTCCTCATGGTTATGCACGTTGCCTTGTTTGTACTCTCCAATATAGATTGAACGGGCAAAAAGCTCCTCTCCCTGGAAGGCACAGTAGGCATCTTTAAGATTGACCAGTCCTCCACGGATCGCCTTTATCTCGGTACCCGTAAGCTGAATGCCAGCCTCTACCAATTCCAGGAAGTGGAACTCGTGCTTAGCTTTCCGGTTAACGTATTCAATTTTCTTTTGCTTGGCCATGTATTGCGAAATAGTCTGCGGCGAACTGCCACCAGAAATAATGCGTAGACAAAGGGGAAAGTTCCCTCAGCAAGAAAGTTCCTCCGCCGCTCCACTACTCTATTTCACTGGATTCCGGACACCCTTAAGCGTTAACCTGAATGTTCGCGTAGATAAAGCATGTAAACTAACGTCAGGTTTGGACGAGGCAATAATCCAAGTTACTGACTATCATGCTCTAATTCCCGTGATCATCAAGTCTGTTGGTCTTTTAGGCTGCTAGGCGGTCATGACTGCGTAACAGCCTAAAACACCAACAGACAAAATAAACCAAAAATTAGTGCTCAGTCCTCTTCAACAAGAAGCAACCAAGCATCGCGTTAAGCTAGTACTCTTTCCACTTTTTGAGCTCGATCCGGACATCAGCACGCTCTCCGACAATTGCCGTAGCGATTTCCGTAAATAGTGGCTCCCGCCACTTGGAAGGTGCCGGCTTACCAAATCCGTAAGGCTCTGTTGGCGCCCCAAAGAGATTAGTATCCAGTTTTCCATTGCCATTCAGATCGTGAAAAGCCGCCAATACGTACTCGCCCTCTGCGGGCAAGTCAACCTCTAGGGATAGTGGGTCACCATTTGTGGGTCGTACCAGTGAGATCACCTCTTGGCGAGATGAAAAACCACGATCAGTGTCATACACGGCCAGGTGCATGTTCCCGTTTTCGGAAACGGACGAGGTCAGCGTTATGGTTACACTTTGTGGTGCCGGAGCAACCAGCAGCAAACAGAATGCCAATAGTCCACTACCAAAACGCCTTGCTGTAAACAACTGCATATGATTAGATAATTTGCGGTTCATACTATCTCGGCTTGTTTGAGCACAGGATCGGGCTCCGGGCCCACCACTTCCAATTAAAGGTGTTGATTTTAGAAGGGGATGAATAGCCTTGCAATCGACCTAACGTCGATGCCAGCCTTTTTGTAAGTTAACGCCCTGTTATTAGTGTCTTAAAACAAGCAGTCTTCTTTATGTACAAACAAATAAAGCCGGCTGCCCGAACGGCAACCGGCTTTAGTATTAGCCATGATCAGCCTGCATTTAGCAGTACTTATCAAAAGCCATTTTCAGGTTTTCGGCGATGATTTCCGCAGAGCGACCTTCAATGTGGTGACGCTCCAGGAAGTGTACCAGTTTACCGTCTTTGAAAAGACCGATAGCAGGACTGCTGGGGGGGTAAGGCAGCAAGTGCTCACGCGCCGTTGCGGTCGCTTCACGATCAACTCCGGCGAAGACCGTAAAGAGGTTGTCGGGCTTTTTATCGTTCTGAGTAGCCATTTTAGCACCGGGGCGGGCGTTAGCAGCTGCACAGCCACAAACAGAATTAACCACCAGAAGGGCAGTGCCTTCTGTTTTTCCGAGGGCTTCGTTCACCTCGTCGGCATTAGTAAGACTTGTAAAACCAAAGGCCGTCAGGTCGCGGGCCATCGGGATCGTTAATTCGACCGGATACATATCGTAGAATTTTTACTGTTATTTTATCTACTGAAGAAAGAAGTAGCTAATTCTAAGTAGTATTACCGAAATTTGCACTCTCTCGCAGCTATTTTACCTACAATTGAGTACTGGATATAGTTGGCTTCACTCTCCCTAAAAAAACAACCACATGCGATTTTTTCCAGTATTCGTCTTCTTTTCGGTAATGATCGTTACCCTCGGCGCCTGCACTACTGATGCACTACCCGAACCTACAGAAATACCCTGTGACGGCATTACGGCAACCTACGTTGACGACATCGAACCGATCATCCAGCAAAGCTGTGCCTACTCAGGATGCCACCTGGGCTCGGCGCCCGGTATCTTTACCAGTTATGCCGGCCTGCTCCCTCAGCTGGAGTCCGGCGTTTTCCGTGAGCGGGTCATCACCGTTCGGCAGGACCCCAACGTCGGGATGCCACCGAACTATGCCCCTCAGGATCGGCCTCAGGACTTAACGGCTGCGGAACTGGAATTAATTGAATGTTGGCTTGACGCTGGTTTCCCCGAGGGATAAACCTAGCCTTTCCCTGCCTTTTGTCTCGCACTTTGCACCCCGCGTGCCCGCCCTAAAAACTGCTCCTTACGAAACACTACCACCATGTTGAAAAATACGCTTCTTTGCCTGCTCCTTTTTTGTACCCTAACGCTGACGGGACAAAGGGAGCGCGTTTCCCGCACGTTTAAAGACACGCGCGTAGTTAACGTTCACAGCGTTGAGACCCTCCCCAAGGGTAAACTTGACGTACGTATCAGTCACCGTTTTGGTGACCTGTTAGGAGACAACGGGGGCTGGCCGACCTTCTACGGTCTGGAGGTTGCTGAGGATGTCTCAATCGGTGCCGAATACGGTTTTACCGACAACTTTAACATTGGTCTTTATCGGGCCAAGGGGGCCGGAGCAACACCGGACGGAGATGCTGGACTACGGCAAAACCTCAACGGTGTTTTCAAGCTGCGCACCATGCACCAGGAGAAAGAAGGCAACCCCTTCAGCCTAACCTTGGTAGGTACTGCCACCCTGAGTACTTCTACTAAAATTGAAGGAAACACCGACCTGCTCAGAAGCTTCCCGAAGTTTGCCCACCGCATGGCCTTTAACGGTAGTGCCGTCATTGCCCGGAAGTTTGGTGACGCCTTCAGCCTTCAGGTTATTCCCGGAGTCACACACCGCAACCTCGTTCCCTTTGAGGGCGAGAACACACTCTTCAGCCTGGGTGGAGCCGCCCGTTATCAAGTATCACGCGTACTGGCCATCGTGGCCGATGCGACGATGCCTTTCAGCAATACGATCACCAGCGACAATGGTTATTCCATGCCCGTTGGTGTTGGGCTGGAATGGGATACCGGCGGCCACGTTTTCCAGCTGAATTTCACTAACGCAACGGGACTTTTTGAAACCGACTACATCCCTTATACCACTTCCAATTGGGGAGATGGAGAGTTTCGGATCGGCTTTACCATCAGCCGTTGGTTCAATCTTTAGATAATTGATTTCGCATGGCGGACGCCGCTGATGGGCGCGGACGCAGGATGCGAAGTTGTGGACAATAAAGCCATGAAGTACCTGCTAACAATTTCCCTGCTGGCCCTTTTAGCCTTTACCGGCCAGCCCGACACGCTTCCGGTGGTCGATGAGGAGACTCCTGTTCATGAAGTACTCCGGAGCCTCGGCGCGCCGGAGCGCGCCGACGTTACCGTTCGCCCCGTCGACGGAGCCTCCGTAGACCACGGCAGACGACTCGTCGAGGAAGGTGTACGCCCTAAAGGCGGGCAACAGAGCCCGCACTTTAAGTGTACTGCCTGCCACAACCTCGTACAGGAAGACCCCGTCCTCACCGAAAGTGACCCCATCTCACGGCTCACTTACGCCGAGTCCAACGACCTCCCCTTTCTGCCTGGCACCACCCTTTGGGGTGCCGTTAACCGGGAATCTTACTACAATGGTGATTACGAGAAAAAATATGGTGACCTCGTAAAAAATGCCCGCCACGACCTGCGGGGAGCCATCCAATTGTGCGCAACCGAGTGCGCACAGGGTGATGAGCTGGAACCCCAGGAGATGGAGTCCGTCGTCGCTTACTTGCATACCATCGGTCTGAAGCTAAAAGACCTTTCACTACCAGATCGGATGATCGACGATATCAACCGGGGCATTGCCAGTGGGACGGACAACAGCAACCTGATTGCAAGTTTAAAATCGCACTACCAGTTGGCCAGTCCTGCGACCTTCGTTTACCCTCCGGAGGATCGTAAAACCGGTTATCCGGTAGCAGAAAAAGACCCTGCGAATGGCGGAATCCTCTATCAACGGGCCTGCCTGCACTGTCATGGAGACAAGCGCTACAGCTTTTTTGAATTGGCCGAAAACCAGTTTCACTACGACTTCATGACCAAGCACTTCCCGCGCTATACCCGCTACTCTACCTACCAGGTAAGTCGTTACGGTACGAGCCCCATCCCCGGTAAGCGGGCCTATATGCCCCACTACACCAAAGAACGGATGACAGACGGGCAGATTGAGGACATCCGTGCCTACCTGGCGCAGGGCGCCAGCCGCTAACTATCGCGGACAGTTCATGGCCGCGGCATGAAAATCCTGCTCATAGCAATACCCTCCCGTTATTAACTTGCATAAAAAGCGGGAAGGATGTTGTCCGGAACGAAACTTGCCTTCGCACTCTCGGGTTAGAACATTAACTTCGCGGACATGTCCCACAAGCCTCGCCTCTCCCCCATGAATGACCACGTGACGCTCTTGTCGATCACTGGCAGTCAATATCTCTCCCGCAAAATTGCCACTGCTTACGGTCAGGACCTTGGCGAGCTGCACGTTTCTCGTTTCAATGATGGGGAAATGCAGCCCATCATTAAGCAAAGTGTTCGCGGAGAGTATGTCTTCATCATCGGCAGCACCTTCCAGCCACACGAAAACCTGATGGAGATGCTGCTCACCATTGATGCAGCACGGCGGGCATCTGCGGGATACATCTGTGCGGTAATACCTTATTTCGGCTACGCCCGGCAAGACCGTAAAGACCAACCAAGAGTACCGATCAGTGCTAAGCTCATCGCGAACCTGCTCGTAGAGGCTGGCGCCGACCGGATCATGACCATGGACCTCCACGCCGATCAGATTCAGGGTTTCTTCGATATCCCGGTGGACCACCTGAAAAGCCAGGCTATCTACATCCCGTATTTCGACACACAGGACATGAGTAACGTCACCTTTGCGAGTCCTGACATGGGCGGCGTAAAGCGCGCCCGTGACTACGCCAAGTACTACGAGCGCAACGTTGTTATCTGTGACAAATACCGCAAGCGCGCCGGCGAGATCGCCGGCATGACCCTGATCGGTGACGTTGAGGGTGCAGACGTCATCCTCGTGGACGACCTCGTGGATACCGCCGGCACGCTGTGCCGGGCTGCTGACCTGATCATGGAGCGGGGAGCAAAGTCCGTCAAGGCAATCGCTACCCACCCCATTCTGAGCGGGAATGCTTACGAGAAGATCGAAAAATCTGCCCTGGAAACCCTGATCGTCTGTGATGCTGTTCCTCTAAAGCAAATATCACCCAAAATCAAGGTCCTTTCCTCGGCGGGTCTCTTTGCTAAAGGTATCCGTAAAACACACGAAAACGAGAGTATTTCAGCACTCTTTGTGGACGGAAAATAGGATACCAGCCGACGGTGATCGGATGATTTATTCTGTAGAGCGATCTCGGTCAACATCCGGTCAAACGAGTAGATCGGGGCATCTCCCACTTGGCGTTGCCGAAGCTACCGTTATCTTACCTCCTGGCGCCTCCATGTGGTCTGCGCACTCAATCGTCCTAAGCCTACGTTGAAAAGCAAGCAATTCTTCAATCACACCTTCCAAAAGGAACTTGACCGCCTTAACGCGGCGCAGCGCGCCGCCGTCGAGCGCATCGATGGTCCCGTCATGGTACTGGCCGGGCCGGGAACGGGCAAAACCCACCTGCTGGCCGCCCGGATCGGGAACATTCTGACGGAAACAGACACGGGCGCGCACAACATTTTGTGCCTCACCTTCACGGAAGCGGGGGTGAAGGCAATGCGGGAACGACTGCTACAGTTTATCGGTCCTGAAGCCCACCGCATCGGCATTTTCACTTTCCATGGTTTTTGCAACAACCTCATCCAGCAGAACCTCCAGTATTTCGGCAAACTTGATCTCGAGCCCGTCAGTGAACTGGAACAAATCAGGATCGTCCGTGGCCTCCTGGAAGGCTTACAGCAAGACACGCCCCTTCGCCAGGGCTACCACGAAACCTATTTTTACGAGCCTCACCTACGGCACCTTTTTGCGGCCATCAAAGCGGAGAACTGGGAAATAGACGCCATTGAGCAGGCCATCAATAAATACCTCCGGGAGCTGCCTACGCACCCGGACTTCACCTACCAGCGCAACTCGGGCCCCAATAAAAAGGGAGATCCTAAAGCCGGTAAAATTGCGGAGGAGGAACTGAGAATGGAACGCCTCCGGGCAGGGATTCATTTATTTGCCGACTATCAGGCTGCGCTGCGCAAAACGCGCCGCTACGACTACGGTGACATGATTGGCTGGGTACTGCGCGCATTCAACGATTTTCCAAGTTTACTCCGGGCATATCAGGAACGGTTCCAGTATGTTCTGGTGGATGAGTTTCAGGACACCAATGGTGCGCAAGACGCCATCGTCCGTAGTTTGGTAGATTACTGGGAGCGACCGAACATCTTCATCGTCGGTGATGACGACCAGGCGATCTATGAGTTTCAGGGCGCGCGCTTGCGCGCCATGACAGACTTCTTTCAGCGCTACGAAGACGTCAAGCTCGTCACGCTCACGGAGAACTACCGCAGCAAGCAGGAAATCCTGGATGTTGCTTCAACGCTCATCCGGAATAATGCACTGCGGATTGGGAACAAGCTACCGGAATTAGCGGTAGAGAAAACACTGGTAGCAAGTAATCCCGCTTATGACCTCTCCCCCGGCACCTCTCCGCAGGAGAGGGGAGACGTTGGATCACTGGGTGATCCCCCGGCTGAGCCCCTTGCTCTTAGTCCTTCCCCTGTTCCTGCGGCCGCGCCCGTCCGGCTCCTTTCCTTCCCCGACCAACACCAGGAAACGGGCTATCTCATTGATCAGCTCCGGAAATGGCATGCTGCGGGGACTCCCTGGCAGGAAATGGCCGTCATTTACGCCAAACACAGTCAGGCCAATGAGCTGCGCCAGCTGCTGGAGCGGGCGGACATCCCCTACCATTCTAAGCGACGGCCTAACGTGCTGAACGGCCGACCGGTACGCCAACTGCTTGACCTGCTAACCTATCTCCAGGCGGAACACGACCGTCCCGGAACCGGTGAATATCTCCTCTTCCGGGTCCTGCATTATCGTTGCTTTGGTTTATGGCCTCACGACCTGGCGCGGCTCAACCGCGCCCGCCTCGCAAGCCGAGATGCGGATAATTTCTTCCCTTCCTGGCGCGATTTCCTCCAAAACCCTGGCGCGTGGCCAACCGATCTTCGCGACGGAGACGCCATTCAGGTCACCGCCGATTGGCTGGAAGACATGATCGGTGAAATCGGGCTGTACCCGCTAGCGGAATATATCGAGCGTGCCATGAATGGCTCCGGCCTGCTGCCCGATGTGCTGCGCCACCCCAAACGCGCGGAGCTCCTGCAACACTTGGCTACGTTCTCCGATTTTGTCGTGGCAGAAGTCGCTCGTCGGCCTCGTCTCTTGCTCGACGGATTGCTTGACACCCTCAAGCAAATGGACGACAACCATATCGAACTCCCCTTACGCTCTCACCTAGAGCAGGCAGAAGCCGTTTTATTAGTAACCGCCCACAGTGCGAAAGGACTGGAGTTTGAGAAAGTCTGGATGCTTGATTGTTCGGAGAAAGCCTGGGGTAAAAGTGGCGGAGGAAGGAACAAACAATTCAGGCTACCGGATACACTGACCTATACTGGAGCAGAAGATGAGGAAGAAGCTAACCGACGGCTGTTTTTTGTTTCGCTTACCCGAGCGAAGACGGAGGTAGTCGCTTCAGTTGCCGACTTGAACGGACGGGGCAAGCCCCAACAACGCGTCTCTTTTATTGATGAACTACTGGCGGAAACAGACCTGGAACTACAAGCTGCCAGCCTGAGTGCGGAAGCAACAGCTGCTACTGCTGCGCTGCGGTTGCAACCGACTGACCTTACCCGCCTGCCGGGCCTGGAGGCCGCTGCAATTACGGAGCTACTCAAAGACTTCCGTCTTAGCGTCAGTTCACTGTACAGTTACCTCCATTGTCCAACAGCGTTTTTCTACGAAAAACTGCTTGGCGTCCCGGACCTCGAGCGGGAGCAAACGCTCTATGGGTCTGCCTTGCACGATGCATTGGAAATGTATTTCCTGCGCATGAAAAAAGACACCTCCGGCATCTTCCCCAGTAAGGAGGAATTGCTCTACAACTTTGAACAGATGCTGGGTAAAAGGCGTGGCCTGCTGACGCCAGCAGGTTTTGACAACCGCATGCTGCAGGGAAAGCAGGAACTGGCCAGCTACTACGATGCCTACCGGTCAACGTGGCTAAACGACGTAGAAGTAGAGCTAAAGATTAAAAACGTAGAAGTCGACGGCATTCCCCTGACCGGAATGATTGACCGTGTCGATATTCTGAGCGATGCCTGGGTGCGCGTAGTGGACTACAAAACCAGTGGATCGGGCAAATCAAAACGAGCAGCCAAGACCAGACCGCCAACTAAGTCCAACCCCCACGGCGGAAGCTACTGGCGACAACTCAATTTCTACAAATTGCTCTACGACAACCAGCCGGGGAACATCCGAAGGGTAAAAGAAGGGAAAATCAGTTTCCTGTTAGTCAACGTGGAAGGTGAACAACCAGAGGCATCCGTTAGCATGGGCCCTAAAGACCAGGATGCGCTACGCGCCATCCTCCGCGAAGCCTGGGATGGCATCCAGGCACAGCAGTTTACGGGCTGCGGGGAAGAAGCATGTGAGTGGTGTCGCTTTGTCGCAGATATGCGGGAG
>CAZTTF010000159.1:0-13290 GCA_964616365.1 uncultured Lewinella sp. | reverse complement strand
GCTTCCGCTTCCTCGGTAGTCAGGAAGTCGCGAAAGGCTTCAACGGCGGCTTGGATCTTGGGAACTTGCATGCTGCGAAGGTAAGTAGTGAAATAGTGGGAAGTCAAGTAGCCCGCTGATCGGAGGCATCATTTTTCCGCTTACTTATTTGGAGTAGGGAAAAAATATCATTCGAAATGTAGGCATGGCGTTGCGCTCTACTAAACCCTGCCCACCAAAGGTCGCGGGATCGTCACCTGCGTCCGCGCCCTGTATACTATATTAGCCTCCCTTAAAACACAACTAACCATGAGACTATTTTATACCATGCTCCTGGCCTTGTCCTGTTTGGCATTTGACCTGCAGGCACAAGATGCGGAGCACTACTCTTCGCTGGAATTCCGCAACATTGGTCCGTTTCGGGGCGGGCGGGCAGCTACCGTAACCGGTGTTCCGGGGAAACCCAACCTTTACTACTTCGGTGGTGCCGGAGGAGGGGTATGGCGTACCAAGGATGGTGGCCAGACCTGGGTGAACATCAGTGACGGCTACTTTGGTGGCAGTATCGGCGCCGTTGCCGTGAGCGAATCTAACCCCAACGTCATCTACGTGGGAGGTGGTGAGAAGACCGTGCGTGGTAACGTGAGTTACGGCTACGGGATTTGGAAAACCATTGACGGTGGCAAAACCTGGGAGCATATGGGACTAAAGGATAGCCGGCACGTTGGCCGTATCCGGATCGATAAAAACAACCCGGACCTGGTCTACGCTGCGGTTATGGGCGACTTGTTCAAGGATACCGAAGAGCGGGGCGTTTATCGCTCTAAAGACGGTGGCAAGAACTGGGAGCGCGTGCTTTTTGCGGGCGCGGGCGCAGGTGCTGTGGATTTATCCGTCGACCCATCGAACCCCCGGGTAATGTTTGCTTCAACGTGGAAAATCCGTCGAACCCCTTATTCACTCGAGAGCGGTGGCGAAGGCTCTGCCCTCTGGCGCACCACCGATGGTGGTGACAACTGGGAGAACATCTCCGATCACAAGGGACTACCTTCCGGCCTATGGGGTATCAATGCTGTTGCCGTCAGCCCCGTAGACGGAAACCGGGTCTACGCACTGATTGAAAATGATAAGGGCGGCGTATTTATCTCTGACGACGGTGGAGACACCTGGCGCAAAGGGTCTGACAGCCGAGCGCTGCGCCAGCGCGCCTGGTACTACACCCGGATCTACGCCGATCCACAGGATATTGACGGGGTATACGTTATGAACGTAAACTACCACCACTCTACCAACGGAGGCCGCTCCTTTAAGGCAAGCAATGCTCCTCACGGAGACCACCACGACCTCTGGATTGCACCAGAAGACCCCGAGCGCATGATCATCGGCGACGACGGCGGTGCACAGGTAAGCTTTGATCGTGGGGAAAACTGGTCAACTTACTATAACCAGCCTACCAGCCAGTTCTACCGGGTAACAACTGATAATAGTTTTCCCTACATGATCTACGGCGCTCAGCAGGATAACTCTACCGTACGCATTCAGCACCGAACCGATGGAGGTACCATCGGCGAATCAGCCTGGGAACCTACTGCCGGAGGAGAGTCTGCGCATATAGCACCGGATCCTAAGAACCCGGACATAGTTTACGGGGGTAGCTACGGCGGCTTCCTGACGCGCAAAGACCATGAGAACAACCAGACCCGCGCAGTAAACGTGTGGCCGGATAACCCGATGGGCTACGGTGCCGAAGGCATGAAGTACCGCTTCCAGTGGAACTTCCCCATCTTCTTCAGCCCTAATAAACCGGAGGTGCTTTACACTACCAGCCAGCATGTCCACCGCAGTATGGACGAGGGAGAGTCCTGGGAGATCATTAGCCCGGATTTAACGCGCAATGAAGCAGAGAAGCTCGTGTCCTCGGGAGGGCCGATCACGAAGGATAACACCGGGGTGGAATACTACGCAACGATCTTCGCCGCATGTGAGAGCCACGTAGAACCCGGTGTTCTCTGGGCGGCTTCCGATGACGGACTTGTGCACGTTTCCACAGACAATGGCGGCGAATGGAAAAACGTCACCCCAAAGGGTGCCCCTAAATACATTATGTGGAACTCTGTTGAGGTAGACAATGCCGGTAAGGGCGGACTTTTCCTGGCGGGTACCAGCTACAAGTCTGGAGATTACACTCCCTACCTGTACCGTACACAGGATTACGGTAAAACCTGGAGCCGGATTGACAACGGTATTCCACGGGACCACTTCACGCGGGTAGTACGCCAGTACCCTGGTGCCCCCAATATCCTTTTTGCCGGAACGGAAACCGGGCTTTACATCAGCTTTGATACCGGTAAAAACTGGCGCGAGTTCCAGTTGAATTTGCCCGTTGTTCCGGTCACGGACATTGCCATCAAGGACGACAACCTCATCATCGCTACCCAGGGACGTAGCTTTTGGGTACTGGACGATATGACCGTATTAATGCAGGCGAGTGCAGTTGCGGCTAACGCCGATTACCACCTGTACGACCCCGTAGATGCCTGGAGAATGGGCGGAAGCACCCGTAAGAGCCGGACTGCTGGACAGAACCACCCTGGTGGTGTCAACTTCCACGTTTGGATGACGGAGGAAGCCGTTAAGGATACCACGCCATTTGTGTTGACGGTAGCCAAAGACGGAGAAATGATCCGTAGCTGGGCTACAGACGATAAGGACAACAAGCTGGAGCTAAAAGCCGGAGGGCAAGTAATCAACTGGAACATGCAGTACCCTGATGGGGTCAAGGTTCCGGGAATGATCCTTTGGTGGGCCGGTAGCGGCGGGCCAATGGCCCTCCCCGGTAATTACACCGTTACCCTTAAGCATGGAGATACGGAGCAAGTCAGAACGTTTGCCATCAAGGCCGACCCTCGGGTCAAGGCCAGTGAGGCCGATATGATGGCCCAGTTTGACTTCATGAAAGAAGTGCAGGACAAAACATCAGAAGCGCACCAGGCGATTATCGACTTGCGTGGTGTACGCGATCAGATCAAGACCTTCCAGGGGCGCTTACCCGAAGGGGCTCCCCAGGAGTTGAAAGATGCAGGCAAAGCTATCATTGATGGCCTGACGGAGGTAGAAGAGGCGCTTTACCAGACTAAAAACCGCTCGCGTCAGGATCCGCTCAACTTCCCGATTCGTTTGACCAACAAACTGGCTCACCTGAATTCACTGACAGGTATTGGTACGTACAAGCCGACTGCTGCTGCTTATGCCGTGAAGAAAGAGATTACGGATATGATAGATGCGGAACTTGAAAAGTACGAGACGATCCTACGTGATCAGGTACCTGCCTACAACCAGATGATCCTGGAGCAAGGAGTCAATGTGATTTCCGTGCCGCAGCGCACGGACGATGCGCGCCGGTAATTCCCCGGTGAATCCGAACAGAAAACCCCGGTCTGGCTTTGTGTCAGGTCGGGGTTTTGTTTGGAAAAGGGGCTTTCCCTAGAGCGCCCTTGCCAGATAGGCCACGCCAGCGGTCGTGAGTTGTGCTGGCTTTCTTGCCTTCCGCTTCCTGCTCTTACGTAAACTATGAGTTGTTGCGTGCTACGTTTTCGTTGATGTAGTGCGGGCGCTGGAGCGCCCTTGCCGGCAAGACCGCTCCAGCGGTCGTTAAACATGGTTGGTTATCCTGTTAGGAGGCGCTTATATTCTGGATTTACATATGTATGTGGCCAGTCTTTCCAGCTTTTTACCAAGCCTGCTTTAACAGGATTATTCACCACGTACCACAACACTGTCATAAACTTCCCTTCACGAACATCTCTATCAAAATATTTATCCCAAAAAGGGTTGCCTGGTCTATTAAGTAGCTTATTTGCTTGGCGTGCTGTAAAAGATTTTACGGAGTTTAAAATTGGTCCTGCCTCAATTATTAAACCATTGTCGGGACCACGCACTAACGCGTGAACGTGGTTCGACATAACGCAAATAGCAATAACGATTATTTGTTTATGTTTAGCTTGGTAGAGCCAAGCCTTGATGACTAACTGAGCAATCTTCGGGTTTTGGAGGTAGTAAGGACCATTCGTATTTTTATGTAGTGAGTTTTCGATAAAACCCTCATACTTAGCACGAACTTGCTGTATCGCCAGTATGAGGTACACTTCGCGATAATCCTCGGGTATTGTCTTCGCATATTCTCTGATGCGGAGAATTTCAGCTTTCCTACGTTCTCTATTCTCAGCAATTACCGCTTGGGGAATGCTTCCATAGAGGCGATCGATAATATGCGTCGGATTAATTGTGAAATCTCGGTGCTTTTGAAAGTCGATTAGTGACTCATCTACTGGAGCCATTCTTTGAAGTTTGTATTAGGAATTATGCTAAGCCACAAACTAGGTAAGATTTGTGCTTAGGGTATCAAGTTAGAAAGAATTACGAGATTTCCTTTCTAGCGTTAGAATGTGCTCTCCGGCAAGGCCGCACTGGCGGTCGTGATGTCTTCAGGCTTTCAGGTTGCTCCGTTTTTAAGTGTAAGCAAACTTGTTATTATTGCTTGCAGCGTTTTGTCATTGGAATACGGGCGCTGGAGCGCCCTTGCCGGGGAGACCGTTCCTTCCTCAGGGTTCGTTAACGCATACCCCTGACCACAAAACTTCCTTCGCCATAAAGCGGGGTGCCATCATTCCGTAGTCCCTGAATAAAGATGTAGAAAGTACCGGTTTGGTCAGAGGTAGTAAATGAGGTTTGGGATGTTCCATCCGCACCGCTGCGCAGCAGCGGCTCCCAGTGCAGAGTAGTCCGCAGGTCTGGTCGGTTCTGGTTGTCCGGCAAGGTTGGGTCGAAGGTGGCAAATTCACGGACAGTGTGGTAGCCTTCCAGGGTAGATTCTAAAAGACCGGGTTCCTTTCCCCGACCGCGACCATCAGTATAGCGGAAAATCATAATGGCTCCGCCTTCCGCATCAGGACCTAAGCGTACCGCTCGCTGCGGAGTGAGTACATCAATGAACTCTACCTGCCGCATTTGTACTGCGGCCAGACGACCAACTCTGGTGAGCAACCCGTCCAGGTATATTGCTGCCGGGATTGGCCCTCCGCTGATTGACTCGGCATTTCTGATGTTAAAGAAGACTTCACCCTCCGGATTGGTGAAGCGCCGCACACCATTGAGTTTGGACATCACATCAAGCAGGAATGGGGTGGTTTGGGCAAAGGCATCGTCGGCTACAACGATTCGGCGAGTTGGTGCGGAGTATAAATTGCGGGTTCGATCTTCCCGGGCTGCCTCAACTTTATTAATCCGTTGAGCAGATACATCAATGGTCTGCAAGTCAATAATGAGGGAGTCAAAATTACGTGCAACAGTAAGCATCTTCCGACTGACTTCAGCATAGTCCACTGGGTTTTGTTGAGAGGGGTAGCGCTCACGGGCACTGGGGATAGCAGACCAGTCTACTCCGGTGTAGGGTGTAATTTTAAGGGAGGTCGCCTGGTTGTCCTCAAGGGTGATTGCCGGGTTCAGACGATTCTTGCGGCCGGGTTTAAACCGGCCTTGAAGTAAGACGGGGAAGGTGTCGGTGGTCATGTAGGGGCCGAGGGTGAAGTATCCCTCCATGTCCGTAAGGGTTTCGTCGCTGAAGGCATTTTCCATACGCGTCAAAAAGACCTTCCCCGGGCGGGGCGTTTCCGGAGCGTCAAACTTGGTCATTTGCCCACGAATAAAAAGTCCGCGCTCAAGCAGGTACTCCGGTTGAAAGTTCGGTAAGTCTGGCAATGCCTCCCACCGAAAACGCCGCCAGGCACGGGTAAGCAGAAAGTCATCAACCCGACGGCCTTTTTCCTCCGCTGAGCCTGCTCCAAAAATCAGGTCTGGTGCCTGTTGGACAGGGTGGTCAACGTCACTATTCAGCAACAGCCAGGTGCGAATATCGTCCCCCGGGTTTTTCCCTGCGGCAGCTACTGGTAAAACGCTTACACTTAAGCGGGCAGCATTTAAGCTGTCGGCTAAAGCAGCCTGAGGAACCTTGAGGGTGAGGTCTGCCGTGGAGCGTAAGTCGTATTCCGGTTGGTTAAGGGATACTTGCACGTCCGTTTGCCTGGGAGGGACGAAAAACAGGCGTTCGGCAACCGGATTGCCGAGATCGTCCAGTAAAGTGGCGATGATGACACCCGCTGGTAGGAGGGTGACGGGAAGACGCATTTTAAATAAGGGCCTTGCCGTGGTGAAGGGCTGTTCCAGTAAGCCCGCTCCACGAAGTTGGAGCACGAAAGTATGCCCTAGTAACCCGTTGACCGCGTCATTGGTGAACATGGTAATGTCGACGGTGTCCGGGCTAACATCTACCCGGATGTGGGCACCCGCCTCAACGGCGGGTGGTAAAGCGAATTCACGACCGGTGGCTTCGTCTGCCACCAGGACTTTGCCACGATCCGGTTGAAAAGTGAAACTACCGATACCGCGCTCATTGGTTGACACTGCTTGCAATACACTGCCATCGGCAGTGAGCAGCTTTCCGGTAAAGGTGGCGGGACGCCCATCGGCGGTGGCACAAGTAAAGGCTACCCGGCAAGGTTGGCCAACCAGGCAATCCCCGCTTTCCGGGAAAAAGCGCAGGGCAATGTCCGGGACCTCACCAGTGAGGGCATCAGGGCTGGCAACAGCTTCCTGCAGGTTGTCGTTTCCTTTTCCTCCACTCTCCTTAAGGCCGCCAACAATGCGGATGGCCTTGCGGAATAAGGCCCCATTGTAAGAGTTACGTTGATAGTTGGTGTAGGCAGCTATTTGGTAGTCCCCAGGCTCAATATCTGCTGGCAGGAGCATGCTGGCCGAAGTATGACCATCTGCCGCGAACAAACGCAGCCGGATCATGACGGTATCTGCGGGGGCTACTAACTCTAGGTAAATGGTCTTACTTAGGCTGGCTGGCTGGTTACTGATGCCATTAACGAGGTAAACCGCGGCATATACGGTCTCGCCACCGGCATAGATGTCTTTGTCGGTATGGACGAACACTTTTTCTGGTAAGTACGCCGCATTGTAGTCATCCAATGGTTCCGCAAAAGATTGCTGACCACGTAGCGAAAAAGAAGCAAGGCAAAGTGTCAAAAGTATTCCAGCGTAAATAAAAGAGGAATTCCGATGCATTAGGGTGTAAGGTTCAGTTTAGGTTCAGCTCTAAATTTACATCAATTGGAATTATCATACCTCGAGGACTACATCCTCGGCCACGACAAAGACGCGGTCGTCAGAAAGTGGGCGGATTACCGCCAGCCCGGTAAACGCCCCAAATGCGGGGAGAACCGCCTGGGTTTTGCCAAAGTGAAAGCAGGGTAATTTTAGTCGCTCCTTTCCTGCTCCCTGAAGCTGAACACCGGGATGGAGATGGCCATACAAATTATAAAGCCTGGTATCTGGTACCTCCAGTGGATAGTGGGTGAAAATAAAGGGGGGCTCCGTCAGGGGTGGTTCATGGATGACCATCTGTGAGTTGTCGTACAATGCCGGAGGGAGTATGTCATGATTCCCCTTTACCAGCTCAAAGCTGACCGCTGGATGAGTGGACAGAAAGATGGCGAAGGTCTCAACGGTGCTGTTCAAATGACTGTGGAACAAGTCTCCTAGAAACAGTACCCGTTTCGGTTCGAATTCCTCCAGTAATTCCTGCAAGCGACTGAAGTTGTCGTCCTGGACACCCCGGGGAACGGCCAGGCCGTTCCTGCGGAAATGTTCCCCCTTGCCCAGGTGCAGGTCTGCTAAAATTAAGGTCGCCGTCTCCTGCCAAAAGATAGCTTTGGCTGGGAGGAGGAGGAACGTTTGGTTTTTGAGGGTAATCGTCAAGAGTTCTGCTTGTCTGCTGCAAATGATAAGGTAGCGCTCGAAAGGGGTAAACCATCTCCTTACCGAACGAGCCGCAATTTCATCTTTTCAATCCGGTCTTTGAGCTTTTCGCTACTTACTTTTTCCCGTAAACGATCTACGATCAGCGGGAATGCCAGTACCGTAAAACGGCCAGGGCGTTTAATTACTATTTTCTGGTTGGCTATTCGGTGTAGGGTCCTCCGTAAGCGCGTCTCCTCCAGCTGGAATTGCAACACTTCGTCGTAAGCTTGCTGGAGCAATAGGTTGTTGGGCTCGTAGTCTGAGTAGACTTTAAAGAACAACTGAGAAGAGGATTGCAGGTGCCGGTCTTTTTTTCTGGCGTTAGGGAAACCCGTGAAAACCAGTCCGGCAATAACCGCGATTTCCCGAAAACGACGGTTGGCCATTTCAACGGCATTTGCACTCTGGCGAATGTCTTCGCGGAGATTATCGGTAGAGAATAAATCTGGTTGGAGTAGCGTCTCGACGTCAATCTCCTGGTCGGAGACCAGCTCAAAACCGTAATCGTTTACCGCAATGGAGAAACTGATGGGAAGTTGCTGGCTCAACCGCCAGGCCAATAATGTGCTGATCCCTTCGTGAATAAACCTACCCTCGAAAGGGTAGAAAATAAGATGGTAGCCCTCCCGGTCCTGGTAGTATTCAACGAGCAACTCCTCTTTGCCGGGGATGTGTGATCGCTCTGCCTGCAAAGTGAGCAGAGGGCGGACTTTTCTAAGCTCGGGAGTAGAGAATTGTCCGGCGTGAATCATATCCATCTGCATCCGGATTTCCCGGGACAGTTCCGCCGACAAGGGCATCCGGCCACCTGACCACGATGGCGTCTTTGCCCGCTTCTTGCGACTGGCCTTCACCTTTACCTCCATGCCGGTGATGTTGACCACCTCCAGAACTTTACCGCTGAAGGTGAAGACGTCTCCCTTCTTCAGACTTGAGATAAAGCGCTCACTAATGCTGCCAATCTTGCCCCCTGATCGGTATTTGACCAGCAAGGTGGAGTCGCCGACAATGGTACCAATCGACATCCGCTGGCGCGTCGCGAGTTGTTTGGTCATGATCACGTAACGGCCGTCCTCCGTAACCCCTACGCGGTGGTGCTCGCGATAGGCCTCTAATGACTGACCACCAGTCCGGATAAAGTCAAGGCACCACTGCCACTCCGCGGCGGTAATTTCTGCGTAGGCGTGGGTATCCCTGATTTCGGGGAGGATGTGCTCGGGATAAAATCCACCTGATACGGAAAGGGTTACGAGGTACTGGACCAAAACGTCGAAAGTCCGCCGGTAAGGCTGCCGACTTTCCATGCGGTTATCCTTCACGGCCTGCTGCAAAGCAGCAGCATCCACGAGCTCCAGGGCATGCGTGGGGACTAGGTGGATGACGGATGTCGCCCCTGGCTGATGGCCACTGCGCCCTGCCCGCTGTAAGAAGCGGGCAACCCCCATCGGGCTGCCAACCTGGATGATGGTTTCTACCGGACGGAAGTCTACCCCGAGGTCAAGGCTGGAAGTACAAACTACCACCTTAAGTTTCGCTTCGTGCAGGGCCTCCTCTACCCATTCGCGCAGACTACGGTCAACGGCACTGTGGTGCATCCCGAGCAGCCCCGCGAGGTTGGGGTCTGCTTCGAGCAAGGCCTGGTACCACAGCTCACACTGGGCCCGGGTATTGGTGAAGATCAATGTCGTTTTGCTGGTATTGACAACTTTAAGGACTTCATCAACCAACACCGTACCCAGCCGTCCTGCCCAGGGGAACTGGTGAATATCGGGTGGTAGGATGGTCTTTACGACGTACTTTTTTTGTTGCTGGGAGCGAATTAATTCCCACGGCGCGGAGGCGCCGTTGCGCAGGCCGAATAGCACTTTTGCGGCCTCTTCCAGATTGCCAATAGTAGCTGAAATGCCCCAGGTTTTAAGCGCGGGGTTCAGTGCCCGCAAACGACTCAGAGCTAACTCTACCTGTACTCCTCGTTTGGAGCCCATCAGTTCGTGCCACTCGTCAGCTACCAGTACTTTGAGCTCGGCAAAAAAGTCTTCATATCCGTTGGTAGCCAGCAACAGGTGCAACGATTCAGGGGTGGTGATCAGGATTTGGGGAGGCTTACGCAACTGCTTTGCCCGGTTGTAAGAGGAGGTGTCTCCGGTCCGAAGCTCAATTTCCCAGTCAAGGCCAAGGCCCGCTGCAGCCCGGGTGGCGGCATCGCGAATTTCTTTAGTAAGTGCCCGGATGGGGGAGATCCAGATGGCACGCAGACCCGGTTTTTTGGTCCCTTTGCTTGCACCTGCGTCCTCGCCCCCTTGCTCCGCCAAATACTCCAGCATGATGGGGACCACCAGCGAGTACGTCTTGCCTGACCCAGTTGCCGCATTCACTAAGCCATCCTTACCCGCCAGGTAGGCCTCCCAGGCATTGAGCTGGAACGGATAGGGTTGCCACTGTTGGCTGGCAAACCAGTCTTTCCCGTGTTGGAGATGTTGTTGCATGTTTGGGTGGCGTCATTTTGCGCGGACGCGGGTGCGAAGTTTGGTAGAGAAGAGCAGCGCTGAAGTCTAGGTGACTACCCGTATAAATCCAGCATTTTTTCCAGGTCCTCCAGGGTATTTGCCGCTTCAGCCTTTTTGTCCTGCCGCCAGCGCAGCATGCGGGGGAAACGGAGGGCTACCCCGGACTTATGCCTGGAAGATTTTCGGATGCCCTCGAAGGCGATTTCGAACACCAGTTCGGGCTTGACGCTACGTACCGGTCCAAATTTTTCTTTGGTGTTTTTCCGTACCCAGCGGGTAATCTGATTAAACTCTTTATCCGTCAGCCCGGAGTAGGCTTTGGTAAATGGCACAAGCTGTTCCCCCTTCCACACCGCAAAGGTGTAGTCGGTAAATAGGTTGGCTCGCCGGCCGTGTCCCTGTTGGGCGTAAAGCATTACGGCATCGATGGTGAGTGGGTCGACCTGCCACTTCCACCAATCACCTTTCTTACGTCCATCCCGGTAAGGGGAGGCTTTGCGCTTAACCATGAGCCCTTCGCTCAGAAACTCCCGGGAGCGTTCCCGCTCCGCTGCGGCTTCCGCCCAGCTGGAAAGGGAAAGCACCTCGGATAGCATTAGTACTTCGTTATTGGCTGCGACAACCAGGGTTTCTAGCCAGTTCCGTCGCTGCTGCAGGGGTTCGTGGCGAACATCGCGACCTTCGTATTCGAGTAAGTCGTAAGCCATCAGAACAACTGGTGCCTCCGCGAGGATTTTCTTTGAAATGTTTTTTCGGCCAATTCGTGTCTGGAGCACATTGAAGGAAAGCGGCTGCCCTTCGCGGAAGGGCAGTATCTCTCCGTCAATGACGGTGCCGTCGGGCAGGAGGTCCGCGAATGCTGCATACTCCGGGTATTTATCGGTGACCAACTCTTCTCCACGCGACCAGACAAAAACTTCTCCCTGGCGTACGATCACCTGACCACGAATGCCATCCCATTTGCGTTCCACCTGCCAATCGCTGATGTCGCCCAGGTTGGACGGGGCATCTTCCAAGGCGTAGGCAAGGTAGAAAGGGTATGGGCGGGAGCTGTCGTCAAGAGGGCTGGCTGAGCGGATGAGGGCTTCATAGGTAGTTGTGTCTGGTGTCCAGCTCCCCATCAATCGGTGGGCGATAGCTGTTTCCTCCTGGTCTTCAAATTGTGCGAGGGCCCGCATCATCAATTTCTGACTTACCCCTACCCGAAAGCCACCCGTGATCAGTTTGTTGAAGACGAAACGCTCTGCGGCCACGAGACTGTCCCAAGCGGAGAGGACCGCATGCTTTTTAGCGTCTTCCTCCATGTCTTTTAGGTCCCGGACCAACTCAATCCATTCAGTTAGTGAGCGACTTGATTTTTGGGTTGCCGGAGGGAGCACAAGGGCAATGGTTTCTGCAAGATCGCCAACCACGTGGTAGCTCTCTTCTAGTAGCCAGAGTGGGATATTGGAGCACTCGGCGGCCCACTCGCGCAGCAGCGTACTCTTAACGCCGCGCCGGGGGCGGCGGCCCGAGAGGATACCGATCGCCCACAGGCGATCCTGGTCATTTGCATGGCCGAAATAATCCACGAGTGCCTGGACTTTGACCAGGGTTTTGGTGGTTTGATCCAGGCGGGTAAAGAGGTGGGCAAATGCTTCCATCAGGCGTTGTTGGCTTTTGATTCCTCTGTTTCGTCGAGGGACTCTCCCCGGTATTCGGTGGTGGCGTCTTCTCCCCGTAAGCCCTGCGCGCGGAGGTATTGTGCGTAGACTTTGGTGTAGCCATGGGTGACGATGACCCTTTCGGCTCCGGTGGCTGCTACGGCGTGGTTCAGGTCTTTCCAGTCAACGTGATCCGAGAGGACGAAGCCACGATCGGCGGCGCGGCGCCGCCGCGCGCCCCGCAACGTCATCCACCCCGAGCAGATGCCTACCGATACGGGTTTGAGCTTTTTCATCCAGGAGGAGTTCTGGACCGATGGCGGCGCCAAAACGAGGTGGCCGTTATAGTCTTTATGGGGGATTTCCTTTGTGGCGCGGATGGTGTGGGGCAGGGCCACGCCCTGGGTGCGCATGACTTCGTTAAGGTTTTCTACGGCAGCGTGGGTGTAGATCTTACCGATGGAAGGGTCGAGGCCCCTGAGGATGCGCTGGGCTTTGCCGAGAGAATATCCGGTCAGGAAGGATACTTTTCCCTGCGCGGCGTTGCTGCGCCACCAGGCGTTGATCTCAGCGAACACGGCAGCCTGCGGCTGCCAGTCATATACCGGTAGTCCGAAGGTCGACTCAGTTATGAAAGTGTGGCATTTGACGGGAGCAAAAGGTTCCGCCAGACCATCATCTTCGAGCTTGTAATCACCCGAAGCCACCCATACTTCTCCCCGGTGTTCCACCCGGATTTGCGCTGACCCAAGGATGTGGCCAGCGGGATGAAAGCTGAATGTTACGCCATTGATGGTGGTTGTTTCCCCGAAACTGGTTGTTTGCAGGTTGATGTCTCCGAGGCGGTACCTGATGGCGGGGGCCGCCGTTTCGGTGGCCAGATAGCTTTTGTGGCCCCAACGGCTATGGTCTGCGTGGCCGTGGGTAATCAGGGCACGATTGACCGGCTTCCAGGGGTCGATGTAGACATCGGCGGGGGCACAGTAGATGCCCCGATCGGTAAATTGCAGCAGGTCGACACTCATGCTGGCCTAACGGGAGTGGAGTGGTTATTGTTGGTGTTCTGAGCTTGTTTTATGGTCTGGCGAGGAATTACGGGGCAGGGCCACGGCTTCTCGATTCCTCGCATCGTACCTGCATCCGTGCCTTTTGCTGCCATTATTCAGAGAGATACCTTGAATTGGATTTATACTCCCCGCGATCACCAGAGTTGAAGCTCTTGACGAGCTCATTTAATGCAGCCGGGTGCAAAAAGAGTCTATCAAAAATCACCTGGGGTGGCCGAGGGGAGTATATCT
>CAZTTF010000158.1:0-64357 GCA_964616365.1 uncultured Lewinella sp. | reverse complement strand
AGCCTAAAATACTAACGGATTTGATGATCGCGGGAATTAGAGCATGACCGTCAGCAACTTGCATTATTGTCTCGTCCAAACCTGACGTTACGGTAGTCATTTCGTGTATGGCGATGGTGTGGATGCATCTTCGCCATACTCATGTTAGGGATAGGTCCATTGCTGGTCCTAACGTACCTTGCACCTGCGTCCGCGCCAGTATAACTTTAACCAACCACGACCATGTCACTTCTCGAAAGATTCCTTCGCTACGTAAAAATTGATACGCAATCTGATCCGCACTCCCCTTCCCAACCCAGCACCGAAAAACAGAAGGACCTCGGGAAAATGCTGGTAGAGGAGCTACAAGCGCTAGGTCTTGAGGACGCCCACCTCGACGCAGCCGGTTACGTCTACGCCACCCTTCCGGCAACACCCGGTAGTGAAAATGCCCCGGTCATTTGTTTTTGTAGCCATATGGACACCAGCCCTGATGCCAGTGGTACCAACGTAAAGCCACTGGTTCACGCTGATTACCAAGGGCAAGACTTGGTATTACCTGATGACCCAAGCGTTGTTATCAGCGCGCACGATCATCCTGGACTGAAAAACTGTATCGGACATTCAATTATTACCGCCTCGGGGACTACTCTATTGGGGGCCGACAATAAATCCGGAGTAGCAGCCATCATGCACGCCCTAGAAACCCTGGTAAAGGACACAACAATTCCGCACGGCAAACTGAGCATTCTGTTTACCCCCGACGAAGAAATTGGCCGTGGCGTCGATGCCATTGATATGGAGAAAGTTGGCGCGGCTTTTGGCTACACCATTGACGGAGAAGAATACGCCAGTTTACAAGACGAAACCTTCAGCGCTGATTTTGCCCGAATCGAAATTACCGGGGTGAGCGCCCACCCGGGCCTGGCCAAAGGCCATTTGGAAAATGGCATCAAAATTGCGGCAGACATTGTTGCCGCCCTACCTAAAGACCGGCTAAGCCCAGAGACTACGGAAGGTAAAGAAGGCTTCCTCCACCCGGTGGAAATGACCGCTAAGGCAGAAGCTGCACGCATAGACTTCATCGTTCGTGATTTCGAGACCCCGAAACTCGATAAGCACACGCAGGTACTGCGAGACATCATTGCGCAGGTTGCCCCCAAGTATCCAAACAGCGAGATCACCCTTACGGTATCCGAACAGTATCGCAACATGAAGGAAGTCCTTGACCAACATCCTCAGGTAATGGCCCTTGCCGTAAAAGCCATGGAAAATATTGGCATTACACCGAAGCCGGACAGTATCCGCGGAGGGACGGATGGATCAAGGTTGAGCTTCATGGGCCTGCCTTGCCCGAACATATTTGCGGGAGAGCACGCCTTCCACTCTAAGTACGAATGGGCCAGTCTCGAAGAAATGGAAAAGGCCGCTGCGGTGGTCGTGGAGATCTCACGATTGAACACTTTAAGCTGATCGCTGTCTGTTACGGGTAAACCTTAACAGAAGTGAGGTTTGGTGACAAAGCTTGGTTTTCTCTTGTTGAAATGGGTTAAACCCTTATGTCCTGGGAAATTTAGTCTGTTGGACCGTTAATCTGCTGAATGAACATAGCAGCCTAAAAGACCAATATACTTGATGATTTTCGAGAATTAGAGCATGATAAACAGCAACTTACGCTAGCGCTTTGTCCAAACCTAACCTTAACAAAGTAGTATATGATCTGGACCGAAACACCAACAATTGAAGGCCTTCACCAAATGGGCATGAGCACCATTGGCGAAGCGGTAGGCATTCGCTTTACTGAAGTCGGAGACGACTATCTAGTGGCAACTATGCCCGTAAATGAAAATACCGTTCAGCCCATGCGGATGCTTCACGGTGGTGCCAGTTGTGTGCTGGCAGAGACACTCGGTAGTGTTGCCGGGATGTTGGTCCTCAAAGACATTACCAAAGAGTACATCGTCGGTACGGAAATCAATGCTTCCCACCTCCGGGGTGTCCGGGAAGGCGGCGTGGTAACGGGCAAGGTTACCCCGATTCGGGTTGGCCGGACCGTTCAGGTCTGGAACATTGACATTACCGATCAACGCGGTAAGCTCGTCTGCGTAAGTCGGCTGACCTGCCAGGTGGTGAAGGTTAGGGGGTAGGACCAGGAAGGTAAGTTGGAAGTCGAAAGCTATAACGCGAGTCGTCAGACGAACTTTATTTCGGTTACTCCAGAAACAAAGTTCGTCGGACAACCGCTCAGCGAAACAAGAGTTAGAAACTAGGAGCTAAGGCCGCCGGTCATCAGATGCATCTTTTGGCCTGGCGTAGCCGGACGAAAGTTCATCTGATGTCTCGGCAACGGACTAACGGACTTTCCGCTAATCCTCCACCTTCAATTCTTCTTTCAACTCCGCCATTCTCCCCATCAGGCGGGTCTGTACGGCTTCCAGCTCAGGGTCATTTATCCGGTTATCCATTTCTGTTGGATCTTCCTGAAGGTCGAAGAGCTCATAGCCCTCAAACCCATCTTCGGTAAACTGAATCAGTTTGTAACGCCCATCCCGTACTCCTTCGTGGCGGGCAACCCGGTGAAAGCTGGCCATTTGCTGGTAGTAACGGTAGTAAATGTCTTCCCGCCAATCCTCGGGCGTATTGCCCTCCAACAGCGGCTTCAGGGAACGCCCCTGCACGGCTTCGGGGATGGTAACCCCGGCGTAATCAAGCAGTGTAGCCGAAAGGTCTATATTAAGCACCAGTTCTTCATTGGTTGAAGCCGGCTTCACGCCAGCGGGGTAACGAATCATCAGCGGTGTACGGTGACTTTCTTCGTACATGAACCGCTTGTCGTACCAACCGTGCTCGCCCAGATAGAAACCCTGGTCTGAAGTATAAATGACGATGGTGTTTTCCGCCAAACCTGCTTCATCAAGGTAATCAAGGACCCGGCTGACATTGTCATCGACTGACTTTACGCTGGCCAGGTAGTCCTGCATATAGCGCTGGTAACGCCAGCCGAGCTCTTGGTCGGTTCCTTTAACCCGCTGCCATGCTTCGCCTACCTGTGTCAGGAAGGGTTCGTAAGCGGCACGCTGCGCCGGTGTAAGGCGTGCAATCTGGCGGGCAAAGTTGTCCGCCATGCGCTGCGAACCATTGGGGATGAAGGTTGCGCCACCAGTACCGGGTTCATTAGGTTCATAAGTGGCGGTCACTTTATGGTCGTGGCTAACGAACATATCGGCAATGCGCATGTCGGCGTGCTGTGCCGCCGCTCTACCATCGTACCCGTCACGCAGGTTAGCGGGCTCGGGATAGCGTTTCTCTAGTAGTCCGGCTAAATCACTGGTATCGGGCATCCAATTCCGGTGGGGGGCCTTGTGCCAATACAACATCATAAAAGGCTGGTCACTGGTGTCCGATGCCACCCGGCGCAGTTCTTCCAGCGCGTAATCCGTAATCAGTGTAGAAGTATATCCTTCTACGCGATCCAGTGTATCGCCATTGTGGACAAAAGTGGGGTTGTAATAGCTCCCTTGCCCGATCAGACCACGGAATTCATCAAAGCCCCGGGGAATCGCCTTCAGGTGATGTTTGCCAATTAAAGAGGTTCGGTAGCCGGCCTCATGCAAAGCCTCCGGGAAAGTCCACTGATCAGGATTGAAAGGACTAAGGTTATCAATCTTCCCATTAAGATGGCTGTATTTGCCCGTCATGATGGCGGCACGGCTGGGGGCACAGATCGAATTGGTCACGAAGCTATTCCGAAACAGCATTCCTTCGTTGGCGATGCGGTCCAGGGCCGGCGTCTTAATCAACTCATCGGTGTAGGCTGAGATAGCTCGCTGCGCATGATCATCCGACATGATAAACAGAATGTTCGGGCGGGGGGGAGCTTCATCGACGGTTTCCGGGGCGGGGCCGCAGGTGCAAAGAAAAACAGTGAGCAAGCAAAGTGAAAACAGGCGGTAGTGCATAAAAGAGCATTTGATGCCCTTAAGGTAGCAGAACCAACGCACATACGGTAATATCCTGCAGCCACTAGCTTAAAACGCCACCAAAACAAATGCTCGTCCCTACCAACAATAACAAGCTAGCTGCGATCACGTAAGACGAAGATCGGTACCTCATTGATTTCCCCTGCTCGGGATAGTCCTCCGGACGCTCAGTCCCAATGGTGCCCGGAGGGGCACCGCCACCACCTGTGCTCTGGATCATACCGAGGACAAAGAAGATAAAGCTCTCCAGATACACCAGTAATAAAAGACGAAGCTGCATACCTGATAAGATACGATTCGCTGACATCCGCGGCCATCCTCCGAAAAGGAGCAACATCAGAATGAGCAGCAGGAGGATACCAAAAGCAAGGATGATTATCTTGATTCTGTGGTTCATCACTTCCCGCTCAAATCATGCCGAAACAGATGGAGCCGCCAATCATCAGGATCACTCCGGCAGCAGCAAGATATGCCAGGCCGCGCTCCCGATAATGCAGGGGAGCAGGCTGGGCATCCAGGGGGGCGTCTTTACCTGGCGGGATCAATTTCTTGCCAGAAAACTTTCCCAGCAAAATCACTGCTCCAGTTACTATCAGACCAACTATTTCCGTCAGACCAATAAGCATACCCGCAATCAATATCCCAATTGTCCAGTACTCCTCGCCGGCAAACCCCATGATTACCCCACAAATAAGAGACAGGAGCAACCAGACCGCAAGCGAGATCAGAATAACCTTGGTGGTGTAAGACATGGTGGGTGAATTAAGAAGAATAGCGGGCTGTCACGAGTGTACCCTAAAGATAGCAGGGAAAATGGAATCAGTCTTTAGGGAACAGAAACAGTCCTTCTTCAATCAGCAGAGAGGCAGGCATAGTGTGCGGTTCTATGTAGCAGCATGCGCCTCCACTGCTCTTCCACCCTACCCTTGCACCGGCGTTACCGACTACTCTACACTTTACTCGCCAATCACAGAAAAGCATCAATCACCGTTGCTCCGCCATAGCAGGTTGATGCACCTACTACTAAGACCAGGCCCGCCGCCAATAAATAACTGCCAGCGTCCTTTCTGAGCAACAGGAGCTTTCCATGCTTATTACCCTCAGGGCCTTGTCGCGCAAGCAATAATGCACGAATAAACTGAATCAGAGCCAGCAGCACCAGGATGATCACCTCCAGAGTAATCCACATCAGTAATATCAGCGCAAAGTTGCCCGCACCGTACAATCCCTGCCCGGCAAGCGATTGAAAGAGCCCAATTCCTGCTGGCACCAGCAGCATAAAAAGGGAACGAAGGATAATCTGTTTACGGCTCATCAGGCGTCTTCTGTTTCAAAATAGGCCCCCGGCACCTCAGCTCTGAGTTGGGCCAGGTTGGCCCGTTGAAGGGCCGTGCGGTAAAATAGATTCATCGTTTCGAAGGGAATCAGGTGCCCGTTGGTATCCACTATGTGCACACAGCTTTTTTTGATTGCCCGCACGTCGAAGTCGTAGGCATCCATGAAATTCATGATGATGATGCGGAAAAGGTTACCGTATCCCAGCGTATCCGATTTAACGGGAGGCAGGCAACACATCAACTCATGGAATCCATCCTGAGCAACATCAACACTACATCCGGTGCTGAACAGGCCCAAAAGCTGGGAATGGACGGCATCCTGTTGTTCGTAGACAATTGTATTGGAGGTTGTGTTGTCCAGTAATGCCGCGGGGTCAACGTAGCGCGTCAGGGGGAATACCTGACCGTCCAGCTTAAGCAAATACCCCATGGTTAAGGAATCGGGATTACAGGGGACGGGAATTAAGTCGTTACCCGTCAGTATTGGTGTCTGCTCCAGTATGCGTTGACGAACCTCAGTGGGTGTCAGGCGGTCAGTTGCCGGATTAAAGTTCTCCGTTCTGCCAGCTACCTGCGTTGGTTGAAAGGTGACGCCGCGCACGCATTCCTGCTCGAGGCCGTAGTGAATAATGTCGCCCATTTCATCCTCATTAAGCCCTCGCTGAAGCGTGCAGACGAGGGTGGTCGACAGGTTAACCCGATTTAAATTAGCCAGGGCTTTCTCCCGAACCTTAGTTAGGTCCTTACCGCGCATGCAGCGCAGCGCTTCCGGGCGGAAGCTGTCGAACTGAAGGTACACCTCAAAATCCGGCTGGTAGGTGGCCAGTCGTTCTGCGAACCCGGGGTCATTGGCTATCCTGAGTCCATTAGTATTGAGCATCAGGTGCTTGATCGGACGCGCCTTGGCCATGTCCATAATCTCCCAAAAATCCGGGTGGATAGTGGGCTCTCCACCACTTAGCTGAACAACATCGGGCTCCGTTTCACTTCGCACGATGGCATCCAGCATAACTTCAATTTCCGCCAGGCTACGATGGCTTCCGTAGTCAGGTGCACTGTTAGCGTAGCAGGTGGGACAACTCAGGTTACATCGGTCCGTAACCTCCAGGACCGTAAGGCAGCTATGCTGCTCATGATCGGCACAGAGACCACAGTCAAAAGGACAGCCCCACCTGACTGGAGTATGAAACTGGTTGGGGTACTCAGAAGCTTTATTGTAATTCCTGATGCGTTTATAGTATTCGACATCTGTGGCAATCAAAACCCGACTCATACCATGCTGCGGGCAGCGTTTCTTCATCCAGACTTTATCGTCCTGAAATACAATCTTCGCGTCAACGCGTCTTAGACATTCAGGGCAGAGCGATCCGGTATGGTCGTAGTAAACATAGTTTCCGACGGGCAAGATAAAGGTGGTTTGTTCACCGTCAAGATAGACAATTAACTGGTAGAACAGTGGCGTGCATCCACCCTAGATAAAACGCAATCACCGTGGGAATACATGACCGGCCACTGGCGCAGTGGGGACGGCACTACGTTCCAGGTAATAACTCAACAGGGCAGCACGATCCCAGCCAGAAGGGTGAGACGGGCCAGCAGCCAGTACCAGGTCTGCCCCCTCCTGCCACAGGATGTACTGAGCACCGGCCAGGATGGCTTCCTTCGAATAACCAGCAGCCAGCATGATGTCAGCCGCTCGCTGATCAACAGCGACTTCGTGGCGCTGGTGCACGTTCAGACTACTGAACAACTGGCGCTCAGTGGCTAACATCCAGTCATGCTCAAGAGAGAAAACACTACGTGCCGATCCGTGCCCAATTTCATGTGCAACTATGTAGGCTAGTGCCGGATCATAGCCATACAGCTCTTCTATTGCTTTTCTGCTGACCCAAATAACCTTGCTGCTGGCGCAGGTCATGGCATTGATATATTCCGGGCCAGCAGTCTCCTGCATGATGTCAATAGAATAAGCATGGGGAGACTCGCCCGCTGCCGGGGCTAATTTTTCCACTAAATCAATGATGTGCTGGCGGCCAGTGTGTGGAATGAGGGTGAACCCATCGTGCAGGGCACATCCGCTGTAGTTAGCTACTTCGGCTGAGGCACCTGCTGTCGCAAAGGCCGCCGAAATCGATGGCGGATGATCCGCCTTCAGTGCAAGAAAACAGAACACGAAAAGTATCGGTACCAACCGAAAAATCCTGGAGTTTGACATGACAGAGGTATTGATGAAGTGATTAATTCAATCATACACTTCATAAACCCCAGCGGCAGTCTTAAAAATTGCAACTCAAGGCGTTAAACAACTCTAAAGTATCAGTGCCTCAACTACTTAACTTCGAGCAATCCACCTCCTTCTTTAGCATAGCCTCCATGATAAAGTCTGCCCCGGCAGGAAGTTGATCGGAGGGAGTCACCGCTACGTTGGGCACCTCGTCAATCGTTGGCCCTTCTTCCCAACTCTTCACTTCTACCGCTTTGTGTAGTTCCCGAGTCACTTTTCCCGCTACGATGTAATACCGCCGTTGTTCTATCTTGTCAATGGTTCCGGGAGATTCTATGCCGTTATCATCAACTTCCAGTGGCCCACCAAAAGACCAGGCTCCCGTTTCCACCAGCACAAAGAACGGTTCCCCTTCCTGAAAGTACCAGTACTCCGTTTTGCCGCTATGGTCTCCCATAGCGTAACTATTGATAACGACCCGGATCTCTTCAGCGTCTCGGAATCGCAACACTTCTCCGCTGACCATTCTGTCTTCACAAGCATAAATGAGACTATCCATTGTGTATACGTCTGCCGCCATTTCCCGGGCAATCAGGTCGTACTCATCCCTGATAGCCGCTATCTGTTCTTCAGGGGTGGGTGCGGCAGGGGCGGCAGTTGTGGTCTCCGCCACTGTGTTATCCCTAAGTGCAAGGCTTGCCCCCCCTTCCGAAGCCTCCTGAGTATCAGTTCCGCAAGCAAGAAAAAAACCTCCCAGGACAATCAGCAGTAAATAACGCATAGTTGTAAAAGCTTCTTCTTTAGAAATGACGTGTTCTGACGTAGAATACTTTGTCACGGACGCCAAAGGCCTTGAGGAGTAAAGGGCTCACCACCAAAATAACATCACGCGGGTAGATTTGATCAGGAATACGTCCCACCACACGAGCATACAAAACCTTTCTACTGCGGGGGTCATCAATTTCAATCAAGCTATTGATGGGTGCAGTTCGATGCAGGACCATCCATTTGTCTTTATCCCCCTTCCTTGTCCACGCAGCTTTTCCGTTGGCTACTTTCATGTTTCGCCCTTCGGTACGATTGTTCCAAAGCTCCCTTAACCCTGTGTTCAGACGAACGTACTCATCTTCAATCTCTCCTTGCATCTCGACGGGGATACCATCAAGCTTTAAGTAGCCGATGGCAACGCGCTGCTGGTCCGCCAGCGCCGCAGGATCAAGCGTTGGGTTTAATTCCATGATACTGCTTGCGTCTTCCCGCTGCAGGACACGCTTGTAAAGCCCAAAGATGGTTTCTCCTTTACGCATTTGATAGTAAACAGGGACAAACCAAGCCAGGCTATCCAGAGCACGGGACGGGCGCACGGCCCTTGGTGGGATGGGTACACGTAGCTTATCGCCCGGTTCGTAAGCGGACCGTAGATGAGGATTAAGGACATAGACATCTTCGAGACCTAAGCCATAAAACTGACCCGTTCCGAAAAGCGTCTGTTTGGGGGCGAGATAGTGCTCAAAAACCATGTTTCCTGAGCCTACATCAGTCCGCAAAACCATCGTATCGGTAGGGAGTAGATAATACAGGCTATCTCCCGTTTGCTGGGCGAAGCCGCCCCGGCATGCCATTAAGAACAAGGCTAAAAGTGCAAGGCGTACGCCCAAGGCGATATTACCGCGAAGCACATCCTGGTTGAAATGAGCGCCATTTGTAGCGTCCAAAAAACCAGACACCGCCGCAACGTTGCAATTGGTTTCCGGTGACGTTAGCAGTCGCGAAAACAAGTGGTGGTTTCCCGACCCACTATGATTAAAATGTAACAAGGGAAGACAAATTTGGTATCAATATCAGTGTCGTGAAGATAGTTGATTTTAGGTGGGCATCCTACACCTACCCGACCGAGGCCTCACATTGCCCTTCCTAAGGGTTTTGGATAGCCACCTGCGGCCGCGCCCAAATCTCAGGCAAGACATCCTAACCAATGACATAAGTATCTTCAGCAAAGTCGTAATGCACAAGGCTCGGGTATATTGCTAAGCTGGCAATGGTTGTTTGACGCTAGTACACTACCCTTTTATTTCTTCTCCCACCGGCGCCACTCCGCACTGGCGGCAAAAATGGCCGCAAACATCGCTTCATGCGCTGCCGAAAATGCTACCGAACGTCTGGCCATCACGCGCTCGGCGGTAGCCATCGCTTTATCCATGCGGTAGGTCATATAGCCTGAGGAACCTCCCCAGCTGAACGAAGGGATAAAGGTTCTGGGGAACCCTTCGCCAAATACATTGGCGGCAAAGCCAACCACAGATCCCGTATTAAACATCGTATTAATGCCCACTTTGGCGTGATCTGCCAGAATCAGTCCGTGGAATTGTTTACCCGTTTTCACGAACCGGCCTACCGGGTAAGACCACACCTTCACCTCAGCGTAATCATTCCTGAGGTTAGAGCAGTTCGTATCAGCACCAATATTGCACCATTCTCCGATCACAGAGTTGCCCAAAAAGCCATCGTGCCCTTTATTGCAGTTTGCCTGAAACACCACGTTATTGACCTCACCGCCAACCTTCGTTTGCGGACCAAGCGTTGTCCCTCCGTATATCTTCGCCCCCATTTTGAGCAGCGCACCAGGGCCTACACTAAGCGGACTGCGTAGCATACACCCTTCCAGCACGGTACAGTCCTTACCAAAGTAAACCGGACCGTCCTCAACATTGATCAGACAGGCTTCGATGCTGGCCCCGGGTTCAATGAATAGGTTCTCCGCAGGGCCAATAAGAGTATTCGTTCCTGAAAGAGGAGCGGATGTCCGACCGGCCGTGATCATGGCAAAATCCGCGGCGATTTCACTGGCGTTAAAACTAAAGATATCGCCGGGAGCCTCGATCCGTCGCACTTCCAGATCATCAAGTTCGAGCGCTTCAACATCCCCAAAGTCCTCATCTCTGGCCAGAGCGTTTACGGCAGTATCATCGAGGCAGGCCGCCAGCAGCTCTCCGTCCAGCAGGTAAGCTTCTCCCACGTTCAAGGCCAACACGCTTTCAGCAAGTGCAGGTGTAGGCAGCAAATTTCCGTTAATGAGCAAGTTGTGCCTGGCCACCGTCAATGGGAAGAGTGGTTGCAGGTATTCCTGAGTCAGGTAAGAGGCGGGCATCCGCAGGTGACGCTCCCACTTTTCGGCAATTGTCAGGATGCCTACCCGCAGCCCGGCTACCGGTCGGCTGTACGTTAGCGGAAGCAGCAAATCCCGGGAAGTCCCGTCGAATAGAATAATGTTAGACATAGGCGCAGACTACAAGGGTTATTAGTTGTCGTACCGGCGGAACGCCAAAAGCCCGAAGCAAACAAAGTTCACTTCGGGCTTTCAGCCAAGCAATGACGCAGGATTACGCTTCGGTAGGAGCGTCTTCGCCGAGCGTCTTTGCAAAACGGCTCTTGCCAAACTTCTTGTTGAACTTATCGATACGACCAGCAGTATCAACAAACTGCATCTTACCGGTAAAGAACGGGTGAGAAGCGTTAGAGATTTCTAGCTTGATCAGCGGGTACTCGTTACCGTCTTCGAAAGTATCAGTATCACGCGTTTTGGCGCAGCTGCGGCCCAACCAGGAAACGTTAGCGTTAATATCGCGGAAGATTACCGTACGGTAAGTATCAGGGTGCAGATCTTTTTTCATTGCCTTGTTATTTTCGGAGCGCAAAGATAAGCAGACATTTGGTTTTGTACAACTATCTGACAATTAACAACAATTTTTCTCTGTTTCCTTCGCGTACCTTTACCGAATGAAACATGCTGCCCTCCTTTGGCTGTTATTATTCGCGACAATTGGCCACGCTCAGGAAGAAGTTCCGATCCTGGATTTTAGCGTCTCCGAAGCCGGCACCCCTCAGGTAACGATTACGACCTCCCCGGAGTTTTACTACGTGCTCTTTGGTCCGCAGGGACGGGCGCGGACGCTGGTGCAAGGTACGGGGGAACAGGCAGTGTTGACCGAAGCGCTGGCCGCAAGGCCAGCCGGAGACTACACCGTTCGCCGCTACCCGATGGACACACCTGCCGATCTTGACGCCGACAGCGTCGATGACCTGACGGAGCTTTCCAACATCCCTGGCAGCAGTCCCTTCAACCCTACCCTGCCCATCAACCTCCACGATGGCGCAGCAATGATTCCCGACAGAATAACCTTTGACTCCCTCGCTTTTCACAGCGAGGTGCCAGCTAACAACACCCCCCTCGATGAGCGGGACCTCGTAAAGTTCTACATCACAGACAATGATGCCGACTCCATGCGGCTCTACTTCATGAATACCAACACTCATGAAGCGCACGTGGGATTCGCCACAACCTTCGGTATTCCCGTTCAGGCAAATGGCAATAGCTTCTTCGAAGACATGCGGGGGCTCCTGGTCTACCACCCTGAAGTTATGGCTCCTAACGGTACTATGGGAGTTTACACATTTCAGTTCCAGCCCTTTGATCAGTATCCGTTTGAGATTATTGAAAAGGTCTTCGAAGCACTGGGGGCAAACCTTCCATTCCTGGCAAATAACCTCGCCTATCTGCCCCTTCATCAACGGGCCGTAGACGTGTACAACGAAAATCGGGACCGCTACGACAACAGCAGGATCCCCGTACTGCTTGAGGGCGACCTTTACGAAGCGATTGATTACCTGGCACTGCACGTTGCTGAAGGGTACGGCCGCCTACGTTTAATGATGCCGGGAGAAAGACCGGACACCAGGGATATTGTCGTGTATGAAACCGTCCCGAATGACCTCCCCAGGGTCGGAGGTATCATTACCACCGTTATCCAAACGCCTTTGTCTCACGTCAACCTCAGGGCACTACAAGATAATGTTCCCAACGCCTTCATTCGCAACGCCCTCAATGATGCCAACTTTACGGATCTGCTTGGTGAATACGTCTATTTCAAAGCCTCCCTGGACGCGTTTGAACTACGCGCTGCCTCCGCAGAGGAAATAGACAACTGGTACGACGCGTTACGCCCCGATGATATTACCGTACCTGATCGTGACCTAAGCATCCAGGATATTACTCCGCTTGATGCCATCAGCTTCGATCAGGCAACCGCCTTTGGTGCCAAAACAGCCAATCTGGCAACTATGCGCGACTTTGGGTTCCGGGAGCATACGATTCCTGATGGCTTTGGCATCCCCCTCTTCTTCTACGATGAATTCATGCATCACAACGACTTCTACAGCCGGGTGCAATCCATGCTGGACAATGAGGAATTTCAAAATGATTATACCCTCCAGGAAGAAATGCTGGAGGCATTTCGTTCCGACATCGAAGCAGGAGACATCCCTGCCTGGATGATGGAAGCCTTCAGCACCCTGCAAGATGCGTTTCCTGCAGGCACTAATATCCGGTGCCGGTCAAGCACGAATAACGAGGACCTGCCGGGATTTAGTGGTGCCGGACTTTACGAATCCAAAACGCATAAAACGGACGAGGGGCATATTGCCAAGACCATCAAGGAAGTATTCGCCGGACTCTGGACCTTCCGGGCATTCGCCGAACGCTCTTTCTTCCGTATCGATCACTTGCAGGTGGGTATGGGCGTGCTTTGCCACCCCAACTTTAAAGAAGAGCGGGTCAATGGTGTAGGCATCACCCTGGACCCTATTTACGGCACGGAAAATAATTACTACCTGAACGCACAGATTGGCGAGGACCTGGTGACCAACCCAAATGCCTTCTCGCTCCCCGAGGAGATCCTGTTGCAACAAACAGGTTCAGGCGAAGCAGGTTACGAGATTCGCCGCAGATCTAATTTAGTCTTGCCCGGGCAACAGGTGCTTAATGTAAACTATCTCGACACCCTCCGCGGGTTGATGGACACTATTCATGCTGAATTTACGGAGCTTTACGGGATCAATGACAACCCTGCGTTCGGGATGGATATTGAGTTTAAAATTGACAGCACGGACAGGCTGGTCATAAAGCAGGCCCGACCCTGGGTAGGCTACCTGGAGCAACTTAACACGAGTACGACTCAGCTAACCTCTTCCAGCGTGCAGTTGGAAGTATACCCCAATCCGGTTGCTGCTAACACCCGGCTATTTCTAGACCTTCCGGCTTCTGGCATGGTACAGCTCGTTCTTTTTGATGCCCAGGGCAGACCGGTGAGCAAGCTCCTTGACCGCCGGCTTCCGGCCGGCGCAACAACCCTACCGCTCGCCACAACCGGCCTCAAGGCCGGTGTGTACTTTTTACGCGCCAGGGTAGCATCTCCAGACAAAGTGGAATACGCCAGCCTGAAGCTTGTGCGTTAGTCAGATATCCGAATTGTCCCATTCGGGACCAAGACCTCGCCTCGTCGGTAAAATCCTACACAAAGCTCTTTTTAACTACTACCTTCGCGCACATGAGTGTAACTGTTTCCAACCTGGTGAAAACTTACGGCACCCAAAATGCTCTGGACGGCATTAGCTTTTCCGCTAATTCCGGTGAGATTCTTGGTTTTCTCGGTCCAAATGGTGCCGGAAAAACCACCACCATGAAAATCCTGACCTGCTACCTTAGTCAGACCTCTGGTGATGCATCCGTCTGCGGGCATGATGTTGTGACGGACAGCTTAGCCGTCCGCCGTCAGGTAGGCTACCTCCCTGAGCACAACCCACTCTACAAGGACATGTACGTCCGGGAGTACCTTCAGTTTGCCGCCAGGGCAAACCAGGTGAATAATTCAAGTGCCCGGATTGCGGAGATGATTGAGGTTACCGGTCTTGGTCGTGAAGCACATAAGCAGATAGGAGCTTTGTCTAAAGGCTACCGGCAACGGGTAGGTTTGGCGCAGGCCATGCTACACGATCCGCAGGTGTTGATTCTCGACGAACCCACCTCGGGGCTTGACCCTAATCAGTTGGCAGAGATTCGTCAACTGATCAAATCACTCGGAAAAGAAAAGACCGTCATCCTCAGCACGCACATCATGCAGGAGGTACAGGCCTTGTGCGACCGGGTGATCATTATTGATCGGGGTAACCTTGTTGCCGACGATCCAATTGCTAACCTTACGAACCGTCTCAGTGGTACCAGCTCCCTGCTGGTTAGTTTTGACCAGGCACCCAACCTGAAGAAACTTGCTGCAATCAAAGGGATAGATCGCATCGAAACCAACCCTGGAGAATACACTTACCGTCTTTTCCTAAAAGATCAGACCGACCCACGCGGCGAAGTATTTCGCTTTGCTGTTGACAACAAGCTCGTCTTGCTCGGTTTGCAAAGCGAGGAAGGGTCAGTAGAGGACGTATTCCGAGCATTAACCCGTTAACCAATCATAACTATGCGAACGTTCGGACTCCAATTATTACTACTTGCCTTTTTCCCCGCAGTGGTGGCTGCGCAACAGGATTCTGCGTATTTCAATGCCGACTTTCGTTTTGTCGACGGAGTTTATTTCAGTCACGACGCCCTCCTGGCCAATCAGCCAGACCTGGGATGGGAAGATATTGACGGAGAAATGGTGCAATTGCCGGAAGACTACCGGGTGCAGATCGCCGACTACGGGTATAAAGATGTTCGTATCAATGCCGACATCATTCCCTACGCCATCAGCCTTGATGGTCTTGCCTACCTATTTATCCGCGAGGTAGAAAAGCGGAATTACCACGAGTTTATGGGCTTGCGCGTCAGGGGAAACCTGAGCACCCTGCAGTATGATACCATTGTTCATACGCGACAACTTATGAAAGCCTACAACCCCGCGAACGGCAAGCCATTTCGCCAGGCATATGTTGACCGGGAGAAGACCGTGACGCTCAACAAAATATTGCACCTGCGCACCGGCGCCCTCGTCCCCTTGAACCAAAAGAACCTCGCCTATTTTTGCCAGGACGATGATAAACTGTCTCAGGCGATCAAAGAAACGGACCCTGACAACCGGGATCTCCTGTTGCGCGCCCTACGACTCTATGATGATCGGCACCAGATCAAACTACCCTTACCGCCCACAGAAAACTAGGATATTCTGCTCTCAGTTTCAACCTATCCTTTTCACCGGACAACCCCCTCTTGAATGCTCGCCATTTACCGCAAAGAAATCAATGCCTTTTTTAGCAGTCTTATCGGTTACATCGTAATTGCTGTATTCCTCCTCATCATGGGGCTCTTCCTGTTCGTGTTCTCCGACACAAGCCTGTTGACCTTTGGCTATGCTTCACTCGGGCCTTTCTTCACGCTGGCACCAAACGTGCTGGTATTCATTATTCCAGCCATCTGTATGCGGGCATTTGCCGAGGAGAAACAAACAGGCGCTATTGAGCTGCTGGTTACCCGTCCGCTCCGGGATATTGACATCGTACTGGGGAAATTCCTGGCGTGCCTGACCCTGATGCTCTTGGCTTTGCTGCCCACCCTACTTTACTACCTTACTATTTATCTGCTGGGAACACCGGTCGGCAATATTGACGCTGGCGGTACCTTTGGCTCCTACCTCGGACTTTCTTTTCTGTGTATGGCCTTTGTGGCCATTGGCCTGTTCGCCAGCTCGTTAACGAGCAATCAAATTGTCAGTTTTCTCCTGGCGCTCGCACTCACCTTCTGGTGCTACTTTGGCTTTGATCTCCTGGCTGGGCTACCCGTTTTTTACGCCAACGGCGAGGCTTTCATTCAGTCACTCGGCATGCAGGCCCACTTTCGCTCGCTCGGCCGCGGGCTGATTGACAGTCGGGATGTCATCTACTTTATCAGCGTAACGGCTTTCTTCCTGTTGCTAACGGTGATCTCGCTCGAACGGCGTAAATGGTAAGCTATTTAGCTACCGTGTATCCATACCACTCCCAAACATTCCCCGGAGCAAGATGCGCCAATCTTCAGCAATTGCGTAGTCGCGGGCATACAGAAAATTAAGGTGCCGCAAAGTATCGGCGTCCACTACCCCACTTGCCGTAGAGGTGTTAAACACTCCGGGCCGCAGGCCCGGCAGATGTTCCGTGAACGATCCACTACCTGCGTATCCTACCCAGGTTTCTTTTCCCAAGAGGACATTAATGGCATCGTTGAGCAATCGTGACTTCTCTTGTACCAAGAGCACCAGCACCGGATACAGCAACAGACAGGACAGCGCTACACAGCGATCAAAAAGCCATTTAGCCCGGCGGTTTGCCGGAGTATTGATTTTCAGATTTACGTCAATGGTATAAAGCGTTCCCTGCGTATCGGAGCGATGCGAGCCAATAATGCTGGAACTTGCTTCGGGTAGGATCCGGTATTGGCGGGCCGTCCCCAACCTGGTCATCCAGCGCTGAATTTGCTCATTGCTCAGGTCGGCAGAGCAAAATATGATCTCCTCGGCACGGTACAACTCGGCTAGCTGGTCGAGTCGCTCTGCTCTGCCCACGATATCTGCCCCACCTCCAAACTCCCCGGCGGGCGCGATGCGCCCGAGGTAATTGCGCTTAGCCCCGGCACGCTGCAACAAGCTCAGGGTGCGTTCTGCCTCACCTACGCTACCCACAATCAACAAACGGTCTTCGCGCTGATCGCGGAACCGGAGATGGCCGTAGGCCAGCAGGTGGCTTACGCCACGCACCAGCAAGATCCAGGTGGCTGCCCAGGCCGCCCCTAACAACAGTAGCGCCCGGCTCGGGCGCAGGGTTTCGGGAAGCAGTCCGTAGACTGCGAAGAGAAGAATGGTCCCGATACCCAGTGCACGCAGCGTTTTGCCCAAGGCGAAGGGACGATCATATCCCCCACTCAAAAATACGCTACCTACCCAGAGCAAGGTGTAGGCTGGAAAATGCAGATAATGAAGTTGCTCCGAAAAGTACTCAGGATCCCCGAAGTGATACACTGACCATAAGCCTTTCAGGATGCGCAGGCCGGCATAAATACCGACCGCCTCCAGGAAAGGATACCTGAGGGCAGACCATAAATTGGCCACAACAGTCATTGCTGCTCGCACGTAGATGGCCAGTTGCATCAGCCAAATGAGTAACCTGCCCTGCGAGCCGGCAAAGTGCTTCTCCGCAAAGATGATCATCGCCTGATAGAAAACCCGAACGTAGTTCAAGCTGCCCCGCTTGGTACTCTCTCCTTTATAGTGAATGATGCTAGTTCCCGGGAAGTAGTAATTCTGATAGCCCCCTTTGAGGATCCGGTAAGAAAGGTCAATATCCTCGCCGTACATAAAAAAAGCTTCATCCAGTAAGCCGACCTTATCGAGTGTTTCCCGACGCATCCACATGAAGGCACCGGCAAGTATTTCTACGGCATGGGTTTCGTGTTCGGCCAGGTAGCCCAGGTGGTAGTGATTGAAACGAGGTGATTCAGGGAAAAGCCGGGCCAGGCCAAAGGCCTTCGTAAAAGCGACCCAGGGCGTTGGCAACCCTCTTTTTGACTCTGGCAAAAACTGGCCTCGGCCGTCTATCATCCGCACACCGAGCCCACCGCAATCAGGATGGTCGTCCATAAAAGTCAGGCAACGATGGAAAGTATCCTCTTCAACTACTGTATCCGGATTCAGGAGCAATATATGCTTGCCAGAAGATTGCCGGATGGCTTGATTATTTGCTACAGAAAAACCTGGGTTATGCTTGTTTTCAATCAGTTTTACCCAGGGGAATCGCGCCCGTATCATTTCTACCGAACTATCTGCCGAGTTGTTGTCCACAACCCAAACTTCCGCCTCCATGCCGGAGATTGCCCGCTCCACACTGAGCAGGGCCTGCTCCAGGAAGTACCTGACATTATAGTTAACAATGATGACGGAAAGATCCATGAGCGACAAAGGTAAGCCAGGGTAAGGATACGATAAACTATACCCGTTAAGGGGATACCCGCGGTACATCTTTAGTGGTATTTCCCGCCCAGTAATGTTTCCATGAGCGCGTGCAAATCATGGGCGCGGGCGCGGGTGCTACAACGGGGACAAAAAGCCATGAAAAGAAAAACCAGAAGCCACCGAAATGACCTCTGGTTTAATCTTACCGCTCATTAGGCGGTATGTCCTTGCAAAGATGGCTTAGCGCATCAGGACGAAATCGCCTTTGTAGACAATTACTTCACCATCACTGAAGTGAACCGTAGCGGTATACACCAGCACCTGAGGGTTCATTGTTCGACCATTCAGGGTACCATCCCAGCCAAAGGCAGGGTCATTAGGCAGGAATTGAGTACCGTCAGTACCAACGCCCTGTCCGGCGGTTTGCCCGCCCGTATACACAGCTTCTCCCCAGCGATCAAAGATGAAGAAGTTATCAATGAAGTCGATCTGGTCGAGGTCGCCGCCGATGAACCAAATGTCGTTAATGTTGTCACCGTTGGGACTAAAGGCCGTTGGGAAGTATACCGGACGATCCTTACGGACCAACAGCATTTCCCGATCAGTGGCACGACAGCCTAGTTCGTCCACTACCGTTATGGTGATCATCTGCGTCTCAGAAGCTACGAAGGTGATAGCGTTGGTACTCTCACCGGTATTGATTGAGTCTGGCATCCACATCAGGGTGTCGATGGGATTACCACCGTTCACTGAAGCTACAATGGTCACCTCATCACCTGCATTAACGGTGGTACTATCGCCCGGGAACTGCAGACGAACAGTCAGCTCATCTGGCTCGGTCAGGTCAAGGATAAGGTTAGAGAAACAGCCATTTGCGTCCGTAACCATCAAGTTGTATTCCTGAGCCATGAGGCCGGCAAACAGTGTAGACTGACCCCGGTCTTCGCCGTTTAGGGTAAAGGTGTAGGGAGCTCGGCCGCCACTTACATTGGTCACAAAGATGGCACCGTCATCAGCAGAGAAACAGGTGATGTTACTTACATCGACCTCCATGACCGGAGCCTCCGTTTCAGCGGTTACTTCAACTTCAGCAGTTGCACTACAGCCAATCGCATTGGTTACTTCCAGGAAGTAGGTACCTGGTTGTGATACGTCGATCGTTTGCTGGTCACCTCCCATGATAACAATGCTTGGATCAGTACTGAACCAACGGTAAGTGTAGCCATCACCAGTTTCTGAGCCAGTACCATCTAGTTGTACCATTCCCATGGTACAGGTCAATCGCTGGGCTTCGCCTGCATTTGCCACCGGTGGTGGCAGTAGCAATAGCTCTACGTCAGTAGAAGCTACCGGACAGGTACCTGACATCACTTCATAAGCAAAGATGTAGTTACCTGCGCCGAGTGTAGAGGCATTGAATACCCCTGAAGACACATCAAGACCGCCAACGGAGCTGGGGCTGTTAGCTGATACAGACCACACACCGCCTGGTGTTTGCCCGGTAAGCAAAGTATTGAGGTCAACCGTTTCATTCGCACCTGTACACAGAGCAAGATTATCTCCGGTAGCTGCACCGGAGTTAGCTGGAGGATCCACCGTAATCATTTGGCTACTGGAAGTGGTACAGCCATTTGCTGTAACCGTGAGGGTCACCAGGTAGTCACCAGCAACTGGCCAACTCAGGTTATAACTCTCTCCTCCGTTCGCCGTTTGTGATGCTCCGGCAAAATCCCAGGTGTAAGTAGCTCCTGCATCTGCGGCACCGTTTAACGAGACTGTTGTTTCAGTATTGGCACAGATTATAGATTGGGCTGCAGCAAAGTCAGAAGCTGGCTGATCAAACAAACGGATGGTGATCGCGTCGGAAGAATTACATCCGGCAGCACCCAGGTAGTTTACTGTCAGCAGGTAATCACCTGCTCCAAGGCCAGCTGGATCGAAATTAAAGGTTCCATTACCGTTATCAACCACTCCTGTGCCAGACCAGACAAACGGTCCTGAGGGAGTTCCCATGTCTAACTCAGCCTCGAGCAGGAATGACTGTTGGTTACCGTCCAGGCAGAAATCTGCGGATTGGGTAATAGCCTGTACCGAACCACCGGGGCAGGGTGCAGTTTCACAAGCCGCTAATCCAGGCTGAGAATTACCACAAGGGCCAGTACCCAGAGCGCTGACGGAAATAGAAACTGGAGTTTCTGGAGAAAGACCGTCAACCAGGAACGATGTCGTCATATTATCAACAGTCGATGTGCCTCCTGGAGTAACGGTAACCTCATAGCCAGAGGCTCCAGCAACGGCTCCCCAGGTGAAGGTGATGGACTCCAGTTCAGCTACCGTTGGGCAACTCACCACTGGAACTTCCAAAGGAGCCTCAATTTCAACCGTTTCCGTAACCGGAAGCGATGAACAACCGCTGATATTGCTCACTACGGATGCGGTGATTGTTTTGGTTCCGGGTGTATCCCACGAAACGAGGTAAACATTATCATCCGCATCACCATCGTCGATAACGGTTCCTCCGTCAAAGTCGATCGTGATATCAGCATTCGCTACAAAGTTGGTGCTACCAACAATGATCTGAACACCGTCATTGATACATGCAGGGCCTGCTTGGGTAATGAAGGCCGATGGACGATCGAAAACTGTGATGTCAAAAGTTCCCGAGAAGGAACAAGGACCAGCTTCTACGTAGTCAACAGTAATGGTGTGAACAACTCCGGCCTCACTGCCGCCCGCAGCGGCGGCATCAAAGGTGGTCCCCGTTATACCAGGGCCACTAAAGGTGTAGGCGCCAGCACCAGTACCACCCGTTACCAGCACGGTTGAAAGGTCGATGGTTTCGTCCCCATTTTCAAGGCAGACCTCATCAGTAAGGCCAGTGACGTCAAGCGCAAGTACCGGACAATCGTCAGCACTACAGGATTCGGACGTGCCAGGAAGACTGTTACCACAAACATCGGAGGAAAGCGCAATTACGGTGATCACTGTGTCTTGTCCGGGGAGCATTCCCGTTACGGTAAAGCTCGTCTGCGATCCAGGTAGAACGGTGCCATCATTCAACTCATAACCGGTAGCTCCCACTACAGGGTCCCAGCTAAAGGTGACAGCGTTCAGGTCACTGGCCGTACAAGTGATCGTAGGTGGAGTTAGAGGCGCATCAACAGTGACTTCATAGGAGGTTGTCGCGCTGGGGCACCCGTTAAGGGTCACCGTTAATTCAATGGTGTAAACACCCGCGGTGGCAAAATTCAGCGTGTAGTTTTCAAATGCTCCTAGTGGAACAGATGTAGCGCCGTCGAAGGACCAGGTATAAGTCGCCCCGTCTGCCGTCGTGATTGGCCCGGTGTAGGCGGCCGTGAAGTCGTCTCCCTCACATACGTTGAGTGGGCCTTCAGTACCGTTGAGAACAAAATTGCTTACTGGTGTCTGGGTCACGTTCATCAGGAAAGAGTCCACACCAGTACAGGTGTTTTCGTCGTAAAGAACATTGATCTGATGGGATCCCGGGCCAGCAGCGTCAGCGTCGAAGGTGAAAACACCGGCGTTGTCAGTAACACCAGGTCCGGAGTAAGTGAAAGTTCCGGTTCCGGAACCTCCCGTTTGGGTAGCGGTGAGGGTGACAACGTTACCGGGTGCTCCGGTACAGAAGTCCTGATCATCCATGCCCATCACGGTGATGGTAGGACAGCTACCTGCTTCACAATCCTGTGTTGACGGTTGGCTATCTCCACAAGGACCATTTCCTAAAGCAGTTACTACGATGTTTACAAAATCACCCTGGTTGAGTCCGTCGATAATAAGGTTGGTGGAGTCTTGAGTGAATGGAGTTCCTCCATCAACACTTACAAGGTAGGCAATGGCACCGGGAATCGCGGCCCAGCCAAATTCGACACTGGTCAGTGAAGCGATACCACAACCAATAACCGGAGCAGGAAGGGGATCGACAACGTCGATAGTCTGGAAGAGTGTATCGCTAACACATCCATTATCATCGGTTACAATCAAACCTACGGTTTGCATTCCACTGGTACTCCAGGCAATGGAGATATTGGTAGGGCTATTGTTTACAACGATAGCGTCCGGAGAGGGAACCACCCATTCATAGCCCCATCCTGCCTGCGCAGCACCTGCGTCCGCGCCCACGATGCTATCAATACACATAGGTCCGCCATCAAAAGCAAAGCTTGCAACAGGTAGCGGATTAACCACAACTTCAATTGTATCGTTGAAGGTACAGAAAGCCTCTTCGAATGAAGCAATTACCTCGTACGTGCCTGCGGCAAGTCCCGTGCTGACAAAATCGGTGCCGACAACTCCAGGAGCTGCCAGGTAGGTAAGCGTACCAGAGCCATCAGAGCCAGTAATAACCGTATTAAGCGCAACGGTAGCATCTTCATTTACACAGAACGGACCAACCGGGTCCAGAACTGCCGTAATAACAGGGCAACTTTGTGCGGTACAGATAATATCGTCCACAACGTTAGCACAAGGGCCGTCGATAATGGCCGTAACGCGAATATGGACAGATTCCCCTTCCGCAAGGCCAGTTGCCAGAAGGTCATTATCGTTTTCAATGATCGTAGCGCTCGCGGGCTGGCTCAGGATTTCCACCGTAAAATCACTTGCAGTAGGATGGCTCCATTCAAAGCCTACCTGATCAAAGGTGATGTTAGCACAATCCAGCGTTAGGGGCACCGGCGTGGCATCCACCGTAATATCTGCAGTTAGGGTGTCCATACCACAGAAAGGCGTAGCGATAGCCAATCTGACTTGTTGTACCCCCGCATTACCGAGGTCTAAGGTCAAAGTATCAAAAGTACTCAGGCCTCCGGAGACGACAATTGCACCGGCTGGAATAAGCCAGGAGATCGTTGTGCCCGCATCTAGTGTGCCAGTAGGTACAAATCTTGCCACGTCATCCTGGCAGAAAGCATTACCGTCAACGGCAACGAGACCAATGTTAGGTGGGCTTACGACGCCAAGTTCAAAATCGGCAGGATAAGTACATGTTCCCTCTGCGTAAACAACCGTGATCTGATGGAAGCCAACACCTGCAGCGGCAGGGTCAAACTGGTTGCCAGTCACACCGGGACCAGACCAGGTAATGGTTCCAGAGCCTGGAACATCAACTGTAAGATCAATTAGACCGGCGCTACCGTCAACACAGAAAGTATCGATAGCCGTGGTGATCATCGGCGTAATTGGCAGACAAGACTGGGCAATACAAGAGACTGCAGGGTCTGACACAACATCAGGACAGCCAGCTTGGACAGCGGTAACGGTAATCGTTACTGTCTCTCCGGCATTAAGGCCGGTAACAGTAAAGTTCGTTCCACTTTGAGCGGTCATTGCTCCTGCGGGTGCAGAGACGACGTTGACGATATAGCTATCCGCTCCAACGTCAGTCCAGTTAAATTCAACAAAGTCCAACCCACTATCTCCACAGGTTACCGTCGGTGCGGTCAGCGGCTGGGTCAAGGTAAAGGGTGCTGTTGCAGCAGCTGAACATCCCGGCGTACCAATTACATCTGTAGTCAGCGTAATCTGGTAGGTGCCAGCAGCAGAAAAATTGATGGCCATCGTACCATCAGAAGGATCATTATCAGTTACGAAGCTTCCAGCTGGATTATCAACGGAAAGCGAGTAGTTGGAGTTGGGGTCAAAAGGAGTATCAAGGGTAATGATTACATCCTGATCAGCAGCACAAGCCGTTGGCGGTGCGATAGTGAAGGCCGGGCCAGCAGGTGTCACAACGGGGACCTCAAAGATGGTATCTATGGGACAAAGGCCGTTAGCATCTACAAATGAGGCGGTGACCTGATGCGTGAATGCGGTGGTGCCAGGCGTGAGCACGGGTAGCGTTACGGTAGTGATTCCCATGGCACCGTTTGGTGCATCAGTCAGTCCTAGGGTAGTACTGTTGAGGGTTACTGTACCAGGTACCGTTGCGTCGATGAACAAATCGTAAGTCTGACCGGCCGTTGTTACACAAAGGGGATCAATGGTATTGAATTGCCATCCAGGATTGGGGCAATCCGGAGAGGTACAAGTTTGACTATTCTCCAGTCCAAAACACAAGTTGGCTCCACTGCCGCCGACGGGAACAATTCTGATCGTAACGGAAGTATTGGGAGCCAGACCTGTTTGAGTATAAGTAGTGCCCATGTAATCATCATCAATCAGCATTTCGGGGCCTCCGCCAATACTGATGTAAAGATCAAAGTGGTCTTGCCCAACATCATTCCAGGTGAAGGTGACCTCTTCAACAGATGCTGATTGGCAATCCTCAAATACTACGGCAGGTAGGGGTGGTACTATGATGACATCGGCAAAGTTGGAAAATGCCTGACATCCATTTGCATCAGTGACCTGCAGGAAGATATTCTGCAATTCCGGACTGTTAATATCGACCGTAAGTGTTGGTGTGGTAATATTGTCACTGGTATTAGGGCCCCACAATAGGTCAAAGGGGCCTTCTCCACCAGTAATTGTCGGCGTAATAACGACGCTACCGTCTGAACAGATGGTGGCGGCAGAAGGGCTAATGGTCACCTCTACTGCAGGGTTTACGATAAAGACTTCTGCCCATGGGGCAGAACAACCAGCTGGATTAGTGATGATTACATCTACCTGATAGCTACCCGCCACCGACTCATTTCGGGTATAGGTAGGGCCAGATCCTGCTCCGTTATCCCAATCAAAGGTCCAACCTGCCGGGAAAGCGCCGCCCCCCATCATCTGAACCGTAAACATCATATCCTCCCCGGCGCAAACTTCACCTAAGGGGTCTAGAACGATTTCCGCCAGGATTTCATCCGCAACGTTAACTGGAATACTAAGCGTAGTGGAGCAGGTACCTTCCATTACTGTTACCTGATAATTTTGCATCCCTGCAATGTTCGTCGTTGTTGTAACCGTATTGCCTGTTCCGGGTATAAGAGAACCGAGGGGATCAAACCAGGTGTAAGATGCACTAGGCCCAAGACCAGTTACGGTCAGGGTGATATCATCACCAAAACATGGGGTGTCATTATCCACTTCTCCCATTGGGTAGAAATCGATGTAGGCAACGTCAACATCTACGGGGTCAGAATCACAACCGTCTACATTAACGGTCAAAGTATAAATGCCTTGGTCTGCAGGGTTATTTGTTACTGGATTTGGTCCGGTTGCTGTATAGCCATTAGGCCCTACCCAGTTGTAAGTTATCGTAGTTCCGGGACTTGTACTTGACCCCATTAATTGTATCGGGCCATCATCAGGACAAATCATGGTAAAATCAGCCGTAGCGTCAGGCGGTATTCCCGGCCCAATGGTAGCCATAGTACTCTGCGGACAGCCCGAGATGATACCGGTGGCTTCGATGATATAGTCACCCGGTGGTAGCAGGTCAGTATCTATTGGACTTGGACAGCCATTACAGGTGTAAACAGCGTTACTACTTCCGTCTCTGACAACGAAGTTGTATAATGTACCGGGATCAAGGCCGCCATTGCCTTCAAGCGTAAAGAAGCCATCATTTGCTCCTGGACAAGTTTCATCCGTAGGCGTTGCAATTGGGTCTTCGTCGACACAAACGATAACACTACCGATCGTTGAAAAAATCGGTGCAGCACATGCTTGCTGGGTCCAGCTACCAGAGAAACCATCGGAGAACACCTGAATAGAGACGGTCAGGTCATCACCAGTAAAGGTCCCGGAGCCAGGAGGACAATCTAAAACGTTGATATTGAAACACCAGGTGGTCGGAGAGGGTAAGGTGGTACAACCGTTTCCTCCATCTCCCCAGTTGTTCCCAGGATTATTTGCGCCTGGGCAGGCATTATTTTGGCCTGCAGGACTCTCAAAAGCGAAGCCAAATGGATAGGTAGCGCCGGTTTCACAACTCGTCCACCCATTCGGGTACCAGTTCCAGCTGCCGTTTCCATTACAGGCCGCAGGAGCAGAAGAGGGAGTAATAGAAGTAACATCCCAACCTGAACCAAAGGACGGTACGATAGAGTGCAGCCATTCAACGGAACCGGCATCGTTACCCTGGTACTCAAAAAGGGTAAAACAAACCTCTACCGTAGAACCACAAGCATAAGTGCCGGAAGCATTACGCGGGTTAAAAACAACTTCTCCGTTGTCTTCCCGCGCACAGGCATCACAGTCACTAGTACTGGAAACGTCGATATCAAACGTTCCTTGGTCGTTGACATCATTTGGCTGACCAGCAACAGAGAAGAAGATTTGATCGCCTGGCTGAGCTATAATTCTCAGCGTGGCAGAACCAACTCCGTTTGCACAGTCTCGAATAGTTAAGTTATCACAGTCTGGCCCCACATACCCAATGATTTGGACACCACTCATTCCGAAAGTGGTAACTGAGACCTCATTGATAGCTCCACTTGCTATAAAAGTGTAAAACACATCAGCTGCTGCCTGTGTTTGGGAGCCATCTGAACAGTTCAACAAGGGGTATGGTGCCTGAGGGGTTGCATTTACGTTCGTCTGGCCCGAAATGCTGCCAGTAAAAATGACGCCATCGTCAGCAGGACAGCTTTGCAATCGGGGAAAAGAAACAACCCGGGTTGCTCCAGAACACATATCATTGGCTGGTGCCTGTGCAAAAATGCTCACTGACAACAGACAAAAAAACACTGTGAGTGCAGATTGTAGAATTGATCTCATTAACTAAGCCGTAGTCGACATATCACGAAACACAAAAGCTTTAAACAGGCCAGTTAATAGGTTAAAGTCGAGGTGTTACTGTGTTTTACTAAAAATATGCTATGGGTCTGGAAGTTTGAAAAGCCTGAAATCTCTAAGACAATGCGCGGCGGTACGTCATAATTATAAAATAAAAATGGGCTAAGTTCTCCTTAGCCCGATAATTCAACCGCAAAATACATCAAACCTTTACATTTGAGAAACCAAACCGAGGCATGAAGCATTTTTCCGACAAATCGCAGGTAGCTGCCCCCATCTTCTTCATCACGATTTGTTCGTTTTTTCTGTTCATCCTGATTGCGGGCATTCTTGTCCCGCAGATCAATGCTTATGCGGGGTTGAGTTTCGATGCGGACACCTTGAACAAGGCTCAGTTGTGGCAACGGCAATACCTCCGCGGGTCGTTAATGTTAAATAACTTTTTTTCTTACGCCGCCACCGCCATCCTCACCCTGCTCATTTGCTTTCGTGGACAGGCGTTGAGTGCCTTAAAGTATCGCTCACCCACTTACCGCAATGCTCCTCTATTCGTCATTCTGTTGTTCGCAGCGGCCATTCCGCTGGTAATTTACATCTCTTGGCTCAACCTCCAAATTCCGCTGCCGGACTGGGCAGTGCAGGATGAAGAGCGAATCAATACGGTACTTGGCACCGTCCTTAAAATGGAGACGCCGGCTGAATTCTTCCTTGCCTTTACGGCTATGGCCGTAACCCCAGCCATTGGAGAGGAGCTGATCTACCGGGGGGTGATTCAAAGACACATTCTCGGTAGTGTAACCACCAACCACCACATTAGTATCTGGATTGCCGCGGCCATTTTCAGTGCTGCTCATGCTGAACTTGCAGGCTTCCTACCCCGCCTCCTCCTGGGCGCAGTGTTAGGCTACAGTTACTATTGGAGCAGCTCTATCTGGGCACCGATCTTCCTACACCTGCTTTTCAATGGAGCCCAGGTTATCAACGTTTACCTAAGCGGCACTTACACAGCTGATACGGAAATGACAAGTCCTCCAGCATGGTGGGTTGGCTTGCTCGGCCTGGTTGCTACGATGATTGTATGGCGCTTTGGCGAGCAGTATAAAGCAGCTGCGGGCGCGGACGCAGGTGTAGAGGGCGGTTAAACGAGCTAAGTGAAGGCAAAAAAACAGGAAGCAATGTTCCAACTACTCAGTCGGTTAACTTACCCGGGCCAATCAGTTACCTGTCTGGTTTTGGTTAGTCGCAGGTTTTCACTGGGAAAGCATAGGTTTCCAAACAGAAAAGCATAAAACCATTCAATAATTACGCTGACCTTAGACCCATGCAACGCATAACCTTTACTGACGCCCACCGGCAAAAGCACTTCGACTTTTTTCGAAATATGGATCATCCCCATTTTGGGATTACAGCAAATGTGGATATTACTGAGTTGCTCCAGATAGTCAGGCAATCACCTGACCTGACTTTCACTCCGGCCATAGTGTATCTCCTGACCCGGGCGGCTTTCGAGACGACGCCGTTCAGGTGGCGCATCAGGGATGATGAGATCATCCAGCACGATGTCCTCCAGCCCAGCTTTGCCGTGCCCACCAAGGCCTCTTCTGCCTTCAGCTTTTGCACCGTTACGTGGCAGAAAGATGCTCAGGCATTTCATGCTGCAGCAACGCGTCGAATCCAGGAAATGAAAGACAACCCCAGTTTTGAAGATGAAGTGGGTCAGGACAACTACCTCTTCATGTCCTCTTTCCCCTGGGCTAGTTTTACGAGTGTTACCCACGCGATGAACAGTAGCCCCGGTGATAGCGTGCCAAGAATAACGTGGGGAAAATACTTTAAACAGGAGGGAAAAGTACTGATGCCGCTCGCGGTGCAGGCACATCACGGCCTGGTAGACGGTAGCGACCTTGGAAAGTATTATCAACGAACCGGACAGTTACTGAGGAACTGCGATGAAATCTTTGCTGAATTCAGCAAAAATTAACGCCTTTTCTGAACAGAAAATAATTTGGGGTACTCACCTACCCTACCAACATGTGACTACTTCCCACTCTTACACAAAATAAACTTAGGGTTTTACCATTAAAGACCGTTTCCGCCCCTCCACTGCACCTGCGACCGCGCTCAAAAACCTTTGACATTCAAGGAGTTCCACATAACTTTGTCTTTCAACATAGCGTTAGTGTAATTAATACAATAAGCTAACACAAAACCACTGATTGAAAACTCCTACTATGATTAAGAAATCGTACGTCAAATCAAAGCAGCTCTACAAGGTAACCTTCGAAGTACCAACAGACCAGATCGGTGCGGGCCGTGATGTTCGTGTACTTGGCAACTTCAACGACTGGAGCTGGGATGGTGGACTCGTCCTCAAAGCCGGAAAGGCAAGCTACAAAGGCAACACTGAGTTACCTGCAGGCCACTACCAATTCCGCTACCTGATCGATGGCTGGGACTGGAAAAACGACGACAGTGCAGAAGCATACACCGACAGCGGTTACGGCACCATCAACTGTTGTTTTGCCCTTGAGGCAGTAGCGGCAAAAGCGGCTCCGAAGAAAGCAACCGCGAAGAAGGCTACAACAAAGAAAACGACGGCAAAAAAGGCTGCTCCAGCAAAGAAAGCTGCCGCTAAGCCTGCTGCTAAAAAAATCGCAGCAAAGAAAGCTGCCCCTGCAGTCAAAGCAGATGATCTTAAGAAGATCGAAGGCATCGGACCAAAGATTGCCGGTTTGTTGAACGAAGCAGGTATTAAGACTTATGCTCAACTCGGCAAAGCTTCAAAGAAGAAATTGGCTGACGTCCTGCAAGCTGCTGGTGCCCGTTTCCGTTTGGCGAAGCCTGACACCTGGCAAGAACAAGCCAAACTCGCTGCAGCGGGTAAAGATGAAGCGCTAAAGAAGCTTCAGGCTGAACTGAAAGGAGGCGTTCGCTAAAGCTTAAACCTCGCAGGAAAATAGTGGTGTTGGAGTAATCTGGCACCACTTTTTTTATGCTCCACCCCTCACAAAATCGCCGAATTATACATATAAATGGTTGTTAAGTATTAACGCATTATATTTGTATAGATATGCTAGGTTTTACTTACTACCAACAGCTGGAGGAAATGGACTGCGGGGCGGCTTGCCTTCGTATGGTGTCCCGCCATTACGGCCGGTACTACAACCTGGAATATTTACGGGAAAAAACACGTATCAGCCGTGACGGTGTGAGCCTTCTGGGCATTAGTGAAGGAGCCGAAAACCTAGGATTTCAGACCCTTGCACTCCCCGTTACCCTCCAACAATTAGAGGAGGATATTCCACTCCCCTGCATCCTACCTTGGAATGAGGAACACTTTGTCGTGCTACACAAAGCACGTAAAGGGAATTTCCACATTGCAGACCCGGACCCTGCAATTGGTAAAAAGGTATATACCGCTACTGACCTGCTGCAACATTGGGCGACGCTGAAAAACGCCGACAACATTCCTGCTGGGAACGTCTTGGTGCTCGAAACCACTCCGGATTTTTTCAATAAAAACCGGGAAGGGGTTGATAAAAGCAGCCTAAAGTACATCCTGGAATACTTCGGCAAGTACAACAGCCTCCTGTGGCAGTTTGGCGCCGGACTTATCCTTGCCAGTATCTTACAAATCGTCCTTCCGTTTCTTTTAAAGAATATGGTGGACTTTGGTATAGTCCTTAATGACTACGACTTTGTCGTTTTAGTAGTTGCAGCTCAAGGTGTTCTACTACTGAGCACCACGCTACTGGCTGCATTGCGCCGTTACATCATGCTCCACATAGGAGGCAGGGTTAACGTAAGTCTAGTAAGCGATTACCTCCGAAAACTTACCCGGCTACCGCTTGAGTTCTTCGATAGTCGTAGTCGAGGCGACCTCCTGCAGCGCATCAATGACCACGAACGTTTACAGAACTTCCTGACGGGCTCCAGCCTGGTGCGGGTCTTCAGTCTCTTTAACTTCATTGCCTTTTCCATAGTACTGGCAATGTGGAACATGGTACTCTTCCTGATATTCTTGACAGGTACAACCCTCAACATTCTTTGGGTCAGTTGGCAGGAATCCCGAAAGCGAGATCTTGACTTCAAGCTATTTGAGCAAAGTGCTGCAGGTAAAGAGCAGTTGATGGAGATCATCGACGGTATGCAGGACATTAAGCAAGGAAATGCAGGTAGGCAAAAGCGCTGGGCCTGGGAACGGAAACGATCTGGATTGTACCGTACCCGGATCAGACTCAGCACCATTGACCAATGGCAGCGTACCGGAGGTACTGCCATTAACCAGGTCAAAAACCTGCTCATCACCCTCATTGCGGTAGGCTTGGTAATCAAAGGACAACTGACTCTAGGGACACTTGTTGCAATCCATTACATCCTGGCGCAGCTTGATAATCCTATCGATGATTTCACCGAGTTCGCCCGCGGCTTCCGTGAAAGTATGATTAGCCTGGAGCGCATGAATGAAATTCATGGCAAGAGTGATGAAGAGGAACGCGCACACAGCCTCAGCGTTATCCCATCTCATGGTAACATAGAACTAAAAAATGTCAGCTTTCGCTACAACCGCCCGAATGCTCCAAAGGTGCTACGGGATATCAATGTTACTATTCCGAAAGGGAAAGTCACTGCCATCGTTGGGGTATCGGGAAGCGGAAAGTCAACCCTGCTGAAGCTTTTACAAGGCTTCTACCAGCCCACCGAAGGTGACATTATGGTTGGAGATACGAGTCTTGAAGCCATTGACAAAACCTTTTGGCGCTCAGTATCTGGCGTTGTCAGCCAGGAAGGCTACATCTTCAACGATACCATTGCCCGTAACATCGCGTTTGGCAAAGAGTACATTGATCAGGAGCGACTGCTTATGGCCGTCAAAATCGCTCAGATTGAGCGCTTCATTGACCGACTGCCCAAAGGATATGGCACCGTTATCGGAGAAGCAGGTATCGGACTCAGCAGAGGGCAAAGACAACGCTTATTGCTGGCCAGGGCCATATACCGTAAACCTGAATATCTATTTCTGGATGAAGCCACTACGGGGCTTCATGCCTTCACGGAGCTGACCATAATGGATAGTCTCTTCGACCAGTTAAAAGGTAGCACCATAATCATAGTCGCCCATCGCCACTCCACCTTTCAGCAGGCAGATCATGTTATCGTTTTGAACGATGGCGCCATAGAGGAGTCTGGCTCGCACGAAGAGTTGATGAAAGAGCGTAAGCGCTATTTCCGTCTGGTGGTCAATCAAACCAAGCTCGGTAGTTGATGGTAGAGCAAAATCCAACAGCTGCCCCCACCTTCGATCCCAGGAGTGAGGACATGGAGGAAATCATTGGTACTCCCCCAAGCTGGATCGCCCGTTATGGTACCAGCCTCTTATTGGTATCGATGTTACTCCTCGCGGCCATTGCCTCTGTATATCGCTACCCCTCCGTGGTGGCCGAACAACTAACACTTACAACAATAGATCCACCTCGCCCCCTGCGCGCACCGCGAGACTTTCAAATAAAGATGGTCAATACCCGTCACAAGTCAAAGGTAGACGCCACGCAGGCGCTTGTAGTGGCTGAGAGCGAAGCTAACTTTCCTGATGTTTGGGATCTAACTGAGGCAGTTCGGGGCATTTCAAGTCTTGCCGATGAAGACCTGGCCCTTTTCAACATCAGCGAACAGTGGAATCTTGGGGAAATCCAGGAAGCCGCCTACCGCTTTCGGGAGAAACAAATCGAATATCGCAACCTTGTTGAGCGGAGCCTTGATGGCCTTACTACAAGGGCTTTGGAAACGCGGATTAGAAACCAACAGGCTATTATTCGCAGAGCCCAGCGACTGCAGGGTCCGCTTGAAGACGACGACGTTCGCACGCGAGCCAGCCTGACTCAGGCGGAAGAAGACCAGCGTCAAGGGCTTATTTCTGCCGAAGCGTTGAATGAAGTCCGGCTAAGGAGAAATTTTGCCAGAGATCAGTTGAAAGAGAACAGATCCCTTGTGCGTGAAGCGAATTTCGAAATTGAACTGCTCCAAGCTCAGATTGAGGCTAACCGGAGTGGCATCTCCGGAGGAACAAAGGAGCAGGTTGGCAAAGAGTTACGCGCTGCTTTTGAAAGCCTGCGCACGACCATAGATACCTGGAACAGGAATTATACCCTAGTCAGCCCGATCAACGGTACGGTATTACTTGATCAAAGTATTAAACCAGGTGCAGTCGTTCTCCGTGGAGATGATATCGCGCTGATCATCCCGACAAACCCAGGCGAAATTATTGGCAGAATGCAGCTTCCCGTTCAGGGTGCTGCAAGCGTTAAGCCCGGCCAGCGGGTAGTAGTCCATTTTGCCAGTTACCCCCACCTGGAGTTTGGCTCCGTAGAAGGTGTTGTTGACGAAGTTGAAGACCTCATAACTGAAAACGCTTTCGCCGTAACGGTTACTTTCCCCAATGGCCTTGTTACCTCTAAAGGAAAAACGCTTACCCCAAAACCCCTAATGCAGGGAGAAGCCAGTATTATTACGGATGACAAACCGTTGTTGTGGCGTTTCCTCGACCGGGGATAGGCAGGTAAAAGACTTGCATTAATGGAACTGTTCAGCTCCCCACCTATCTGCACGTTTTCTGCATCTTTACCCCATGCCATATCGCCTATTATTACTGCCTCTGATTTTTCTATTTAGCTGTACTGATCTAGCTCAACAGAAAGCGCTTCCTACTGGCTTTCGTTTACAGCCCTCCCTACTCTACCCTGACTACTGGAGTTGGGATGGAAAAGACCCCATACTATTGCTGGGTGCAGGTGGTGTCCCTAATGCTTATATGGATCCCGAGTTCGATCGAAAGTTGAATATTCTGGCGGAGAATGGTGGCAACTTCACCACTATTCAGTACGATATTGGTAAACAGGGCGCGGTTTCGGATAGTTTGCTGCGCTATCTTGCCGCAGCAGGAAGCTATGAGATTGCCGTGGAGCTTCAGCTCAGTGAGAACCCCAAAAAGGAACCGGGCCAGCTATCAGCACAAGGAAATCATTTCAAGTCTTTGATTCGACAAACGCAAGGCTTCAAAAACATCATGTTTTCCCTGTCGCCAGCACTCGCTGCAGGAGGTTTTATTGAAGAGCTTAAACGCCAACGCCCCGATGCATTGGTAGATGGCATCGATTACCAAAACGTGCCTTTGGAGCAGGAGCAACAACCAGCGTACCAGCATTGGGAGCAGCTTGAAGGCATACTTTCAACAAGATCGCGAAATGTGCCACATCATGTCTCCCGGGTATTAAACTTCGGAGAAATTGCGGCAGAAGGTATAGCGGCTTTTAATCGAAGCGTTCTGGCAGGTGCTGCCGTTGTTAGACATGCCCCCCGGCCATCAGGCGACGGATTCAGTGGAGCGAGTCTAGCCGGAATCCGTGCCATCCGAACCGTAGCCCAACACTTTGACTTCTGGACTTTGGAACATGCGCCGGAGATTCTGCCAACTGCAGCTTCTAACACAGCCTATGCATTTACCGATGGTTTCGACGGCTTTTTGATTTACCTGCCAACGGCAGGTGCCGTTGACCTAAAACTGGACATTAGAGAACAAGTCCCCATGCGTGTCTCCGTCGTAGGATACCTGGGTTCTCAGAAATCAGAAATCCTCAAGCCCCCATACAACGATAGCTTCACGCTCTACACCGAAGAGCCCCGCGGGGGCTGGATGTTGATTAAACCGGAACGTTAGTAGAATTTTCATCCTGATTAGTGGATCAGAATAGCATTGTCTCTTCGACTACCGGTAGCATTGTCAGACGAAAAGACTTGCTTATGGTGCCAAAAAGTACTTCATCAACCCCGTAGTGTATGGATTATTTCTTCAAAATACCACGTTGGCTATTCGCCTCGGTTTTGACAACAGCAATCGTATTCCTCGCTCTACTGATTTATGTTGAAGCATCATTATCTTATACTGATGAATTGAACAGCTTTATGGACTGGGTTATTAACAACGCGGATATCATCATATCTCTGGCAACCCTAACTACAATCTTCACCTTCTGTTGGCTGACAGCTGCCGTGGTGAAATATGTACAGGATCGCAAAAAGTCCTGGCTACTTCTGGTTCCATTTCTGCCTGCCCTATTGTTTCAGGGAATAGTGTCTGTATTTATCATCGACACCGTCACGATCAATCTCATTCTTCCAACTTCTTTCAGTGATAGACTGGGAACTATGATCATTTCCGGCGAACTTGATGCAGTTATCTATACTGGATTGGCTACCAGCACCATTGCCCTACCCATTTCCGCTTTCGCCATCGTACAACTGCTCAAATCGAAGCCCATTGATTGGATTCGAATTCCGCTACTACTGATTACTCTACCGATTGGTATATTGTGGTTACAACCCAGTCTGCGGGCGACGACTGTAAGGAAGAATATTGATCGACCAGAAGATCATTTTATTGAATAATCCAGAGACCTTTAACCTACGAGCTGGAACACTAGTCCCTCAGGCACGTGTAGTCTAACGGATCGGAAAACAAAAAGAAAAGAACGCAATTGCTTTGTTATTCAGGAGCGTAAACACTTTACTATTCTCCCGCACTACCTGACTATTTTCCTATCTTCGCCGCTCAACTCCAAAATCAGACAATCCATGACTAAGAAGTCATTCCGCGCCGGCGTTCTTTTCGGCGATGAGGTAACGGAGCTTTTCCGTTACGCCAACGAAAACAAATTCGCTATTCCAGCGGTCAACGTTACCAGCTCCAGTACGATTAATGCTGTTCTTGAAACAGCTAAAGCGCTCAATAGCCCCGTCATCATTCAATTCTCAAACGGTGGTGCACAGTTCTTCGCTGGTAAGGGTCTTGGCAACGAAGGACAAAAAGGTGCTATTCAGGGTGGTCTTTCAGGTGCCATGCACGTCCACACTATGGCGGAGGCATACGGTGTTCCAGTTGTACTGCATACAGACCACTGTGCTAAGAAGCTTCTTCCCTGGATCGACGGACTACTCGAGGCCGGAGAGCAGTTTTACGCCAAGCGTGGCTTCCCACTCTACTCCAGCCACATGCTTGACTTAAGCGAAGAGCCATTGGAGGAGAACCTTGAGATCAGCGCCAAGTATTTTGAGCGCATGTCAAAGATTGGAATGACCATCGAAATTGAACTTGGTGTAACTGGTGGTGAAGAAGACGGTGTAGATAACACCGGCGTCGACTCCAGTAAGCTTTATACCCAGCCAGAGGAAGTATTCGAAAGCTACCAGGCACTGAACAAGATCAGCAATCGCTTCACGATTGCTGCCGCCTTCGGTAACGTGCACGGTGTCTACAAGCCCGGAAACGTTGAGCTTACCCCTAAAATCCTGAAAAACAGTCAGGAGTACCTCAAAGAAAAGCTTGAGGTCGAAACCAGCAACCCGATCAACTTTGTGTTCCACGGAGGCTCCGGCTCCAGCCAGGAAGAAATCCGGGAAGCGATCGACTACGGCGCCATCAAAATGAATATCGATACTGATCTCCAGTGGGCTTACTGGGACGGTGTACGGACTTTTGAGGCAGAGAAGCACGACTACCTGCAGGCTCAGATTGGTAACCCTGATGGAGAAGACAAGCCAAACAAAAAGAATTATGACCCACGCAATTGGGTACGTAAAGCAGAACTCAGCTTCAGCGAACGCCTGAAGCAGGCTTTTGAAGACCTCAACTGTGTTGATGTACTTGGATAAGGGCCGTAGTAGCTACAAATGAGAAAGCCGGACTTCCTTGCGGAGGTCCGGCTTTCATGTTATTAATAATTTGCGTTAGTACTTACGCAACCAACTAAGTAAAAGGCGCAACGATTCCACCTTCGGGAATCTGCCTGGCCGCCAACGGATAAAGGTCTGGCCAGCAATCGACACTTTTAGCGTTTGGGACAAAGGACTGCGGAACATCCCCAGACCACGAAAAGTAGGCCGATAACCGAGTTTACGGGCCAGTAGGAAACAATCCCATAGCGCCCGTTCGCCTGAACAGGCTAGATGGAGGGTGTTTACCTGCTCGGTAGACAGTTGAAGATGAGCTCCGGAAGGACAATCCAATCGTAGGTCGGCGTCCACTGTTATGCTTCGCATTAGTCGATTAATCAGCGCTATATTCATTGCTACTGATCTTGTCCGGTGGTGCTATCCGTGGTACGAATCCTGAGCGTACCGTTCATTTTCCAGTGAGCAGTGTCAGCGTTTTCGTCAGTACTGCTAGGTACGTCAACCTCAAAATTTTCAAATTCGTAGGTTATTTGAGCACCGCGTCCAGTAAGCTTGTCGTAAAGACCGATGGCCAATTCGGGCCAGTTGTTAGTTTGATTTGCCATGTTGGGATTGGTTTTATTTTTCTTAATGTTGCTGCAACACGGCCTAAATTACCGGGGTTCGCTCCGGGCAAATTTTTATCTCGAGCTGGCCGCGCAACTATCAAACAAAACGGGCTGAGCAGCTTACGCCACCCAGCCCATATAGTATTCCTCACTTCATTAGAGATCAGCTACTCGGTCCTGCGGCCAACACTTCCTCATTTGCCTGATCGGCAAATGCCTTGAAATTCTCGTTAAACAAGTCTGCTAAATAAACGGCAGCCTTATCGTACTCTTCTTCGTTGCGCCAGGTATCCCGCGGATTCAAAATGGCATTAGGCACGTCAGGGCACTTTTGCGGAACTGCTAGGCGGAAGAACTTATCCTTGCGGTATTCGACCTTATTTAGTTCTCCGTTAAGCGCTGCTTTGATCATTGCCCGGGTAAAGGTGAGTTCCATTCGGGAGCCTACACCGTAACCGCCGCCTGTCCAGCCGGTGTTCACGAGCCAAACATTGATGGGGTCACCGTTATCCGCTGCCTCCTGTAGCTTACCTCCCAGCATTTCAGCGTACTTCGTTGGGTGAAGCGGAATAAAGGGCGCGCCGAAACAAGCGGAGAAGGTAGCCTGCGGCTCTGTGATCCCAGCCTCGGTGCCGGCAATTTTTGCCGTGTAGCCACTGATAAAATGGTACATCGCCTGTTCGGGCGTTAACCGGCTAATAGGAGGTAACACACCAAACGCATCACAGGTAAGAAAGAAAATGTTCCGCGGAAGGTCTCCCCGCGAATTGTACATGATGTTATCAATGTGATGGATTGGGTAACTCACCCGCGTATTCTGCGTAATGCTGCTGTCCTCATAATCAGGCGTATGCCCATCTTCCTCAAGGCCAATGTTCTCGAGCATCGCCCCGTAGCGGATGGCCCGGTAAATCTGTGGTTCTTTCGTTTCCGAAAGATCGATGACTTTCGCGTAGCAGCCCCCTTCTAGGTTAAAGACATTTGCCTGGCTCCAACCGTGCTCATCGTCACCAATCAGACGGCGGTCCGGATCATTGCTCAGGGTGGTTTTACCAGTGCCCGAAAGCCCGAAGAACAAGGCAGTATCTCCTTTGGCTCCAACGTTGGCCGAGCAGTGCATGGACAGCACATCCCGTTGCGTAGGTAATACGAAATTCAGTACTGAGAATATGCCTTTCTTAATTTCTCCCGTGTAGGCCGTACCACCAATGATGATGGTTTGCTTGGTGAAATTGATGATGGAAAAATTCTCCTGTCGTGTACCGTGAACAGCAGGTTCTGCGACACAACCCGGGAAGGCATAAATTGTCCACTCGTCCGTCTTCAGGTTCTTGTAGTTACCACCATCCGGGCGCAGGAACATGTTGTAAGCAAAGAGATTTTGCCAGGGCTGCTCCGTGTACACTTTAATGTTGACGCGGTACTTCTGACTGGAGCAGGCGTAAGCATCTCGCATGTAGACCGTTTCCAGTCCGGCGGCATAATCCATCATCTTCGCTTCCAGCGCATCGTAACTCTCCTGGGTGAAGGGGATATTGATTCCACCCCAATCGACGCTTTGCCGGGTGATCTCGTCTTCAACGATGTAGCGATCTTTAGGGCTGCGACCAGTAAACTCACCGGTATTAATGATCAATGCTCCCGTATCAGAGAGGGTTCCCTGGCCGGTTTTTATCGACGCTTCAACGAGCGCAGAAACCGGAAGGTTAGTTTGTAGATTAGAATGTTGCATGTAAAAAATGGTTAGGTTTAATACTCTTCATCAGTACACGGATCAACAGCTTATGCGCGGCAAATTGGTTAGTTCTGCTAGCTAAAAACGCGTTGTACTCATGGGGTTAAGGGCGCGGGCGCAGGTGCAAAATTGGGTTAAACAACACCTAAAGCCCGACAGTGAAACATAAATAAGGTTATGTGAGGCTTGAGCCCTTTGGCTGAGTTATACTAAGTCGAGTGGTCTAAAAACACGTCTATAGGTTGTCAGTTCGTTATTGATTTAGTCTGTAGGCAGTGCTAACAGGATAACAGGCTACATGAATAACGGGTCCCATTGTATGTCATTTTTACCACATTGATACTTATTTATTTACAGTAATGGCTTCTCCAAACCTCACGTTAAAGTAGTAGTGCAAAGATAGCAGGACGAACGCCACAAAGCCTTTTGATTAGCAAGGAAATGTACCGCGTTACCGGATCAATGGAAGCAATCTATTCTCCCTTGAAATCAGCCTTGCGTTTTTCAACAAAGGCAGCGGCACCTTCAGCAAAGTCTTTAGTACCCGAGGCACGACCAAAAGCTTCGGCCTCCGCGACAAAATCACTGGACGCATAGTACGCATTGATCGCTGCAATAGATTCAGCGATAGCCACCGGGCCTTTGGTTCCGATAGTTTCCAGCAGCTCGATCGCTTTGGCCCGTGCCTCAGCTGCGGGCAGCGTGTAGTTGACTAATCCGATACGGTAAGCTTCCTGTGCATCGATCATGTTTCCGGTAAGGGTTAGCTCCATCGCTTTGCCTTTACCGACAATCTGATTTAGCCGTTGCGTACCACCGTATCCGGGAATGATACCCAGATTGACCTCCGGTTGACCGAAGCGGGCATTCTCCGTAGCGATCCGCATGTGGCAGGCCATTGCCAGCTCACAGCCTCCGCCCAGCGCAAAGCCATTGACGAGCGCAATTACGGGTAAGTGAAAACGCTCAATCAGGAAGAAAATATCCTGTCCGCGGCTGGCCATGTCTGCTCCGCTGCCAGCGGCAGCGACCCCGAGGAATTCCTTGATGTCTGCACCAGCCACAAAGGCACGGTCGCCAGCACCGGTCATGAGCACCCCCTTGAGGTCTTTACGGCCTGCATAATCAGTACCAAACAAAGCTTTAAGCTCCCCCATCGTTTCCTGGTTAAGGGCATTGAGGGCTTTAGGGCGATTGATGGTTACGTGCAGGATGCCGTCTTGTTCTTCAACGAGCAGGTTATTGTAGGACATTTGGTAGAATTTGGTTAGAAGTAAGACTTGTAAATTAGGTTAGGTGGGCAAAATCTGAGCCCTCTTCGTATCGCTACTTTTCTGGAAGGAAAATTTCGGAGATCATGCAGCGGGCGCTACCTCCTCCGTATTTTTCAATCACTGGCAGCGGCGCATGGATCACCGGAGCCCCCAGGGCTTCAAGCTGTGCCGGGTCAAGGATGTTGTAAGCGGTGCTCGACATTACCCAGGCCGGCCCGTTGGGGGTCATTACTTCAAGGGCATTTCCAGCGAAGTTGTTCATCTGTTCGAGGCTGATGCCAACAATTCGCTTTCCGGTCATCGCCAGGCTCTCAGTTAACTTTGACTTTTCAGCCGCATCACGAACACTGTCGAGGCAAGCAATAGCCACTTCGTTACCTACTGCAAGCATCACATTAGTATGGTAAATGGTACCTCCATTAGCATCGAGGGCAGTGAAAGAAATAGGACGGTAATCCATTGCATCACACCAGTCATGGATCGCGGAGTCGGTAGCCCGTTCGGAGAAGCAGGCATAGGCAATTCGGTTTTGGCGGTCCAGGACCAAACTCCCCGTCCCCTCCAATATCCGGCCGGCATTTTCCCAATGCTCCAACGCCAGGGTTCTACGAATGTGATGGTCACGGTCGAGCAATTCCATAACATCTGCCCGTCGTTCGATACGACGCTGGGGCCAAAACATGGGGTAAGTGACATACAGGCCATCCTCATGAGTGGAAAACCAGTTATTGGGGAATACAGAATCCGGCGTACTGATGTCGGGCTGATCATCAACCACGGTGATTCGCAGCCCAGCTGCTCTGAGTACCTTGACGTAGTTATCAAACTCTTCCATTGCCCGAGCAGCGATCTCTCGCTGTAATTCCGGTGGGGCAATGGTCTGAAAGTGGTTATCGTGGTGAGTCGGGCTGCCAATAGCAAAATCCCGGGGGCGGACCATCAATAAATGATGGGTCGTTTGTTTGTGCATGATTGAGCTTTGGTTAAGGCACTGCGAAGGTAGTGTTTGCGGTCAGACACTAAGGCGAACTTTGCATGATTTTCTCGCAATTCTTTGCCTCTATTCGGAACACGGCACCCGCGTCCGCGCCCGATACCCAGACTTCCAGCTCCTCATTGAATCCGTGTTACCACAATTCGTCAGGCTTTGTACCTTGGAGCCGAGAAAACCAGACAACATGAGACTCCCGCTAATCGTAACCTTATTATGCTTGTTACTTACCGCTTGTCAGCAGGTACCAGAAGTTGATTACGTAGCTCAGAAGTCAGCCGACTACACTAAGGCGGCTATTGCTGGTCCGCACCCCCTCGCCACTGAAGCGGGGCTAGAGGTCTTGCGAAACGGAGGAAACGCGATTGACGCGGCGGTAGCCATCCAGTTCACAATGGCCGTTGTGTATCCGCGGGCGGGTAATATCGGCGGTGGCGGGTTCATGGTTTACCGTGCCGCCAGCGGCGCCATTAAGACCCTGGATTACCGCGAAAAAGCCCCTGCTGCCGCCTCAAGAAACATGTATCTCGATGAAGAGGAGAACGTAGTACCGGGGCTGAGCACACGAGGACACCTTGCCGTTGGCGTTCCCGGAACCGTTGCTGGTATCGGAGAAATGTATCGCCAGCACGGCTCAATGGCCTGGGATGAATTGATGAGCTATGCCATCAAATACGCCAGTGAGGGTTACCGCCTCAGTCAGAGTGAAGTAGACCGGATCAAACGCTACCATGATGACTTTATAGAATTCAATGAAAACACTGCTTTTTCTGATACCAGTGTAGTGGCCGGCACCCTCATTAAACAACCAGAGCTGGCAGCGACCCTCATTCGTATTCGAGATATGGGGGCCAAGGAGTTTTATACTGGAATGACGGCTAAACTGCTGGTTGACGAGATGAATTCTGGTGGCGGCCTTATCACCAGAGAGGACCTGCGGGAATACAAGCCTGTTTGGCGAGAGCCCATAACCAAAGAATACAAAAACTACCGCATTATTTCGATGCCTCCCAGTTCCAGCGGTGGCGTTGCCTTGGCGCAAATGCTGGAAATGCTGGAGCCTTATCCACTGGCGGAATATGGATTCCAAACCAAAGCGGCAACCCACCTCACCGTGGAAGCCATGCGACGCGCGTATGCTGACCGTGCAGAATACCTTGGCGATGCTGACTTCTATCCTATTCCATTAGACTCCTTGCTGGATGATACTTACTTAGCCAGCAGGATGCTGGACTTTTCCCCGGATAGCGCTGGCACGTCGACGGCCATCGGTGCCGGGCTAGAAAACATGAAGGAGACTTTTGAAACCACTCACATCTCTATCATTGACTCCATCGGGAATGCTGTCTCCATAACGACCACCCTGAACGGTAACTTCGGCAGTAAGGTAATGGTAGACGGTGCCGGCTTCTTCCTCAACAACGAAATGGATGATTTTAGCGCCAAGCCAGGGGTTCCCAATATGTTTGGTCTCGTTGGGAAAGAGGCTAATGCCATTCAACCCGGAAAGCGCATGCTTTCCAGCATGACACCAACCATCGTGGAAAAAGACGGAAAGTTGTTCATGGTTTTGGGAGCACCCGGCGGTTCGACCATTATCACGGCAGTGCTACAAACCTTCCTCAATGCTACTGAATATGGGATGCCGCTGGCAGAGGCAGTCAGTGCTCCCCGGTTCCATCACCAATGGCTCCCTGATGTTATTCTCCATGAGCCAGACGCCTTAGGTAATGGAGTGAAAGCAGAGCTTGAAGCCATGGGACATACCTTCCGTGAAGTCAAGTCCATGGCTGTAATCAAGGCTCTGCAAGTCCAGGAGGATGGTACTATTGCCGCTGCGGCAGACCCCCGGAATAAGGACGATGACGTCGCTGGTTATTAACCAGTATACTGGTATTTATACTCCCCTCGGCAGTACCCCGGCAAAAGTCAGTGAGTAATTATTGAACGGATACACTAGATATAGGTGTTCCGAAGGGTAATTCCTAGGGAAATTATGGCACCTTCAGGTTGACATTGCAGGGAAAGGGCAGACCTTGTCCTGACAAATCGGCCAAGTTATTCCTGGATTCCTTGAGGAACCCCAGTAAATACTGGCGGAACAGCCTACCCTAGATATCCTCCCGCCGTTCCAGGATGTCCCAGGTATGATCGGCTAAAAGCTTAACGGTAGCGATGTACTTAAAAGGTATGCGCGGCCCCCATTCGGCTGGAGACACCATGCTCAACAGGTTCTTGCCATTGTCCCGGACGTAGAGGTAGTATGTTCTTCCAATAATGGGATCGATGCCCATTTCTGCCTCATAGATACGCTCGGAGATGGTCATCCGATTCTGAATCTCATTAGCCTGTTTGGCAAGTAATTCAATCTGAGCCTTAATCTGGTCAAGCTGCAAATCTGTCTGTTCGTACATGGCCGATACGGCCAGCCCTTTGATTTTGCCCTGATCAACAGGTTTAATGGTAGCACCACCCCGCTCATGTGCATAGGGTAACAAATGCGGATTCTCCGCAATCTTTTCCCCGTCAATAGGGTTGATAATCTGATCCTCCAGGGAAGTTTGCTTATCTTTTTCTGCCATATAAAAGGTGTAACGGCCGACGGCCGGGTAAGTTTAGGCCCGGGGCAGCTACCATCGTTATGAAATGAAAAATGAAGTAACCCTAACTTGTTTTTTAGCCAAGTTGCTTACCGGATGCCCAACACAATCAGCTACTTCCTCCATTTAGCTGCTACCACCTGATCAATTACTCAGCTATACCTAAACTACTTTGACTTAGATATATTGACGCAAGTACGTAATTAGTAGACCATGAACTGGGATGAAATATTGAAGGAATTGGAAATACGTACCTCCCGCTCTAGCGGTGCGGGTGGTCAGCACGTGAACAAAACAGAAAGTCGCGTCGAGGTTGTTTTCAACGTCAACAGCTCTGTTGCCCTATCATCCCGGGAACGCAAAAACCTCCTTCATCATCTGAAAAACCGCATTGATGCGCTTGGCAGAATAGCTATAGTCGATCAATCCGACCGCAGTCAGCATACCAACAAGAAACGGGCAATTAACCGCTTGCGTCAGCTTTTGGAAAACGGGATACGCCCCATTCCCAAAAAGCACGTGGGCAGGGCTTTTGTCGCGAACAAGAAAAAACGGTTGGACTGGAAAAAGAGACGGGGAGAAGTAAAAGCAGGGCGGAATAAAAAATGGCTTTAACCGGTCTGTGCAAAAAGCTGTTTTTGCCTACATTGTCCAAACGCAGGACTTACTACGCCCAATCTAACGTTAATTTAAAGTATGCCACCTCTATATTGTATTACTGGAAACATTGGCTCCGGAAAGACCACTGTTTGCCGGGAATTTGAAAAGTTAGGCATCCCGGTCTATTACACTGACACAGCGGCTAAACGACTTATGGTTGATAGCCCTGAGTTGGTCGCTGCGCTTAAGGCAGCCTTTGGCAGCGCGACCTACCACGAAGACGGCACCTTGAATCGTACCTGGCTAGCGAAGAAAGCCTTTGGCGACGAAGCCAGTCTGCAGCGACTCAATGCCTTGGTTCACCCTGCTGTCCACCAGGATGCTGACGCTTGGCTGGCGCGCCAAAGCGCGCCCTACTGCCTATACGAAACAGCGCTTGTGTTCGAGATCAATGCCACCAACCGCTTTGCAGGCATTGTAGTGGTGGCAGCGCCGGAGGCGGTGCGGCGGGAGCGAGTGCTCGCAAGGGACAATACTACTGCAGCGGCCTTCGCTGCCAGAGCCGCCAAACAATGGCCGGATGCACAGAAGGAGGCAGCTGCAGACTACCTCATAGTTAATGATGGCAAGCACCTTATTCTGCCTCAGGTTTTGGGACTCCACAGAAAATTCAGTACCTCTTGAGCTTTTCCCAGTTAGCCGTTTCACCGAAAGTAATCCGCACTGATTATGTCTGTCTTCCAATAAGCCAGGCAAACTATTTTGATCGTTATACCTTATTCTTGCGCATGCTTCCGGAACAGTATTTATGACAGCTTGTGAAATAAAACAAGGTCTATCTCACCATCAATACTGCTTATTCGGACTTCCCTATTAATTCTCTTTGCCTTTTAACTCCAGCAAACATGTCATCAAAATTTACCGACCAGGCCTGTCCCATTCTGCATACCCTAGATGATGCCTGGTTGTTAAGTGGCAATAAAGACCTGCGCTCCACCACCCTCGTTGATATAGACCTAACTGAAGTAACAATTGATTGGAATAAGCTTCATATTGATGATACAACCCTAATGATTGGTTGCAAGCTTCCTTTGGAGCTGGAACTGGAGCTCCGAAAAAGAGGGGCTAACTTTCTTCATGCGCCTGAGCACCTTCCCTACCGTCCGTTGCGACGCAATCTTTACACCTGGCGTGAACTAATGGAAGGCTATACGGAAACTACCGACAACAGCGTTGATTTGGGCATTTATCAGCATTTCCGCGCAGCAAAAGACTGTCCCAACATCAACGAGGCACTCTGGCAGCGTTTGCACGACTTTAGTATCGATGAAGGCCTAAGAAGACTGCTGGATTTTACCCCTGACGGCCTCCCCAAACGAAAGGCCGTTGGCATTATGGGAGGACATAGTACCAGCAGAACAAACCCTGATTACGAGAGAACCCTCCGTACGGCAAAGCGACTTACCGAAGCTGGCTACTTTGTTATCTCCGGTGGAGGCCCAGGTATAATGGAAGCGGCGAACCTGGGGGCATACCTTGCTAACTTGCCAGAAAGTGATCTGCAATGGGTACTGAAAAGGCTGGCTAAAGCCCCTAAATACACGGATGCTGATTTTCAGACAGCAGCCTACGCCATTCTTGACCGTTTTCCGGACGGGTCTGAGAGCCTTGCTATCCCTACTTGGTTTTATGGTCACGAACCCAGCAACCTGTTTGCGACTTATATTGCCAAGTACTTCAGCAATAGCATAAGAGAAGATACCTTACTTGCCTTAGCATTGTATGGTATTGTGTACGCTCCGGGAAGCGCAGGCACCACCCAGGAAATTTTCATGGACGCCACGCAGAACCACTACGTAACCTTCGACTACGTTAGCCCAATGGTTTTCCTCGGCACGCATCGGTACACTGAGGAAACTCAGTTATACCCGCTCATCACCAGCCTCGCCGCTGGTAGAGATTATGCAGATTACCTTTATTTAACAAATGATCCCGCTGAAGTCGTTACTTTTATTGACCATCACCCACCTTTGCTTGTCAAATAGATCATCCCATGCGTCTCTTATTTATTCTCTTGCTTAGTATTTCTCTCTGTTCCTGTTCCGTTTGGGAAAGTGTTTTTGGCGCTAAGAACGCGGCCTCTGCCGAAGCACCAGCACCAGAGGCGCTGGAAGATCTGGCTTACAATCCCGCCACGAGCCCTATTCCGATGACGCAAAATACGGTACTGCCTAAACCTGCAGGAGCCCAGCCAGCTGCCTACGGCAGCTATCCCACTCAACCGCAATCCTACGGTACGGCACCAGATGACCCCAATGCTTACCCTCCGGCAACAACGGTCCTGAGTGCACAGAACGCCAAAGGAATGGACTCCCCTGCCGCTTACAGTAGTGCCGCAACTGAGACCATGATGGTCGACGCCATGCTGAGTGGCCTGTGGGTGAATAAACTGGACAGCCTCGAGCTGATTGAATTCGCGACAGACCACTACACTACCTTTTACGACGGAGAGCAGCTCTTTCGGGAACCCATGATCTATCACCCGCTGTGCCCGGGAGGTTGTAACAATGGACAACAGATGGAAATAGCCTGCTTCACGGTAACCGGTCCTGCCGGCACTGATTGTTATGGCATCATTCGCCTTACTCCGGAGATACTTGAATTAAGCATTCTGGGGGTGAGTACCGAGACGATCGTCTACCGCAAAAAACACTAACGGATACGGTATTGCAGCCAAAGCATTAAGACTGCTATACTGCCCTCGGTAATTAATCTATCACTTGCTGTGATACCAACTCGAGTGAGGCAGGCAGCGCTTTCCATTTAAGCTGTTGGGCGAGCGCATCAGCAATCTCTACGGAAAAGTTACCCGTGATCATTGATTTACCTCCGGTGATCGCCTCCTGAACGGACGGGATGGCAAGCACTTCATCGTTGACGACAATTGCGATTTGGCGGTTGTTATCTGCAGCTGCTTCAGCCGTCATCTCAGACCAGGTAACAGCTGCGGTTTCGGTGAAATCAACCATCACAGCTATCATTCCATCAAGGGTTGAAGACACTGCGGTAGTGGCCACTGCTGCATTGTCCAGGCGTGGGCCAGCCTCCTTTCCCACTGTTTTAACGGCTACGAGGTCAAAAGAGCGGGCCGGCCCCTGGCCGGCATTGTTGACTTGGTTCGGTTTTGACCAGAAGTACCGAACCGGCAGCGCTGACGGAGTTGCTGCCTGAAGGTCCCTCCGCAAGCTACGTTTTCGGGCAATATTGGTAGTAGAGGCAACAATTGCACGATTGTAGCCAGTAGCTTCAGTCGGACGAATAGCAAATGATGGCCAGGGGAAACTATCCAGCACCGGCCTGAGCTCGGGAGCATCCACAGGGTAAACATCATAAATCCCCAGCTTTGCGGAACCAAAGTACCCCATCACGCTCGCCATCGCAGCAATTGGTTGATTCGTATGCAGCGTAACTACCCGAAATCCTTCAGCCGTCGCCTCGAGGGTGAACCCCGTGCCTTCTTCCTGTTTTAATCGCTTTAGTAGCAGAGCTTCCGTTGCGTTCTTAATCGTTTCACTCACCTCCTCCTCACCGGAGAACTTCACTACCGTCTCCACCTTGTATTCGGGTTTACAGCCATTAAATAGCAACATGGCTAATAGAAAAATAACTGGCAATGAACGGCTTATAAAATATTTCATCCTTGAGGCTTTTCTCAAAGATAATCCCTGACTCAATTCCTACCTTTGTCGACCTGCTTATCCAGCATCCCTAAGTAAGCTACACGCATGAGTAAGAAGATCAAACACATCGCCATTGCCGGTAATATTGGCGCCGGAAAGACTACCCTTTGCACCAAACTGGGCCAACACTTTGGTTGGGACGTCCACTACGAAAGTACCGACGACAACCCCTATCTGAGTGACTTCTACACAGACATGACGCGCTGGAGTTTTAACCTGCAGGTTTACTTTCTGCATAACCGTTACGGACAAATTCTAGGTATCCAGGAAGGAGACCGGACTGTGATCCAGGACCGGACGATTTACGAGGATGCCTACATATTCGCCCCTAACCTTCACGGCATGGGACTGATGGCGGAGCGTGATTTTAATAATTACACCGAGCTCTTCAAGAAAATGACCAAGGCGATTTCTCCCCCGGACCTACTCATTTACCTGCGGGCCGGCATTGGTACCCTTGTAGCTCACATCGAAAGCCGTGGCAGGGATTACGAAGGCAGTATGAGCCTTGATTACCTGAAGAAGCTCAATCAACGGTACGAAGACTGGATTTCTACCTACAACGAGGGAAATATCCTGATCATTGACGTGGACTCTATTGACTTTGCTAACAAGCCAGAAGACCTCGGCGACGTGATCAATAAAGTTCAAGCTAAATTAGGGGGACTATTTGAGTAACATGTCCCTCAACCTCAACGCAGATCTCGGAGAAAGCTGGTACGACCAGCAAGTAGGTAATGACAGCAAGCTGATGCCCTTGCTTGACAGCTGTAATGTTGCCTGTGGTTTCCACGGGGGAGATGCCCTGACCATGCGTAAAACAGTCGAGCTTGCCCTTGAGCACGGAGTAGCTGTTGGTGCCCACCCTAGTTTTCCCGACAGGGTCAATTTCGGTCGAAAGCGCATGGAATTACCCCTTGATCGCCTGGAAGCCTTACTATTGTATCAGGTAGGAGCCTTGCAAGCCATCACTAGCGCACACGACACTAATTTGCACCATATCAAGCCCCATGGAGCACTTTATCACTATTTAAATGATACTCCAGCAGCAGCGGAAGCCCTTCTTCGAGTAGCCCGATCGCTAGGTGTCGACCTGATTTACGGTCCTCCACAAGGAGCGTTAAGGGACGCGGCCGCAGGTGCCAAGGTAGGATTTTGGAGCGAGGGTTTCGCGGATCGCACTTACACCCCTACCCTGCACCTGCGGGCCCGCCACCTTCCTTACGCTACCATTGACGATCCAGCAGCAGCGGCCCTACAGGTCCGCCGCTTAGCTACCGAACAATATATTATTGCTGAGGACGGGAGCAAACATCCACTTGTGGTTGACACCGTTTGCATCCATGGCGATCATGCCGGCGCCCTGGCCCGCGCGCAGGCAGTCCGCAAGGTGCTTGATGAACTACCCTGAAAGTGAAGTCGGCAGCCTACATTCGCGGCTTTGACGGCTTACGTGCCATTGCCGTTAGCCTGGTACTCGCTGCCCATAGCGGCGTTTGGGAAGCACTTCACGGCGTCCCCTGGTTCGACCGCTTTCTTTACCCCCTGGTGCTGGGAGAAAACGGCGTACTCATCTTCTTTGTCCTCAGTGGCTTCCTCATTACCCGGCTACTACAAAGAGAGCAGCAAGTTTCCGGTAATATCAACTACCGCTACTTTCTCCTGCGGAGGGTTCTGCGACTTTTGCCTGCTTTCAGCATCTTCTGGTTGCTCCTCCTGACACTTACACTCGGAGGCTGGTACGATATACCTGCACCCTCTTTCGTCTTTTCCGCCCTGTACCTGTACAACTTTATCCCTAGGCATTTTTATTCGGGCTTTTTCGGGCTGACCTGGTCGCTAGGCGTAGAAGAACAGTTTTATCTTCTATGGCCGCTCTTGTTAAAAGTTGTTCCCCGATGGTCACAAGGGAAATGGCTCACCTGGAGCGTGATTGTATTTGTCGCCATTTCGCTGGTATTTATGGCAGTGGTGCCTGACCTCAATTTACCCGGCTACTCTTTATCAGTTGATAGTGAAAACATCAACCTGAGCGACTACACTGTCAAAGAGGTATTTTTTCCCTACCGTTGGTTCATCCCCATGGGAAGCTATCTCCTGCTTGGTTGCCTCGCAGCAACCTGGGTAGAAGCCATTTTGAAGAAAACACTTCCACTCAGCTGGCTCCTGTTGCTTGCCCTACTATTGCTGATTGCTCCCTGGTATGCGACTGGTATTAACTATTTCCCGCAAAAGTTATTGCAGGCGACGGGCATGGCGCTGGTTATGACATTGATTTTTATGCGTCAGCAACACTGGATAGTTCGACTGCTTGAAATCGGGCCATTGCGCCACCTAGGAAAGATCTCCTACGGACTCTACCTCTACTCTGGTATCTTTTTAGCAACGGGGATCAGCCATCCCGAATACTGGTGGCAACACCAGCCCACTGCTATTATCCTTACTTACATTGTCGCACTATTTTCCTACCATACAATTGAGCGTTACTTCCTGAAGAAGAAAGCCAGGTACCGTGCCGCTCCCGAAGTTTAAGTCCCCCATATATCAAGGCGAGCCCCTTGGCGTAGGAGCGCTGCTCCAAAGTGTTCACTACTTTTTGTAAGAGCACAGTAGAGAAATCATGCCTTTTACCGCTTGAATTGTAAATTCCGAATGCCCTACGTCTTACCTTTCCACAAATCAACCCCAGCTTAATTGCTATTTTCAATCATTCTCCCTACCCATAACCGTGCCGCGATCCTGCCCCGTGCCATCGCTAGCATGTTAGCCCAGACCTGGCAGGAATGGGAGTTGATTATTGTTGATGATGGATCACAGGATGAGACCGCTGAAGTCGTTGCCAGCCTCAGTAATGACCCCCGTATTAGATATCACTATCAGGAAAACCGGCAACTGAACGGTTCCAGAAATACCGGCGTTCGACTGGCTAAAGGCCAGTACATCGGGTTCCTTGATGACGACGATGAACTATTACCGGATCACTTAAGTACGCTTGCCGAACTAATCGTGGCCGACAAGCAACAGCATGACATCTACCGCAGTGGAGAGCTACTCCGACGCGGGGATAAAGAAACCAAAGGCCATAATTTCGACAACAGCAAAGACATACTTCCCCAGTACTGGAAGCACGTAACCGGAATGTTCGGCATGTTGATCGCCCAACCACTAATGGTCAAGCATCCCTTCAACGAAGCCCACATCCTTCTGGATGACTTTCTCTGGCTGAACGAATTGCTGGTTACAGCAACCTTACTTCAATCCGACAGCTATACTGCCGTTGTTCACCTGCACCCCGATCAACGAAGTGCCCATTACCTTGATGATGAGCTGCTGGAGAAAAACATCAGTCGTATAGCAGCTGCCTACAATCTTGAAGGTGTACCGGAGCGCGTACCTTTTTCCGCCTATCAGTATCAGGTTTTCCACCAATACCTGCACTACAGCAGGCAATTGAGCCGAGCGGGCAAGGCGCTTAAAGCCTTTGCCATGTGGCGCTTAGGCCTGACATACGCATCTACCGCTAACGCAAGAGAGTTAGCCAGAACAATGTTTATGATACTTACCGGGAAGTAGAGGGGTTATTCCTCCTCTACGATTTGGGCATCGTCAATCAGGCTATCTCCGTCTCCATCTTCATCGAGAAAGCCGGAAATGATTCCTCCTTCAGTTTTCTTAGGGGCGTCGGGATTGTCCTGAACTGTAACCGGACGTGGGTTGTCACCGTGGTAATCACCCTTAGCGAAACGATCGGCACGATCGAAGAATGAGTCGGTACCGGAGAGTGTTGACTCGGAGGTGTCGCGGTTACCCTCCGCGCCGTCAAAGGCGCGGGCACGGGCTTCAGCTTGCTCTGCTGCGGCCTTGGCTTCCTCAATCGCGTCTTCCATTTTCATTTTCTCAGCCTCCGTATTGGCATGATCAACGAAGTCGTCAAACTTGCTCTTGGCTTCTGCTCCAGCTTCTGCGGCCCGGTTCAGGAACTCATCTCCCTTCTCCATGACTTCTTTGCCTACTTTTTCGGAGACGTCGGCAATTTTGTCGCGTGCCGAAAGGCCAGCCTTTGCGGCAGCGTCGAGTGTAGGAGTTACCTTCTCGTTGAGGTCACCAAGAACGGCGCTTGCTTTTTCGCTCACATCTCCGAGGATCGCCCCTGCCTTATCCTTCAAGTCTCCCAATTTTGAGTTACCAGTATCAAGGTCAGCCGGATCAGACTCAATCAGATCGAGTTCAAAATCTTCCCCGAAGAGGGCATCAGCTTTTGGTGCGGGGGCAGGTTCTGGCGTAGGATTCAGCTCTTCGAGTTTACTGTTGATCTTATCACTCGCCTGGTCTTTCATTGCCTTAGCCTTATCGACAGCCGCATCAGCATCCCGCCAGATTTTATCAGTCAAGTCTTCCAGCGCGTCCTTACCTTTCTCAAAATATTCCGGAGCCTTATCCACCAATTCCTGAGCAGCAGCTTTGGTATCATCAAGGAGGTCTTTTCCTTCATCTGCGAGGTTGTCGCCAACGTCTTTCAGTGCATCAGCGGCCTTACCGCCCTGATGTTTTGCAACAGATTTTGCACCGAAAAATACGCGTTTAAGATCATTAAGGATAGACATGCTGTGTGTTTGTGGTTAGGCTCCCAATGTAGGGAATAGCACTGAAAAATGGGTAATTTATTCGACGAAAGGCAATGGGCGCGGTCGCAGGTGCAGGCTTTTGCCGGATGTACGCTGGTACAGCGAATGGCAGGAATTACCCTGCTAGCTTTACCACACTACGGTAGCCTCACTATTTCTTTTCCCCAAAAGCAGTATCTACTGTTCTTAAGAAGGTCTGAGCCGTTCCGGGGCTAACGGGCAATATCTCGTAGGTCTGACCATCATCCATCTTCAGGATGAGTTCTTTAGCCTTCATTCCTTCCAGCGCATTCATAAACTGAGTATTGTTGGAGACCACGTTCATTATGCCGTCCGTAAACCCAAAGAAGTAGTACAATTCACTTGGAGACTTGATGTAAATGTACAGTCGGTCCTCTCCCTTAGCGGTCATCTTCACCATCATGTGCACCTCCAGCATCTTACCAATGGGGTTACCCTTGATGGAAGCTAAGCCAGATAGCTTTTCTGTAGTAAAGAAGGCCTGGTAGTCATTGGACCACTTCATATTCAACTTCGTAAACAGGAAGGTATGTGGGTTAATCTTTTTGTCGACGTTGAATACGCCGGCAGCGAGTGATTGCTCAGCTAACGAGCGTTCCTTGGTTACCGGGAACAGGGACTTTAGTCCAGCCTGGTAAAATTCCTTACCGGTGACGACATTCAAGCCAGGGGCACCATAGGCCCCGGAAATCAGATCCGTAGCCATCAGGTTCACGAGGCGATCCGGCAGAATCAGGTCGATGGCAGCCATGGCTGACACTTTGACGTCGGGATAGGCTGCCTCTACTGGCCCATCAATAGTCAATGATACTCCGGTAGAATCTGCGGCGGCAACTTCCTCTTCTTTAGTTTCTTCTTCCAGGATGAACATGCTGGGCGGCTCATCGTCTTTTTTCTCGGGTTCTGGAGCAGGCTCTGGCTCGGGTGCAATCGTTACGGGCCGAGCTGCAGTGCTCGGGAGATCCATGGCAATTGTACCATAGGTCTTCATTTTAACGTATTTCAGGCGACCACCAATTCCCAGTGTACCACTACCAGACAGCTTTTGATTACCGTGATCAAACTCCATCAGGTTACCCTCCAAAGCGGAGGGATTAAAGACCCGAACACTATCACCAAAGCGGAAGATGTCAGCACTTTCATCGTAGTTAAAGATGCCGTTGGCATCTAGAATAGCATGGTCTTTCCGGAAATCCAGCGTCTGGACCATACTTGGGTACACCTGCCGGCCAGGCTTACTGAGATAGAAACCCGTAAATAACGGAAGCCCGTCACGGTCTTTAGGCGTTTCTACCCTGAGCGTAAGATCCTTACGGTCTCCAGGAGACCTTACGGTAAACCATTGTGCCCCCGGAAAGTGCTCTGCTTCAATCTTGGCAAAACCCTCTAGCAAAAGCGTTTTCTCCCGGGCATCAAGGTTTATTGTCCCGTAAAACCGCGTTTTATTATCTACAAAAAAGGTTGTCCCTTCCTCGATTTTCCCCTCTGCTCTAGTCGCAGTAGCTTTTTCGTCTTTCTTTCCTTTACCGACTCTGGTTCCAGTGATATCCTGAAGTTCAAACTCCTGGATATGTGGCCCAACATTGTATTCGTAAAAGCCTGAGGCCCGGTATTCTTTACGGCCAAGCAGTTGTACGGTAGCGCGGTTGATCACGTGATACTGATTGATGGTATCCGCCACAATCTGAGCATCTGTGATTTCGGTGATCTTAGCGCCGGGTTCTACCCGAATGCTTCCATCTCCGGGAATAATTTTCGCATCAGCTGAACGGATAAAAGGCACCCCCTTGACGTTCAACATACTGGTATTGATGTCAAAGGTAGCGGAGTCTCCCGTAAAAGTGAGCTCATCCTGATCGGGATGGGTCGACGTGAACCTATTCTTATCGATCTCAGCCTGGAAGGTGACATTACCCCCCGCCATATCCCAGTCAAACCGATCAATACTCGTTTTAAACTGGTTGTAAGGCAATGCCGTAGCCAGTTCGTCAGAGTTATTCTCAAAGCTTCCTTTCTGGGTGGTAAAATCAACTTCTGCTTTCACATTCGTTGTACTTAGGGCCAGTCGGTCATCCTGGGCAATTCCCTGGATATATACATTTGCGGTATCCGCTGATGCTCCAAAGGTGGTGAAGTCCATGTCCTTACTGCTCATATCTGCTGCAGACCAGCCGAGGGTACCATTTCCTTTCAACGCCTCCGGGGTCAAGACCAAGCCTCCGTCAAAACGGTGCTCTCCGGCTTTGAACAGATCAAAGGGAGCATCCTCAACGGAGTTTACCACCAGTGAATCACCGTAAGGGATAAACTCAATGTTCACCTCGGTACCTTGCACCTGGGGAACTACCCGATCTCCGGATACACTTTCCTCGAGGGCAAAGGACTTTGCCGAGGCTGTCGTGCGCTCCGGGGTAAACTTCAGGTCTTCGCTGTCAATATTCGCCTCGAGATAACTTAAACGTCCCTTTCCCTCAAGGCCACGATTACTCAAGACAATCTCTCCTTCATAATTACCTCTATCACCGTAGGTTGACTGTCCCCCATCCTCTATTTGCGAGATAAAGCCAAGGCTTCCGTCCTCCTGCACACTTAGGGTTTCTTCCATGTCAGGGAAGATGCCACCACTTACCAATTGCCCATCAAATTCGACCTGACTTGACAAGAGGCTATCCATTCCATTAAGGCTAAAGGGATCTAGTTCAAAGTAGAAGCTGTCTCTGGCGTATACCGCAGAGGTATCTCCGCGGTCATAAAAGATGTAGCTCTTGTCTTTGCTCTGTAGTGACGGGAAGTAAGCAATATCCTCAGTACCACTTTTGTTACGGGGAGCGTCAATGAGCAGATAGCCGCTAATATGCTCAATGCGGCTACCCGTGCTTTGCCGCTCCATCCCTTCGCCGATGAAATCATCCACGGGTAGGAAAAGGTCAAGAAAACGGACGGAGTCAAGCACAATGTGGTAGGGATCATACTTAAAATTGAATCCTTTACCGGTCATGAACATCCCTCCAGCATAGATATCACCCGCAAATTCAAAGTCACGGTTATTCTTCACGACCAATTGGTTGCCCAAAGGCTTGATAGCAATCTGCTTTTCTTTGTTGAATTCTACCGGCTGAATGGCTTCAATCCGTATCTCTCCCGTTTTGAGGTCAAGTATTGCGTTCTCCTTTTTTGTGTCCGAAACAATTCTCAGCCGGTCATAATCAATCTCTTCTCTGCTGGCGCGTACGTAGTGCGACAGTTTAGGGAGCAAAAGCACCTCGTCGGTTTCCTGAAAGTACAGGAGAAACCCTTTGGTTTGTAGATCATACAGCAAGGGCTGGATATCTCTAGACTTAAAGCCGGCGCCAAACATACCCGCAATGTTTTGGGCAGAAATAAGGTCGTTCCCCCCTTCAGGCCCCATGCGGTAAGCATAAATTATATCAAGCGGATTCGCCCTGGCGATGTCCCGGATGAATTGGTACTCCCGCTCACTGAAATAGTCTTTGCTTTCAAAGACAACCGGGTCTTTTTCTAATGCTAATAAGGTTGGCTTACCGACTACAGCACTGTCTCCGTCCAGGTAAACATTGATATGGTCAGCGTAAATATTCAGGTTATTGAGGCTATGAAAGAAAGGGCTTTGGTCGGCGCCTGACCCGGAACGGGTCAGGTCGACCTCACGGCCTGGGATATCAACACGCATGGTCACACTGGGATGGTAGAGGCTGTCCTTACCCAGGTAAATAGTTGTTTCTACGCCCTGCCCGCCAATTGCTTCTCCTTTTTTGATCGCAAAGGTTCGTCCTTTACCCTTTATTGTCCTGTCTTTGCCGTCTACCTCAATCGTCAGGGTTACCCGGGCCTGGCGGCCTTGATCTCCGATAGAATAGACGGTCCCTCCCCGTAACTCAAAGTTACCGTAGAGGTTGATGTTTTCTCCGACGTTGGCAAACTCCACGAAACCATCACTGGAGATAAATTTGGGATACTCAGCCCCTTCCCTGGCACCACCGGGTTGCACTTTATCGGTGAACGTACCCACCAAAATTTCGTCTTCAAAGTATTGCGGGTACTGCAAGTGAGCCGAGTCTGCCGTGTAGAGCATCCTTTTGGTCTCGAAACTATAGTCAACAAGTAAAGCAAATACGCTTTCATCTAGCCCTTGCCGTTGCCAGTCTGTTCTTCCTCCTTTACCACGGGCTACGCCTGCAGCAAGGTCAACAAACAACTGTGTTTCATCAATTCGTAAAGTATCTTTTCTACCTACGGCTAACAGTTGACGAATAGTATCAATGCGTAAAACCACTGCCTCATCAAACTCGAACCTGACCGACCCACCTATTACCAACCAACCGGTGTTGTCTTTTGTCGATTCAAATCGTTGCTCAGCGAGGAAGGTTTTAGCCCGTCGGAGTACCTCCATGATTGAGTTGGTTCTCGCATCAGGGAGCTCCAGATAGCTTGAAAAGGAAGTGTGAAATTCATCGAACGGAATATTGGGCTTCTCCGGGATTCCCGTCATGAAGGTCAACAGGTCCAGGTAGTCAGACATTCCCTTTCCGACACTGATGCGTCGTTTAGCCAGCGCCACCGTTGTTTCAGCTATTATACGCTGGCGCGGCTCGTCGAAGCCTCCTCCGGTAAATACACCGGCAAAATTAGCATAAGCATTTTTCGCCCTGCTATTACCCGTGGCATTCATATGCTCTTCCAGTAATTCAAGGTAGTTGACCATATCTCCGGAGGAGTCAAAGTCAATAAGCTTCTGAGCTTGGAGGGCATTCGAAGCAAAGGCAGAGAGGAAAAATACCAGAATTACGAAACGAAATCGGCGCATGTCAGCGGTTTAGTCACGGATAAAAATAAAAGCTCGCCAGTCTTCCCGCCGGCGGGTTTCCTGGTGGTTAAAGCCAGCCTCAGTAAGGCGATCGATAAGAAGTTGTTCATCTTGTGCGAGGATACCGCTGAAGAAAACAATCCCTCCTGGTTTCAACCGTTCGTACAACGCGCCAGCGGTGGCTAAAATTACATTCCTATTAATGTTTGCGAGGATGAGGTCGTAGGGCTTACCCATGGGTACATCCTTGAGTTCACCAAGTACTACCTCGTCTAGACTAACCTTGTTCTTTGCTGCATTTTCGGCGGTACTTTCGGCTGAGGGCGCTTCGATATCAACAGCATCTACATAAGCGGCTCCGAGCCGCTTGGCGAGAATAGCCAGGACTCCGGTGCCGCTACCATAATCCAGCACCCGCGTCCCCGCCACATCATGCTCAAAAAGCAGCTCGCACATCATGTAGGTTGTAGCGTGGTGCCCGGTCCCAAAAGCCATCTTCGGGGTAATAACAAGCTCTTGCTCTACTGATGGATCCGCCGCGTGAAAGTCTGCTCTGATCAACAATCGATCCCCTACCCTTATGGGGGTAAAATTGCTTTCCCATTCCTCGTTCCAATTGCGCTCTTCAAGCGGCTCCCAACTGTAGGTAAAATTAAATTGTTCGCCGTATTGGTCTAGTTGTGCGCACCAATATTCGTGCTGGTCAGCGGAACCAAAAGCCAGCAGGCCCTGTGAAGTCTCCTGAAAGCTGTCGAAACCGGCTGCTCCGAGAAAAGCAACAAGGATATCATTCAGGACAACAGCGTTATCTAGCGTGTATTGATGGAACATATTAAATATTTTCGTGACGAAGGTAAGCTACTTAGCGGTCTAAATTCATGGCCCTATCAGATTATTCCCTACACGTTGCAGTAACATGTCAATGGGTTCCTTTGCCGCAAAAATTCTTTCCCGTTTAGTTCACCTATTTTGCCAGCGCCTTTCGCTATGCTAATTTTTCCACATGAAAGTACACGTTTACTATATCGGTAAAACTTCCGAATCCTACCTCCGCGAAGGGGAAGCCATTTATGCTAAACGGTTAAAGCACTATTTACCCGTAACTTTTGAGGTGTTGCCGGACATCAAAAACGCCGGCAAGCTCAAACCCACACAGCTAAAAGAAAAGGAAGGAGAGTTGTTGCTTTCCAGAATTAAGAATGATGATGGGCTCATCCTACTGGACGAAGGAGGCAAAACATTCGGCAGTGTAGCTTTCGCCCAGTGGTTGGACCAACAGCTCCAACGCCCTTACCGTCGGCTGGTCTTTGTTGTAGGCGGTGCATTTGGATTTCCGCCATCCGTGTATGCACGCGCTAACGGTAAACTCAGTTTGTCCCAAATGACCTTCAGTCACCAAATGATCAGGCTCTTTTTTACGGAGCAACTTTATCGGGGCATGACAATCCTAAGGGGAGAAAAGTACCATAATGAGTAACGTCAGGGTTGTACGAGGCAATAATGCAAGCTGCTGACTATCATCCTTTAATCTCCCGTAATTATCAAGTCTGTTAGTCTTTTAGCGAATTAGGCAATCATGACCGTCTAACAGCCACAATGACTAACAGACGAAACAAACCAAACATATTACTTGATCCATTTCAACTAGAGGAAATCAAGCATTTTTGCCAAACCTCACGTTGAGTAGGGTAAGCAACAGCTCCTCTCCGCACATAGTGGCGAAGAGGAGCTGAATTCCGGGATTAAATAGATTTCGGTCGATCACATAAATACCCGGCCGGTATTTATTCCACCACCAACTTACGAACAGTACGCTGCCCTTCAATAATGACTTCTACCAGGTAAAATCCTGGACTAAGCTGAGGGACCGGAAGGCTAGCAACCTCTCCGGTAACAACCTGAGCAACTACCGTACTCCCTGCCATTGCGTAAACTCGCAATCCGGCATTACCTGTGTTCCCGGGAAGGTTGATCCGCAGTTCTGTGCCGGAAAAGGGATTAGGGAAAACTGATACCTCTTCAAAGATGGCCTGCACATTGGTTGCAGGTACCTGCAGTCCATTTACCGAAGGCGTTGCATTTGATTCTTCAGGTGCGGACAGACCAATCTGATCAACATTAATTCCCTGGGTGTCTTCGATCTGGAGTTCGTCAGAAGCGGTTCCACAGCCACAGTCACCAGTAATCTCATCATTAGATGTAAGAGGATTACCGTCGTCGCAGGGTGCTCCGATCTGGTCGCTAGCAACAAGGTCTTCTGAACAGAAACTGGCAAGATCACCCGAAAACGGTAAGCCCGGATTACCAGAGAAGCGAATACCATTATCCGAGCAACGGCTTAGCACATCATCGGGCAGACAGCCGGAGAGGTTGTTGTCGCGAATATCAATAATATCAAGTCGCGGAAGATCAGCTACTCCAGCAGGCATCTCTCCTCCGAAGTTATTGCCTTCAAGGTTAAGGCGACGCAGGTTCCGGAGGTTAGACAACCCCTGGGGCAGGTCACCACTCAGGTCGTTGTTCTGCAAGCGCAAAAACCGCAGGTTTTTCAGAGCTGCAACGTTTTCCGATAGCGTCCCCGTCAGGAAGTTATCACTCAGATAAAGGTCCCAAATGTCCAGACGGTAAAGTGATTGGGGTAATGATCCAGTCAGGGCATTTCCAGGAGCTGAAAGTGTGGACAGGAATTCGATCGTTCCAATTTGCTCTGGCAACTCACCCGTCAGGTCGTTTTCCGGCAATGCAATGACCGTTACCCGGTCATTTTCATCACAACGAATGCCATACCACTCACAGGGAGAGCACGTAGTCATCCAGCCATCCGCACGCTTCCAGTTTTCACCGTTGGTAGCGTTGTAAAAAGCTTCAAGACCAATATAGTCTGGATGATCACACTGAAGAACAGGTACTTGTGCAGATACAAAAGACGAATATAAAAAAATAATGAGGATTGGAAATAGGGTTAGATAACGCATGTTCTAGGGGGCTTAAGGATAATAGGGTGGCAAAATTGCCGTGTTGCTGATTAGACTGGAAAAACCTGCAAAACGATGGCTGGCCTTGTCATTTTTACAATTTATTAACTAACACGGAAAGTGGCTTTCCCCCTACCCTAACCCGATACTTAGTAGCAATTAGTAAGCTGAAAGACATAGGCCAAAAGACCATCACCCCTCACAAACACCTATTAATCATAAACTTATACCGCCAGGATAATTCTCATAATATTTTTTACTATGCTTCACCTTTTTTCTGAGACGGTGAACTTTACGGAGTCAAAAAAAATCAAAAAAAAATTTACTTAACAGGCTTTAACAGTCCGCCAATGCCACCGGAAGGTTAAATGCCAGCCCCCCTTCAGAGGTTTCTTTGAATCGATCATTCATAGCCATGGCTGTATCCCACATGGTTTGGATAACGGTATCAATGTCAACTTTTGAGTAGCGCGGGTCTCCTGACAAAGCAAGATTAGCGGCAGTAATTGCCTTCATGGCCCCCATGGCGTTGCGCTCGATACAGGGGATTTGCACCAGCCCTCCGATCGGATCACAGGTAAGTCCCAGATGATGTTCCATCGCTATTTCTGCGGCCATCAATACCTGACGGGCCGTTCCGCCCATTGCCTGCGTCAAGCCTCCTGCTGCCATAGCAGAAGACACGCCTATTTCAGCCTGGCACCCTCCTACGGCGGCTGAGATCGTAGCGCCTTTTTTGAATAGGGAACCTATCTCTCCGGCAACGCATAGAAAATCCTCGATTCCCATCAAGGAGGATTGCTCAACGAAGAAATCGTAATAGAGGATTACGGCAGGAACGACTCCGGCGGCACCGTTTGTAGGAGAAGTCACGATCCTTCCCATTGCGGCATTTTCTTCATTTACCGCCAGCGCAAAACAGCTTACCCATTTATTGATGGTATTGAAATCCCGGCTAGATTTCCGGATCAGTTTCTCCCACCCCTTTTGGGTTCTGAACCTGCGTCCTTTAAGTAACTCCCGGCACATCGCCGCAGCCCGTCGTTTGACGTTGAGACCGCCTGGCAGCACCCCTTCCGTGATACACCCACGGTACACAGAACTCTTCATCGTATCGAAGATACCGCTTAGCTGAGCCTCAACCTGCGAAAGTGACCGCAGGGCCAGCTCGTTCTGCATCACGATGCCTACAATGGACCTTTCCAGGCTATCCACGTAGCGCAACAACTCCTTACCATTCTCAATCGGATATGGAATCGTGTGAGACGTCTCATTGATCTCTTCACCAACACAATTGATGAAGCCTCCTCCAATTGAGCAGTAAACCCTATCGTAAATGAGCTTACCATTACTGTAGACGTTAAAGACTAAGGTATTCGGATGGGCATCGTGGTTAAGGTCCGTAAAAATCACATCAGTGCCGGGATTGAAGATTACCGTTTTCCCCTTCAGGTCAAGGGTCATCTGCGAACGTAGCTCAGCCAGGTACTCCTCAATCCTGGAGGTATCTACCGTCTCTGTTTCAAATCCCATCAGGCCAAGTTGAACGGCAGCAGCCGTTCCGTGGCCCATTCCTGTCTTGGATAATGAGCCGTACAGTTCTACTACTATCCGGTCAAAAGCTAAGTCGGGCATCCGTCTTACAAAATCAAGTGCCGCTTTCCACGGACCAATCGTGTGAGAACTCGATGGACCAACACCAATCTTAAAAATATCGAAGATCGAAACAACTGCCATACAACATGATTTTACCCAAAATCCGGTCCGAATCAACCTCCCTGTATATCTCTTCGGGACTTAGCCAAATTCGGGGTAAAGCTAATCTGTTGTCACGACAATTTTTCTATTATTTGCGGGAGAAATCCGACGCACCTATTTAAGGAACTGCTTACTGATTAGCTGCCTCGATTTTCTTCAAGACTTCAGTGTGGCTGTAATCATCACAATGCCCTTTTGTGGCAACGAATTCCAGGACAGCATCAGACTTGGGGGAAGTAGTAGCTTGCAGAAAAGCGTCCATTTCCCTCAGGGCATTGTTGAGGTAATAATTATCCATGTCCCCCATCCACACATATATTTTCCCCTGCAGCTTTGGTCCGAGTGTCGTCCAGTTTTCCTTGGCCAGTAAGAGTAAATCGTAAGCTTTCCATGTTGTAGCAACCTCTTTGTCAATTGCCCCCGTTTCAGGGTCAAATACGGGTTTGGGCAGTCCGTTTTCCCCCTTAGGGCTATACAATGCGTTCCAGGCGCCCCATTGCCCTTTAGAGTCAACATAGGTGCCAGAGGCTCCAGCCTTATTTTCATCAAACACCTCTTTCTTGATGGTGAACACTGGTTCGCCAAGACGGGTACGCTTACTTGGGCGTTCCAGCTTATACTTACTCACGTAAGCATTCTCGTCTTCGTAAATATTGATCAACTGCATGTGATTGAAGCTCACGGGGTCAGGAGAATAAGAATAGCATCCCGCGAACTCATCGGGATAGAACATCTGGAGGGCCAGCGAAACCCAGCCGCCGGTAGAACAACCGTCGGTGTAGCGTCCTTTAGCTCCCTGAGTGCGGTATTTTGCCTCGATAGCGGGAATAATTTCTTCAATCAGGACATCACCGTACGGACCGCTATTTGCGGAATTTAGTTGATAGGGATCACCGTATGGGCCGTAGCCGTCCAGAAAAACCGTAATCACTTGCGGAGCGTCCTCCCCTTCCCACCAGGATTTGAACTTCGGGTTTCGGACCAGGCGGTTGACGCGGTCAAAACGGCCGCCATAGCCAGCAATATTGTAGCGCACCGGGTAGGTACGATTCTCATTTTCAACATAACCGGAGGGTAAAAGCACAGCGGCGTATACTGTCCGGGAGTCTCCCCAAAACTTGCTGAGCGCGGGACTCTCCAGGCTGAATGATTCGAGTTGAGGATGATTCTCTAGCTCTGGAACTGATTGGGCGCGGACGCAGGTGCTCAGTAAGAAGAGAAAAGCAATGAATGCAAGCTTACGATAGATCATTAGGCATTATTTTAGTGCGCTTAAAGGTAAGGTTTAGGAGCTAGGCGAACGAGGGACTTCGGCCCCGGGAGAGAATTTGGAGCTAGTAACTAGGAGCTAGGCGGGTGAGGGACTCCGGCCCGAGGAGAGAGTCAGAAAATAGGAGCTAGTAGCTAGGAAGGCGGAGGGCTCCGGCCCGAGGAGAGAATTTGGAGCTAGTAACTAGGAGCTGGGCGGGCGAGGGGCTCCGGCCCGAGGAGAATGAATGATCAGCAGCTGATGTGCCACTAAAACTATCCGTTTCCCCACTGCGAGTAGGGCAAACTGACCAAAGAAGCATTAAAATACCGAGGGTCCATGGACACCTCTTCGCCTGTCCAGGCTGGCAAAACAAAAGCTTCATCAACACTACTCAGCTCAATTTCTGCCATCAGCAGCCCGGCATTGGCGCCTAAGAATTCATCTATTTCCCATAAATGCCCTGCGACCATGACCTCATGGCGCATTTTCTCGATTATGGGTTGCTCGCATATGGCGAGTAGTGAGCGGGCATCTTTAAGAGGAATCTCATACTCAAACTCTGGCCGGCTAATGCCATGCCCCAGCCCTTTGATTGTCAGCCATCCCCTGGTGCCTTTAACCCGGACACGCACAGCGCGTTCCGGCGCTGCGTTGAGGTAACCTTGTCGGATATC